>CAKJZO010000091.1 GCA_918298275.1 Spirochaetota bacterium | reverse complement strand
GAATATCACAATCAACAGCGGGACGCTAAACATTTCGGGAGCATTTACTGGTGGCGCCGGAATCGGTGGCGGACCTGGAGGTAACGGCGGGAATATCACCATTAACGGTGGGACAATAAATGTAATTGCAGATGGTGGCGGAGCCGGAATCGGCGGTGGTTATAAAGGCAACGGCGGAATCATCACCATCAATGGCGGGACAGTAAATGCGACCGGAGAATGTGGCTCAGGAATCGGGGGTGGTGGAGTAGAAGGCAACGGCGGGACTATCACCATCAACGGTGGGACAGTAATTGCGACTGGTAAAGACGGCGCAGCAGGAATCGGGGGTGGTCTTGAAGGCAACGGCGGAAATGTCACCATCAACGGCGGGACAGTAAATGCAACTGTAAATGACGGAGGTGGAGCTGGAATCGGGGGTGGTGTTGACGGCAACGGCGGAAATATCACAATCAACAGCGGAACAGTTAATGCAACCGGAGGCAATGGCGGAGACGGAATCGGCAAGGGTTCAGGCGGAACAGATGACGGAACACTCACTCTCGGGGATGGTGTTAAGCTCAAGGTAAGTTATAACAATTCCATATGGTCGGACTATGATGGCACGAACCACGATAAATATATGAAGACAGTGACAATCCTGACCAGCTCATCATCTTACATAACATATCTGGAAGACGGACACATCTATTCATTGAATAGTGACGTAACGATTGATCATTTTGTCATAGTTTCCGGAAATGTCGATCTGTTTCTTCCTGACGGATACACACTCACGGCGTCCCGTGGAATTATTGTAACAGAAGGAAACAGCCTCACAATCAATGGTGAAGGCATCGGGACTTTGATTGCGAATGGAGTTAGTGGTTTCGCAGGAATCGGAGGCACGGTGGATGTTGGGGAGCATGATTGCGGCAACATAACCATCAACGGTGGAATAGTAAATGCGACCGGAAAAGATGGCGGAGCCGGAATCGGCGGCGGATGGAAGGGCAACTGCGGCAACATCACAATCAACGGCGGAACGGTTTCTGCGATCGGAGAATCTCAAGGTGGAGCCGGAATCGGTGGTGGATTTTCTGGTAACGGCGGGAATATCACCATCAACGGTGGAACCATAAATGCGACCGGAAATTTAAGTGCAGACGGTATCGGTAAAGGCCAAGGCGGAACAGATGTCGGAACACTCACTCTCGGGGAAGGTGTTAAGCTCAAGGTCAGCAGTGATAATTCCATCTGGTCGGATTATGACGGTACGAACCGCAGACGATATATGAAGACAGTATAATGAGAAAAACAGCAATAGTCCTTATTTCAATTCTGGTTCTCTTCTGTATCATCTCCTGCAGCGGAGAAGGAGTAGTGGATGAAGTATTCGCTGTCACTGTCACTTAACGGATCGATTAGACGAAAGCCGCATCCATCGGCTGTAACTGGGAGATTTTAGGTTTAGTTCTGACATCTTTTCAGAAGATCAAACCGTTGCAGGAATAACCTGTCCAGAGTGGTTTTCCGCAGTGAATTCATCTCGGCAAAGAATTTGGCTAATAGCTTTAATGCAGGGGTAGGACTCGACGTTCCGCTGCGCTTCACTACACCGCCTCGCACTTCGTGCTCGGTCCTCGTCCTACCCGACATCATCACTGTAAATGACAAAACCGACCCTTTCGGATCGGTTTTCTCATTTAGCAGGGGTAGGACTCGACGCTACGCTGCGCTTCACTACACCGCCTCGCACTTCGTGCTCGGTCCTCGTCCTCCCCGACATCATCACTGTAAATGACAAAACCGACCCTTTCGGATCGGTTTTCTCATTTAGCAGGGGTAGGACTCGGACCTACGGCCTCCAGGTTATGAGCCTGGCGAGCTGCCAACTGCTCCACCCTGCGTCGAATGCTCAATCAATGTAAAGATTTTTAACTAAAGTGTCAACCTCAAGATTCAAAAAAGTACTGCTTATCAGAAAAGGGTAGGCTGGATATCTTCGCTTGCCTTCTTTCCGAAGGTGCGGGAGATCTGTAGGGAACGTTTAACTTTGGTTCCTGCAGTATGAGGCGGGTTGACGATTACCGCATCCTTGAAACGGCGGGGCCAGAGGAAGGTCCTGTTGTCATAGGTTTCCTTTAGTATGAAAACCTTCTTGCCCTGTTTCTCGCTGTACTGGGCCTGCTTTACACCGCCGCCACCGTCTCGCGATTCTATGACGAAGCTTCCGAGAGCAATCTGGCTCATCAGCAGGTTGCGCTGCATGAAGAAGTATCTCTGGACCTCACGGCTGGGAGCGAATTGGGAGATGACCAGTCCATGTTCTGCCACAAGGGCCTGAAGCTTCTCATGTTTGGGAGGATAGG
This sequence comes from Spirochaetota bacterium, assembly GCA_918298275.1. Classification (GTDB taxonomy): domain Bacteria; phylum Spirochaetota; class Spirochaetia; order Sphaerochaetales; family Sphaerochaetaceae; genus UBA9732. The sequence continues at coordinate 9,997 of CAKJZO010000091.1, read as the reverse complement.
ATTCACAAACGGAGGTACCGATTACCCCGATAGTTTTAAAATCTTTAGCTAATGCCTCGATATGGGCCACTCCATCGATTCCCATTGCCAGTCCGCTGACGATTGTAAAGCCGCTTTCTCCCAGCGAATCTACGACCTCTCTGGTCAGGGCCATGCCCCTGTCCGAAGGGCTTCTGGTTCCTACAACGCAGATGCCCTTTGTCTTCAGCAGTGAACTGTCTCCGAGAAGGTAGAGAAAAGGAATGTCCGTGACTTCTGCTGGCCATAGCGGATGGGTCGGATCTATTATGACCGTCTTCTCCGGAAGCTTCTCGAAAGCGCTTCTGCACTTGGTGTATGCATCGTTGACTACCGAGCTATCGACCCCGAGAACCGAAGCATAGGCCTTGACGTTGTAGGGCAGTTCCTCTCTTGCATCGCACTCGTTGCCAATCTGGAGGAAAACACTCTGGCAATAGTTGTCCGCTTTCTGAAGGATGCGGACTACGGTCTCATAGTTCAGCGCTTTTTGGTAGTTGTCCATACTCAGGATTGTACCTTATTTTTTACAAATGCACCACTTGACAGTTATGAATCTTTGGGTTATACATACTTCTGCACGCCGTTTTAGCTCAGTAGGTAGAGCAATGGACTGAAAATCCATGTGTCCCTGGTTCAATTCCTGGAGACGGCAGACAAGGGCAGCTAGAAATAGTTGCCTTTCGTTTTATGGGGTTAAAACATGACTAAACAGGAAATCCGAAGTCGGATGATCAGGATTCTCAGGACTCAGGACGGTCCGGATGCTTCATCTGTGGCCGACCGGATCTGCGCGCTTCCGGAATACGGGGATGCCGCTTTTATTCTCGGCTATGTTCCCTTGAAAAGTGAAGTCGATATCAGCATGGTCATGGACAGGGCTGTCCGTGAAGGAAAGGCAATTGCGTTTCCGGATCTGGAACCGGGAACATTCAGGTTGGCAGATGCTGACTGGCGGAACAACCTTGTTGAACTCCCCAATAGGACAAGTACAGTCGGAAACTCAGACATATTGAATATTAATGAAATCAGAGTTAGAATGCTTCTCAGCGAAAAACACAAAGGACTTATCCTGGTACCCGGACTTGCCTTCACAGAATTCGGAACCAGACTTGGGAGAGGTGCAGGATACTATGATCAACTATTCGATTTGATGGGCAAAGCCCGATTGGCGGATTTCATTTCAATCGGAATCTGTAGAAAAACTCAGCTGGTGGAAGATTTGCCACAGCAGCCACACGACAAGAAAGTCCGTATGGTAATCGCCTTCTGACACATTTACAAAATAGAATATGCGTAGACTTTTGAAGTATGCCCGCAAGCAGTGGAAGCTATACCTGATAGCAGCAGTATTTCTTGTTATTGGTGTCTATCTCAGTGCTTTGGGGCCAAAATATATAAAGGAAATCATCGATACCTGCATAGTGGGCGGTCGCGGAGATCTTTTCTTCTCCATCGCCATCCCCATGCTGGTGATCTATCTCGTTACAGGTGTTGCCAAGTACATACAGGAGTTCGCCTCCGACTGCATCAGCTCTGCCATGCAGAGGTGCATGCGTGAGGAAACCTTCCGCAGTATCCTGGCAGAGGACCAGTATTTCTTCAGGGAGAACAACCCGGGAGAACTGATGAGCAGGACAAAACAGGATATCGAAACCGTCGGATTCACTACGGGTTTCATCATCATGTTCTTCATCGAGATCGTGTTCCACGTAATCTACATGTCCTACTGCCTCATCAGGATCAACCCCAGCGGTGCAATCCCTGCCTTGGTCATCATGCCCATAATCGGTGTGCTTGCAATCATCTCGGAGCCTAAGGGTGACAAGCTTTCGGACCTGAGATCTGATGACATCGCAGATATGAACCAGAATGCAACCGAAAGCCTCAGCGGAATAAGAACCGTAAAGGCATTCGGCCGCGAACGCGAGGAGTCAAAGCGCTTCGACAAGAGCAATAGGTCGTTCTTCAGACACTCTCTGAAGCTCGACTACCTCTGGGCGAACTGGATCACTCCGATGGAAGCACTTGCCAGAATCATGCTTTATCTGGCAATCCTGCTTTCCGGTATCCAGGTCATCAGGGGAAAGATGACGCTCGGTGAGCTTTCGGCCGTTACATCGTACACCAGCGAACTGGCATGGCCGATGATGGAACTCGGTTGGCTTCTGACGGAGTTCGCGGCAGCCCGTGCCTCACTGAGAAAGATAACCAAGATCCTGGATGCAAAACCAAGGATCAAGGATGGTCCGAAGCACCTCGAGAAGGTGACGGGAGACTTGGAATTCGACCATGTCACGCTTGAAGTCGCTGATGGCAAGAAAATACTTGACGATGTCTCGTTCCATCTCGAAAGTGGCAAAACTTTGGGGATTATGGGCGCTACAGGAAGCGGAAAGAGTACAATTGCCAATCTGACAATGCGCTTTTTGGACCCCACATCCGGTTCTGTCAAGACCGATGGAATAGACCTGAAGGAACTGGATATCGACAGCGCCAGATCGGGCAAGGCAATCGTCACCCAGGACATCTTCCTCTTCTCCGATACGATCACATCGAATCTGGACAAGGGAAAGAAGGGCCTCATCGAGCAGGAGATTCTGGAGCAGTCCGCAAAGGATGCCGCTGCACATGACTTCATCTCAAAGCTTTCCGAAGGCTATGAAACGGTCATAGGAGAGAAGGGTGTGGGTCTTTCCGGCGGACAGAAGCAGAGGGTCTCGATTGCCAGGGCATTTGCCTCCGGCAGGCCTCTTCTGATCTTCGATGATGCGACTTCTGCTCTGGACATGGAGACCGAGAAGAAGGTTCAGCGTGCAATCCTGCACCGCAACAACCTTACCATGATGATAATAGCCCACAGGATTTCTGCAGTCAGGGATGCCGATGAGATAATCATCCTTGATCACGGAAAGATCGTGGAACGCGGTACCCATGAAAGCCTGATGGCTCTCAAGGGCAACTACTACAAGACCTACATAACACAATATCCGGACGAGGAGGTGAACTGATGGCTGTCAATACCTATAAAGAAGACGAAAACGTATCGAACGTCAGCAATATCAAGACCCTTCTGCGTACCATAAGCTATCTCAAGGACTACAAGCTGCAGTCGGCACTTGCAATCATCATGATTCTTGTCGAAACGCTGATTGTTGCCATGCTGCCGTCTCTGAGCGAGCGTGCAGTCGATGTGAACATAGCCAACAAGGATACAAGAGGCCTGCTGATTACAATGGGAATCGCCTCGGTTCTGGCAATTTCTTCATGGCTCCTTACGCTGGGATTCAAGAAGATACTGGCCAATGTGACCAACAAGATCGTCTATGATATCAGGCACGATGCCTTCGATCATCTTGAGACCCTCTCTCTGTATTACTTCGACTCAAGACCCACCGGAAAGATCCTGAGCAGGCTGATCAATGATGTTTCATCCCTTAAGGAGATGTTCACCAGACTCATCACAAGCCTGATTCCGAATCTGACGCTGATCATCGCAGTCGTAGTGATAATGCTCAGGGCAAATGCGATTCTGAGTCTCTCGGCCTTCCTGGTTGTTCCGCTTCTTGTCGTGAGCATCTACTTCGTCATGATCAAGAACTTCAAGAACTGGATGGACTTCAGGCAGAAGAACTCCAACATGAACGCCTACACCCATGAATCCTATGCCGGAATCAAGGTCATTCAGGCATTCAGTGCCGAGAAGGAGACAATCGAGGAAGGTGACAAGATCATGAAGGATGTCGAGAAATCCTGGGTCAAGGCCGTAAGAAGGGCAGACCTACTGAACATCGTCATCCACTGGTCTATGGGAATCGGATACTTCGTGCTCTATCTGTTTGCTGTCAAGTGGCTCAAGCTCGGAGAGACTTCGGTCGGTCAGCTGATTGCCTTTGCAAGCTATATAGCTCTGTTCTGGCAGCCGATACGCTCTCTTGCGGCAACGTTCAACCAGTTTACGAACCAGGTTACGAGCGCACAGAGAGTCTTCGAGCTTCTGGATACCCAGTCGATCCTGCAGGAAGTGCCGGATGCGGTCGAGCTCAAGGTCACAGATGGTGAGGTCGATTTCAGAAACATCACCTTTGCCTATCCCGACGAGCCCGATGTCGAGGTTCTCCATGATATGTCGCTGACGGTAAAGCCCGGCGAGATGATTGCCCTTGTAGGTCCTACCGGAGCAGGAAAGACCACGATAGTCAACCTGATCTCCAGATTCTATGATCCGGTATCCGGTCAGGTTCTCATCGATGGTCAGGACATCTCCAAGGTAACGCTGGCTTCACTGAGATCCAACATCGGTGTCATGACACAGGATTCCTTCCTCTTCTCGGGAACCATCCGCGAGAACCTTCTCTACGGAAAGCCGGATGCAACCGATGAGGAGATGAAGAGCGCCTGCCACAAGCTGGGAATGGATGACATGATCAACACCCAGCCCGAGGGATACGACACCAAGGTTTCGCTTGATTCCCTGTCGCAGGGCCAGAAGCAGCTGATAGCCCTTGCCAGAACCCTGATTGCAGATCCGAAGATCCTTCTTCTAGACGAGGCAACCAGTGCCATCGATACAAGGACCGAGGAGCTTGTCCAGGCCGGAATGACAATCCTGATGAAGGGCCGCACGAGCTTCGTCGTGGCTCACAGACTCTCGACCATCACCAAGGCCGACAGGATTCTGGTAATCCAGAACAAGGGCATTGCAGAGGCCGGAACGCATAAGGAACTGCTTCAGAAGAACGGCATCTATGCAGACCTTTATAACTCTCAGTTCGAAGAGCTGGATAAGGAATAATACAGCTTGAAACTATGTACGCCCTCGGGAAACCGAGGGTGTTTTTTTACCGAATACGACAAAAAACAACCGAATGCGCAAAGGACATTGCTTTTTGAAACGGCATCGTTTCTAATGCACTTGGGAGCAGTACGTGGAAAAAGGATTCAAAATCAGATTCATTCAGGACGATACCGCAGAGTGCACAGAAGTCATCATACGTGCCAAGGATCAGAACGAAGATGTCGAACGGATAATTGAAGCGCTGGGAAAGGATGCCCAGACATCTATCGTTTGCGATACTCTCTCCTCCAGCAGTCTGATAGACAAGAACGACATCGTGATAATCTCCAAGGACGGACGGTACCTGTCGGTAAAGACCACGAACGGAGAATACGTGGTCAATGAACCGCTTTACAGGATGGAGGAAAAGCTCGACCCCGTCTGGTTTATCAGGATTTCGCAGTCCGAAATCGTAAACCTCAGATATGTCAAGGGCTGGGATTTCTCCAAGAGTGGAATAATCATAATCGAAATGATCAACGGAATCAGATCATACACATCCAGGCGTTATGCTAAGCAGATCCGTGAAGTATTGAGAAAGGGGGTGTGAATATGAAGGATAGACTTGTCGGGAAACTCTCTCTAGGCTTTATTCTCGGAGCTGTATCCGGGAATTTGATAGTCTTATTTATCAATATAGTTGCAAAAACAGGATATTTATTTGCTACACCGACCATGATTGACTCATTTGGAAGAGAAGGGGCAGTACTCCTCCAGTCACTGTTTTCCGGGCTTTACGGACTTGTCTGCTTCGGGGGAACTGAGTTCTACAGGATCGAGAAATGGAGCCTGTTGAAGTCCACCATAGCTCACCTAGGATGCATTCTGGTCAGCTTCTCCATCATCGGGCTTCTGCTCGGTTGGATAGGATTCGACCTTCCATCCCTTCTGTTCCTGTTATCGATAGTCGTCGCTTTCTTCATCATATGGCTGATCATGCGCGCAATCTGGAAGAAGAACATCCGTGAGATGAATGCCGAACTAGAGAAATACAAAGAGGAGAATTCAAAATGAAAAGAACACTTTACATCCTTTTTGCAATCCTGCTCTGTGCAGTACTGATTGTCTCCTGTGATTCCGACAAGGCTGGCGGCAACACGCCTCAGAGCGGACCTTCGGCGAAAATGACCGAAAGCTACAGGATAGGCCGTGATAATTTCCATTTCGTTACAGGCATCTGGCTTCCCGAACTGGAAGGGGTAGAACTCCTGGGTTCCTCTGATTTCAGCACAAGTTTCGGAACCTTTGCGGAAGCACTGTTTGACATTCTTGGGGACAAGACCCTCTATGACAGCATCGCTGCCTATCTTGAGGGAGTGCTGGGCAACCCGACAAACAAGGACGACTACGGTCAGGCATGGAGCCTTGAGAGAACCGTTGACAATAAGGATTATGAAGGATCAGTATTCATGATGTTCGATAACAATGACCCGGATCATACTGCTATCTACATCAACTGTGTTCTGGGAATGAAGCAGAACTACAAGACCTACCGTACACTTCTTCATGAGACCACAGGCATCTGGCTGCCGGAATCTCAGAACGCCCAGATTCTAGAAACATCCGAAATCCCTCTCAGCAATACCAGAAAGGAATTCTGCATCGACCTTGCTTATGATGCAACTCTGTTCAGCAGCATTGTCTCTGCGCTCAAGACCGCTCTGCCCCGAGACCCGTTGATGGATACAACCGATATCGCCCTGTGGGAATACCTTCTCGACAAGGATGGATCGGACCACGAGTCTCCATCAGAAGAGAGCGCGAACACGGCATCAAAGATTAACTGGCAGGTTGAAAAAACAACCGATGAAAAGAGCAATCCGATCATCAGCTTCCTGTTCCTGCAGAGGAACTACTACACGGTTTCTCTTGCAGCGCAGATCGGCGGAAGTGTCCAGATGAGAGCAGCAGGGAACATAGTGGAAGGCAACTCGTTCAGGGGAACCGATGACTGGAATCTTGAACTGACCGCAACACCTGAAGAAGGCTACACATTCACGGGCTGGTATCGGGGTGATAAGAAGATAGCAAACAGCAGTACATACAACTATTCACCCAGAGGTGATGAAACGATCACTGCCCACTTCGAAGCCAATCCCGCACAGTAAAGGAGACGATATGAAGAAACTGATTTGGATTACAACTATTCTGCTGATAGCTCTCTGTGCCTTTGTAAGCTGCGCACAGGAACCGTCATCTTCCGAACCTGCTGACAACATGACTGACAGCTACAGAAATGCCAGACAGCGTGTGCATGATTCATCCAATATCTGGCTCCCGCAGCTTGAGGGCGTGGAAATTGCCAACATCGAGGTGACTGAAAAGACAAAACCTCTTGTCAACATCAGCTTTGCCGGTGATGCGACTCTTTTCAACCAGCTTGCGACATATCTCAATGAAACAATCGGAAAGGAACCTGACATGAGTGAAGAAACCCTGAAGTGGTGGGAGATTCAGTACTCCGACAATAATCAGATCTATGTGGGAAACATCTCGATAAATCTGTATCAGGGCATGATTTCCTTGGCAAGCCACTTCTTCAGAGGCTTCTCCGTGACTATTACTGCCAAACCTGCCGCAGGCGGTACCGCACTGATCTATCCTGGCGGAAGCAACAAGGGAGTATCCAGCCTTACAGAAGCCGAGAATTCAGATACAGATCTCAAAGCAACGCCTGCAGACGGATATGCATTTGCAGGCTGGTATCTGGGCGATACCCTGATCAGCGACAAGGCTACCGTATGGGATTACAAGATTCCGAGCAGGAACGTCACCATTGAGGCCAGATTCACCCAACTTACAACAACGAGCTATGCCGAGGCAAGCGCTGAGTTCAAGAAGGTCACAGGCATGGATCTTCCTGCCATAGCGGATCTGGAAGTGGATAGGGAATATCCCTATAAGGAAGGTGATTCAGGCTATTGTTTCGATATTATAGGAGGAAAAGCTCTCACATATCAGTCATATCTTGCACTTGAGACCTTCCTGAATGGTGCAATAGGTGATCCCGATGAAGGATATCCGTTAGGAGATGAAGCCAACGGCCGCGGATCCAGATGGACGACGGCAACCAGATGGTACACTCTTGACTGGTATAAACTGGATAATGAAAGCTTTATGATATTCCTTAATACCGATGCAATCAGCGAATGATTCGGTATTGATTGAGAGAATACAAAAAGAGCCTGGGGCATGAATGAACGCCTCAGGCTCAATCGTTTTACTCTCAAGCAGGACTGTTAACCTGCGATCTTGACTGCAATCTTCTTGGGCTGCTCGACAGGAATCTTAGGCAACGTGATTGTCAGGATTCCGTTCTTGAACTCTGCCTCGATTGCCTCTTCATTGATTCCCTCCGGCAATGAGAAGGACCTGTTGAACTTCACATAGTCTCTCTCACGCAGGATGTACTTCCTGTCTTCCTTCTTCTCTGCCTTCTCCGAAGAGATGTGCAGCACATGCTTCTCAACATCGATGTTTACATCTTCACTTGTGTATCCGGGAAGCTCAGCCTCCACATAGAAGGCCTTTGAATCCTCATAGACATTCACTGTAGGATAGGAGCTGTTCCTGATTCCCCAGGTTCCGAACATGTCGTTGAAAAGTTCGTCCATGTAATCGTTTGTTTTTCTTGTCATCATATAAGCCATTTTGGACCTCCAAATATTTTGTTGTTTCTTTCATCGGCCATCCGACCGACACCATCATAATAGCAATTGCCGTGCCAACTTTTGTATAAATCATTTGATGTTAAGGAAATGAGATAAAAGAAGAGATTTTACTATTATAATTCAGAGCCTTGATTCTGGGTCTAATTGAAACAAGGAAACAAAAAACGGCATTTTATGTGTCATTTTGACCCATAGAGGAAAAAATGACCCGTTTTTGTGTCAAAAATGGTGTTCCGGGACTTCTACGGACCAGTGCCTGTTGTTGACTGTTTTTTTACATATAGATAATATCTAATGCATTATGAAACCACTTACAGCTAACGAACTGAGAAAGAAATTCATCGACTTTTTCGTATCCAAGGGCCACGTACAGATCAGTGGCGCTTCCGTCATTCCCGAGAACGACCCGACCGTGCTTTTCACAACAGCCGGCATGCATCCTCTTGTACCGTATATCCTGGGCCAGCCTCATCCGGCAGGAAAGAGACTCACCGACTATCAGAAGTGCATCAGAACGGGCGACATCGACAGTGTAGGCGATCCGCATCACCTCACATGTTTCGAGATGCTGGGAAACTGGTCCCTCGGTGATTACTTCAAGAAAGAGATGATTCCCTGGAGCTATGAGTTCCTGACAAAGGAACTCGGAATCGATCCGGACAAGCTCTCGGTCACAGTATTCGAAGGCGAAGAGGGCATTCCCCGTGATGAGGAGAGTGCTGCAATCTGGAACAAGTGCGGAATCCCTTATGAGAGAATCCACTTCATGCCCAGAGAGGACAACTGGTGGGGACCGGCCGGCGAGACAGGACCCTGCGGACCTGATACCGAGATGTTCATCGACACCGGAAGGCCGGCATGCGGTCCGAACTGCAAGCCCGGCTGCTCATGCGGCAAGTACTTCGAGGTCTGGAACGACGTTCTGATGGGCTATCAGAAGACCAAGGACGGACGTTTCGTGGAGATGGAGCGCAAGTGCATCGATACCGGAATGGGAATCGAGAGAACCATCGCAATCCTCCAGGGCAAGAAGAGCGTCTACGAGACAGAGGTCATGCAGCCGATTCTCAAGAAGATCGGTGAGCTTGCAGGCGTCACATACGGTCAGGACGAGAAGACCGATATCTCGATGAGAATCATCGCCGACCATATCAGAACCAGCACCTTCATCCTCGGTGACCAGAGAGGAGTTTCCCCGTCGAATGTCGGACAGGGCTATATTCTCAGAAGGCTCATCAGAAGAGCCGTCAGAAACGGCAAGCATCTCGGAATCGAGGGTGCATTCCTCGCAAAGGTTGCCGAAGTAGTCATCGAGCTTTACGGCGAGCCGTATCCCGAGCTGGTACAGAACAAGGATAAGGTCTACAACGAACTGACAGCCGAGGAGAACAAGTTTTCCGAGACCCTGGAGAAGGGAGAGAAGCAGTTCGACAAGATGACATTCTTCCTCGAGAAGCAGGGAGTAAAGGAG
>CAKJZO010000090.1 GCA_918298275.1 Spirochaetota bacterium | reverse complement strand
ATCGAGAGTCTGTCCCACCTTGAATGTCAGGCTGGACTTCTCGATTGCGCTGCGCTTCGGGATCGGAGAACAGATAGCCCTGATGGAAGTAATCACAAGGGCTTTATCCTCCCTGGTTATTGCTCCGAGGCACCTGATCTGGTCATATTCCTTGGAAGAGCCCTCCCACGGTGAATAGAGCACCCTGCCCGAGGTAGGAAGCATCAGGATCGGCACTCCCGAAACAAGGGAGGAATTGGAATACAGGACCCTTGCAATCTCCTCTGTCGGGCATATCATCCAGGTAATGCCGTCAATGCGTTCGGAAACCAGATGGGCGCACTGAAACAGTGGAAAACCGTCAAGACCCTCCACTTCGATATTGCACTTCCTGTTCTTCGACAACGCCTTGAAGGCATCGCTTTTTTTGATGTACGATTGCAACGTCTGCATCGGTGAAAAAGTACCACAACCGCCGAATCAGTTCAAGGAGTCCAGAATGCAGGAAACAACCCTATCGAAAGATGATGAGAGAATAACCAGAATAGAAATCAAAGAGGAAGCTTACAGCACCCGCTACGGCTTCGATGTCAGCACACCGGAGGAGAAAGCCTTTTTCGGCATCTGCAGCGCCATCCGCCAGTGCGGAGAGGCTGCACGCAGCAATCAGGCTCTGATTCACCGCTCCCTGAAGCAGGACGGTTCCATTCTCACCGAGACGGACCTTGCAGTTTCAGATGCCATTATCGGACGCCTCCGCGCACTCTATCCGGATTGCAATATCATCACGGAGGAGATTGACCTGCACGATTTCAGCGACGATAAGCGCTATACATTCGTTCTTGATCCGATCGATGGAACCGATGCCTACAGCCAGGGCCTTCCGGCATGGTGTGTCGCCCTCGGAATTCTGGATCAGAACCGTCGTCCATGCGGAGCCGTCATCTATGCCCCGCGCTTCGGTGCCGGTACCCAGGACTTGTTCATTTGCTCGATGCCCGGTGATGAGAGGGTCTTTCTCAACGGAAAGCTTCACAGGACTCCTGAGCACTATGATATACCCAGACAGCTGGTAATGGGCTCAAATATGCTGCGATTTGTGGATATGAGGCCATACAAGGGCAAGGTCCGTTGTTTCGGAAGCAGCATAATCCATGAAATCGCCCCTGCAGTTTTCTCGAACCTTGACTGCACCATCAACCCCTATTGCTTTGCCTGGGATGTCGCTGCCGCTCATGCCATAATCGAGAAGAGCGGACTTACATTGAGATACTTCAACGGAGACATTCTAGAGTACGATGACAGACTGCTTCTTGAACGCAGTGAAATCCGCATGCCCATTCTGGTGGGCAGCGCTCAGTGCGTGAAGTGGATGCAGGATAATCTGATAATGTATTAAGCTTCCGCCTTCTGGGCCAGGCTCTCTATTTCCTTGATGAACTGCTCGACGTTGTCGAATGCCCTGTAGACTGAGGCAAAGCGGATGTATGCGACCTTGTCGACCTTGTAGAGCTGTTTGAGGGTCTCCTCGCCTATTGCAGAACTGGTAATCTCATGCTTAGGACCGGCCTGGATCTTGATGGCTTCCTCGATATCGCTGATAAGATTCTCGATGGCTTCGGAGTTCAGGTTTCTCTTGTCGGTGCACATACGGATTCCGCGTTCGATCTTGGAGATATCGAAGTTCTGCAGATCCCCGTTTCTCTTGATGACAGTAATCGGCTTGTCTTCAACACGCTCATAGCTCGTGAAGCGGTAACCGCATTTGAGGCATACACGGCGGCGCCTCATGGCACTTCCGTTGTTTGTGGTCCTTGTTTCCAGAACCTTATCTTCCATATCACCGCAGGCTGGGCATCTCATAGTGTCTTAAAACTCCTTGGTGGGAAAATACTACACTATTTCAATATCTAGTGTCTACATTTTTCGTAACTTCTTATACAAACCGCAAAGAAACACTAGAAAATGAGGTTTTTAAACAACAGTATTGTTAAAACCAAATCAATCGGTTATTATAGTAACAAACTTCGGGAGAAAAAGAGATAAACAGGGAGGTTGATATGGCTGAATCGGTAAGCAGAAAAGTCAGGGAAATTGTGGACAAGACTCCGTTTCTCAGGGATGTTCTGAGAAAAGGCTTCCTCAACTACTCAAACTTCGCCCAGAGCATCAGGGAAGAAGTGGCACAGTCCTGCGAGAAGGAAGTCCATGAGACTGCCATCATCATGGCTCTGAGAAGATACGGCTCGGATCTCCAGAAGAATGCAGAACCCGTGAGTGTGGAGAGTCTCAAGTACACGATGGTAATGCACACCAATATTGCTTACATGGATTTCGTGAAGACACCCGAACTGGTTCAGCAGATAGGCCTGCTCTACAAGGTTGCAGCCAAGAACAATGCCAATGACTTTCTGAATGTCCTTACCAGTTCCGACACAGTTACCATCGGTGTTTCGGAGTCCCTGCTTCCGAGCATCGAAAGCATTACAAAGAACAGCAAACTCCTCTACAAGCAGACAGACATGGTTGCGCTTTCCATGGTATGGAGTTCACCGGAGATCCAGAATCCCGGAATCGTATATGAATCCGCACGCCGCCTTGCCTGGAGCAGCATCAATGTTCTGGAGATTTTCTCAACCGTTACAGAGTTGTCATTCGTAATAAAGAGAACTGATAGTTTTGAAGCGTATCGTGTCTTACAAGACCTTCAACGCTCAAAATAATTAAAGTATTTCAGCTTTTTACGGCATCAAACCATTTACCCGTCAGAGAGCGTTCAATAGTCTCATTCAGGTGTTCGGGCCTCAGTATTTCATTGCCGCAGTCAAGGCAGAAGTTGTCGCTCATTCCGGAGATGTAGTCGAAGACTATCCGGTCCAGATTCCCGTCATGCTCCATGTAGGCATCCTTCTTCTCGATTACATAGTTGTAGAAGCCGGCGCTGAGCATGTTTCCTTCCTGCAGGTACAGCTCCTTCTCGAAGCCGTTCTTCTCGAGCAGGTCTGTCAGGTACTCATAAATCAGACCTATCAGGCGTCTGAAATACTTCTCGTAACCCTGAAGCATCGGAGAAAGGTAGATGTTCTTGTAGTTGAAGTCCTTCATCAGGCGAACCGCCTCATAGACATCCTCGCTGAATGCAATGCATCCTTCCTTCTCGGAATTGTCGATGATATCCTCCACCAGGGTATTGATGATTTCTCCGTTGGTCTTGCCGAGCACCTTGAGACACATCGGAGGAACATCTTCCTTGCGTACTATTCCGAGTCTGGCGGCATCCTCGAAATCCCTTCCGAGATATGCTATCTGATCGGAGAACCTGACCACACAACCCTCCCATGTGCTGGGAAGGATGCCCGCCTTCGTGACTATGGAAGAAAGATCCTTCTTCCTGAAATCCGGAGAGATGGTTCTGATGAAGTGTTCACCGCAGTGGCTCACTATTCCGTCACGGACTGCATATGTGAGGTTCAGATGAGACAGGAAATCCACAACTCTAAGGCTGTTCACCTCATGCTCGAACGGCGGGAAACCTTTCTGAACCATCAGATCGGATAGAATATGCTCGCCGATATGGCCGAACGGTGTATGTCCGAGATCATGGCCTACTCCGATTGCCCAGGCAAGCTCGTCATTGAGTCCCATTGCCCTGCAGATGGAGGTTGCTATAGAAGCGACATGGAGGACATGCTCCATTCTGGTGCAGATATGGTCATTGCTCGGAGCAAAGAATACCTGGGTCTTGTGCTTGAGTCTCCTGAAAGGAGAGCTGTGGAGTATTGCTGTGGTATCACGGTAATAGGGAGATCTGAGATCCCCTGAATTTCTGGATTTGACTCTTGAAAGCAGAACACTGTCAGGCAGTTCATTTTTGAATTGCATAGCTATTTCCTCAACTTCATGTGTATGCTATCATTATAAAGACAATAATTCTAGAAGTGTGGTGGAACAATGACTGACTTTATATATCCCCTTGCATCGGTTGTACTTGACTTCTTCTGCATGCTGTTCTGCATACGACTTGCAGCATCAAAACGCGGTCCCGTATGGCTGATTCCCATGACTCTCAGCCTCACACTGCTTCTGGGCTCTGCAGTCTGTCTTCTTGCCACCGCCTCAAACATCGCGGGAGAAACACTCACGCAGGTAGCTTCCTACATGTCGCTTTTCCTCTTCGTGGTTTCGGTATTCTGGCTGATCACAATCATAGCCTTTGCCCAGCGGACAAAGCCTAACCGCATCATCGCCGAGGATCAGAAGGCCCTCAATGAGGCAAACTACATCAAGCAGCGCACCCAGCCCAAATACAGGATTGCCGCTGACAGAAGAACAACCGCCAAAGCAGAGATTGCAAGAGTCAGCTCCATCAATAAGGCAGAGCAATCCAGAGTACGCAAGACAGACCTCTACAAAGAAGGTCCGATTGCAATGGTCAAACTCAGGAAAGCCTCACCCATCGATTGATTTTATGTTCGGATTCCGCCGTTTTGTGATATAATATACGGAATGGCTACAGACAAACCGCTGATAATCCAGAGCGACAGAACGCTCATGCTAGACGTACACTCCCCGAGTTTCGATGACTGCAGAAACCAGATCATCGCTTTCAGTGAGCTCATCAAGGCCCCGGAGCATGTGCACACATACAACATCAGTCCAATCTCTCTATGGAATGCAGCAAGTGCCGGAATCAGCGCAGATGAGATTTTACAGCGTCTGAACAGATGGACAAGATTCCCGATTCCGACAAATGTAGCCAAATTCATCGAGGATATTACCTCCCGATATGGAAAGCTCAAACTATTTCCTTTTAATGAAGAAAGATATCTTCTTAAAGTATCTGATTCTCTGATTGCCCATGCGATTGCCTCAGACCAGAAGCTTAAGGATCTTGTGCACCGCACGGACAAAGCCGATGAATTCGAGATTCTCAAATATGACAGAGGTACCGCAAAACTTGCCCTGATCAAGCTGGGCTATCCCGTGGATGACCTGATACCGCTGGTCAAATCGGAGCCGGTTCCGATTTCATTGAAGGCAGAGCTCAGAAGCTATCAGGACCAGGCAGTGAAATCAATTCTCGGAGACATGGGTCCGGGTACAGGGTTCGGAACCATAGTCATGCCGTGCGGAAGCGGAAAGACCCTTGTGGGCATGGCCCTCATGACCCATCTTCAGACGCGCACTCTCATTCTTTGTCCCAACGTCGTTGCAGTCCACCAGTGGATTGCGGAGCTCAAGGCCAAGACGGACATCGACAGCTCCCTCATAGGCGAGTATTCCGGAGAGAAGAAGGAAATCAAGCCGATTACAGTCTGTACCTATCAGGTCCTGACATATCGGGCCAGCAAGACAGATCCCTTCGAGCACATGAGCATAATCGAAAAGGGAAACTGGGGCCTTGTCCTCTACGATGAGGTTCATATGCTTCCGGCTCCCGTATTCAAGATCACGGCCGAGCTCCAGGCAATCTACCGTGCAGGTCTTACTGCAACTCTGATAAGGGAAGATGGGCGTGAAGAGGACGTATTCTCCCTCGTCGGACCCAAAAGATATGATATTCCGTGGACAGACCTTTCCCAGTCCGGATGGATAGCCAGCGCCTACTGCGTTGAGGTAAGAATACCTCTTCCGGAAGAAAGTGCCCTCCCCTATGCCATGGCATCCAAGAGGGAGAAGTACAAGATCGCCAGCACGAACATCCGGAAGGAGAAGGTCATAGAAGCCCTTCTGGCAAAACATAAAGGTGAAAGCATTCTGATCATCGGCCAGTATCTGGACCAGTTGAAAGAAGTTCAGAAGCATTTCGGCTTCCCGATGATCACAGGCAGTACTTCAAACACCAGACGGGATGAACTGTATGCCGCATTCCGCGAGGGAAAGGAAAAGATAATCATCGTTTCCAAGGTTGCGAACTTCGCAATAGACCTTCCGGATGCTTCGGTTGCCATACAGATTTCAGGTACCTTCGGCTCCAGACAGGAAGAAGCACAGAGATTGGGAAGAATCCTCAGACCAAAGGACAGGACAAGCTTCTTCTACTCCGTGATCTCAAGATACACGGTCGAAGAAGAGTTCTCCCAGAACAGGCAGCGCTTTCTGGTTGAGCAGGGATACAAGTACGAACTGCTGGAGGTCTGATGGACAGATCAGAAGAGTTTTTCACGTATCTGAATTCTCTCGATGACGATTACTACTTCTTCCTGGCCAATTCGGTTCTGGGAAAGATTCCGTCGCCTTTCCACAAACCCGTATTGAATCAGAAGATACTTTCATTTTTACTGAATGAAGAAAACCGCAGCAACCTGCTGTCTGCGTTGGACGAAGATGACAGAAGGTATATCTCACTCATTCTTCTGACCGGCAGAACCTCCGCAAAACTTGTAAGCAGATTCTTCTCATCGGACAGCTTCATACTGTTGGCAAGAAAACTCTCCAATCTCAGAGACCGTCTGATCCTTTTGAAAGAAGACCACAAATACAGGGTAAACCCTATCCTGCTGAGCATAGCCAGGCAGGCATACGATGCTGATCTTCTGTTCGGCAAAGGAAACAAGGAACTCCAGACAGGACCGTTCGTTGACAGGAACATCCTGCTTGCAGTGACTAATCTTCTTATAAGCGGTCAGGCTCCTGTTCGTGAAGCAAATGTGCACCACTTCATCAAGTCCGGAAAACTTTTGGCAGTATTTCCGCAGTTTCCCGAGCAAAACAGCATAACGTTCTTCTCTGCGCTGAAGAAGTATCTGCTGTCGGAAAAAGCTGTCAGCATAATTGACGGAAGATTCATACTGAACAGGGAAAGTATGGATGACATCCTGAATCTTGATCCGCTGAATCTCATGATCCGGACAATCGGTCCCGAATTCGGTGATTCTGTTGTCAGAGCCCTTGACGCACTCAGATTCCACAGCATGGAAATCCAACGGTTTTCCACGCTGATCCAGATTCTTTCAGACATCGATGAAGAGAAGACCAACAATGTCCTGAATTTAATTGAATGCTTCGGTTTTATTAAGATAGTCGATAATACAGTCTATTTTAATCAGTCTGTTTTAGATGTAATTCCGGAACGCTCGGAGCTCAGGACTGACTCCGACATGAAGGTAAGCTTCATCGGTACACAAAGATCAGATGACATTCTCTATCTGTTTGCAGACATCGAAGTATGTGACAAGCTCATCAGCTACGCCATTACAAAGGACAGCTTCTTCAGGGCACTTGAGCTGGGCATAGGCAGAAGTCAGATTGAATCATTTCTGGGAGTGAAGGAACAGACAAGGTTCATGCAG
>CAKJZO010000089.1 GCA_918298275.1 Spirochaetota bacterium | reverse complement strand
GTTCTTGGGGACGATTCTCTTTGCAGGGTTGACCGACGGTCCGCCGATTTCGACCATGTTCTCGTCGAGTTCGGGTCCGTTGTCTCTGGGCTTTCCGGATCCGTCGAAGACCCTTCCCATGAGGTTGTCTGAGTAGCTGACACGCATCGGAACACCGAGGAACCTGACGGGATCGTTGGTGCGTACGCCCTGGGCACCTGCGAAGACCTGAAGGCTGACAAGGTCGCCGTCCAGCTTGATGACGTTTGCATAGCTGTTTCCGACCATGGCCAGATCATTGTATCTGACACCCTCGGCACGTACGGTGATGACGTTTCCGACAATGGATTCAATCTTTGTATAGACCTTGTTCATCTCAGCCCTCCTTTACCTTTGAAAGGTAGAGATCGTTGATCTCCTGCTCGTACTTGGCATAGCGCTCATCCGTGACAAGGACGCTGTTCCAGTCGAGGAACTTCTGTCTGAGCTCATTGAAGAAGGCTCTGACATCCTTCTTGCTGTCGATGTTGAACTTGGCCATCAGAACCTTGTAGAGAAGGTCGAATTCCTTCTGCTGTCTCTCAACGGGAACTGCAGCATCGACCAGGTCGAACGAGTTCTGCTGCAGATAAACTGCATCGAGAAGCTCACCCTTCTGATACTCGATGTAATCCTCGATTGATGTTCCCTCTTCACCGACGACCTTCATCATCTGGTTGATTTCATTGGACTTGAAGAGAACGCTGCGAGCATCCTCGACAAGCTTCTGATCGATGATTCCCTTGTACTTGGACCAGCTCTCCAACGGATGGATTGCAGGGTACTTTCTGGCATCCGAGCGCTCTCTTGAAAGACCGTG
This sequence comes from Spirochaetota bacterium, assembly GCA_918298275.1. Lineage (GTDB taxonomy): Bacteria > Spirochaetota > Spirochaetia > Sphaerochaetales > Sphaerochaetaceae > UBA9732. The sequence continues at coordinate 5,568 of CAKJZO010000089.1, read as the reverse complement.
GAATGCACCTACGACCTTCAGGGTTGCCTGGGTGACGGGTTCTTCGAAGTTTCCGCCTGCAGGGCTGACCGTACCTCCGATGGTAACGGATCCGATGCTTCCGTCATGGAGGCGGACCTTACCGGCACGCTCATAGAAAGCTGCGATGACTGACTCAAGGTAAGCCGGGAAAGCTTCCTCACCAGGAATCTCCTCGAGTCTTCCGCTCATCTCTCTCATGGCCTGTGCCCAACGGCTGGTGGAATCGGCAAGAAGCAGGACATTCAGTCCCATCTGTCTGTAGTACTCAGCCATCGTGATTGCGGTGTAGACGCTGGCTTCTCTGGCTGCGACAGGCATTGAAGACGTATTGCAGATGATGATGGTTCTCTCCATCAGTGATCTGCCTGTCTTCGGGTCGATCAGCTCGGGGAATTCCTTCAGGACTTCGACGACCTCACCTGCACGCTCTCCGCATGCTGCGATGATTACGATGTCGACGTCGGCGTTACGGCTCTCCATGTGCTGCAGAACAGTCTTTCCTGCTCCGAACGGGCCGGGAACGCAGAATGTTCCGCCCTTTGCAACAGGCAGGAACGTATCGATGATCCTGATCTTCATAATCAGGGTCTCGTCAGGTCTCAGGCGCTCGTCATAGCAGCCTACTGCCTTCTTTACGGGCCAGCTGAATACCATGGTGAGCTTTCTTTCCTCACCCTTCGGGTTCTTGACGGTAGCGATCTCCGCCCTGACGTTGTATGTGCCCTTCTCGGCAATCGAGGTGACTGTCCAGTCAACATCCTCGAAACCGAACGGAAGCATGATTCTATGTGTGAAGATGCCTTCAGGTACGGTACCGAATGTATCGCCGGGCCTGAGGGTATCGCCTACCTTGGCTACAGGTGTGAACTCCCAATCCCTGTTGGGGATCGGGTCAAGATAGACTCCTCTCTGAAGGAAGAAGCCGCACTGTGATGCCAGGGATGGAAGCGGGTTCTGCAGACCATCGTAGATCTGTGTAAGAAGGCCCGGGCCGAGTTCTACGCTCATCAGCTCACCTGTGAACTCGACTTCATCACCGACCTGGATTCCGTTAGTCATCTCGTAGACCTGCATGCTGGCCTTGCTGCCGTTGACCCTGATGACCTCACCCTTGAGCAGAGTGTCGCCGACATGCACGAAGGCGACCTCGTTCTTGGAGATGGCACCTTCGAAGGTCACGGTGACAAGGTTGCCGTTAACTCCGGCTACGTGTCCGATTGTCTTTGCCATATATCAATCCACCTTTAATTCTTTCTGAATGTTGTCGAACATGCTTCTGAACTGCTCGTTGCCGGCCTCCACGTTGAACAGATCCTTTCTGAGGAGGATTCTCAACTGAAGGGCATAGCAGAGAAGAGCCGTCTCCGAAAACGGTTCGAAACCCTTCTGCAGCTCAAGCCAGTCGTATCTGAAGCGCATGAGCACCAGCTCCGCCTCAAGCGGATCCTTGGCGTTCAGGGCTGCATTAGTGACTTTCTCTATATCGAAGTCCCTGAATACCACAGAGTTCTGCTGATCTCTGTTAAGTGCCTTTCTGCGTCTTTCGTTTACGGCATCGTCAAGCTTGCGGTTCAGCTCATCCCATTTCTTGAGAAACGAATTGGAGAGCGTGTTGCCGTCGGCAATCGAGCTGAGCGTCCTGTAGTCGCTCTCGGAAACATTGCCTTTTGCCTGGGAAAGGAAATCCTCCCAGCTCATCGGAGCACTGTCGGAGAAGCGAAGCATGCTCAGGCTTGACAGGAAATAGTATCTGGAAGCCATGGAATGTCCTCAGATCTTCATTTCGCCTAAAAACGGCTTGAGAAGCGATGCGATCTGCTCGTCCGAGAAATCATAGAAACCCGAACCGTCCTTGCAGCAGAGTCTGAGCCCTACTCCCTTTGCGGGATGGATCTCAAGACCTTTCTCGATCTGCTTGGCCAATGTACTGCGGATAGATGCCTTGGCCTCATCGATCTCGACGGAGAACTTTGCAGGATCCTCATCCCCGATTGCAGCTATGACAAGCTTTGCAAGACTTGCTTCGGAAAGATCCTTGGCAACCTTGTCTGCCATTATGCGCTCAAGCATGGTTCCGAGCTCCTTTCTGACAGAGAGCACTGCATCACGCTGAGCCTGAAGGATGAGAGCTTTCGAACTCTCGATTTCTCTTCTGGCGTTTTCAAGGTTTCTTTCTGCTTCTGCCTTGGATGCTGCGATAATATCGTTTGCCTGGGCCTTGGCGGTCACAAGAATAGCGTCCGCCTCCTTGCGTGCCTGTTCAATCCCGTCTTTCTTGATCGACTGGACCAAATCATCAATCTGAATTTCCATATTTGACCATCCTCTTGGTTATGAATTCATGCATTTTATATAGTACAGAATTACGGTTGTTGTTTTCAATACAAATTTGGTGTTTTACCGACATCGAAATCAGCTGAAAAATTGAAAAAAATTATTGACAATTCTCTGCAGCAAGTGCAATTATTTAATTACAGACCTGTATCGTTGATCGGATCTGGAAAAAGCAATTTTTTTAATGCCTTTACGCCATCGGTCTTTGGCCGGTGGCGTTTTTTGGAATTACTCACGGAGGCCGCAAAATGCTCACTTTCGAGTCTGACTATACAACAGGCTGTTGTCCTGAGATTCTTGATGCCCTGACAAGGACAAACTATGAATTCGTTTCCGGCTATGGAGTTGACAGATTCTGCCGCAGCGCAGAACAGAAAATCAAGGAAGTCTGCAATAGACCGGATGCCCAGGTTGAATTCATCTGCGGAGGAACACAGACAAACCAGGTTGTAATCTCCTCGATGCTTCAGCGCTATGAAGGCGTTATTGCAGCCAAGACAGGTCACATAAGCTGCCATGAAGCAGGTGCCATCGAATACACAGGCCACAAGGTCTTCGAACTCCCCCAGGTGATGGGCAAGCTCAGGGCATCCGACATCGAGTCATTCGTCGATGTCTTCAACAAAGCCGATGCCAAGGAGCACATGGTATATCCGGGTATGGTTTACATCTCCCATCCTACCGAATACGGAACTCTATACACACTCAACGAGCTAAAATCCATCTCTGAGGTCTGTCATAAATACAATATGCCCCTATTCATGGACGGAGCCAGACTCGGTTACGGACTGATGAGCAGACAGACGGATGTAAAGATAACCGACATTGCGAACCTCTGCGATGTCTTCTACATCGGAGGCACCAAGGTCGGCGCCCTGTGCGGTGAAGCAGTGGTATTCACACACGGAAACAGACCTGCTCACTTCATGACCATGAAGAAGCAGAACGGCGCCCTGCTTGCCAAGGGACGACTTCTCGGAGTCCAGTTCGATACCCTCTTCACCGATGATCTCTATTTCAGAATCTCAAGGCATGCCATCGACATGGCGGAGAAGCTGAAGACAATCATGGAGAAAGCAGGCATCCCCTTCTTCCTCGAGTCCCCTACCAACCAGCAGTTCGTTGTCCTTGAGAACAGCAGAATCGAGAAGCTGAGTCAATCCGTCGGTTTCGAAAAATGGGAAATCGTAGATGATGACCACACTGCGGTCCGCTTCGCCACAAGCTGGTCAACGACTGAAGAGGATTTGACAACTCTTCAAAAGCTATTACAATCTAACTGAACGGAGAATGCCAAAATGTCTGACTATATGAACGGAACAGGAATCCAATACCATCTCAGGATCAAGGAAGGAGATGTGGGCCGCTACGTGATTCTTCCGGGCGACCCCAAGAGAGTACCTCTGATTGCAGGATTTCTCGAGGATGCAGTCCAGGTTGCCGACAGCCGTGAGTACAACACATATACAGGATATCTCGGAAATACCAAGGTGAGTGTCACATCTACCGGTATCGGAGGGCCGTCTGCAGCAATTGCAATGGAAGAACTTGTAAAATGCGGCGCAGACACCTTCCTGAGGATGGGCACATGCGGAGGCATTGACCTGAAGGTCATAGGCGGAGACGCAGTAATCGCAACAGGCGCAGTCAGGATGGAGGGAACAAGCCGCGAGTATGCCCCTATTGAATTCCCTGCAGTTGCAGACTATGAAATCGTCACGGCACTGCAGCATACGGCAAAGAAGATGAGGCTGCGCCACCATCTAGGCATAGTCCAGTGCAAGGACTCCTTCTACGGCCAGCACAATCCGGACATCATTCCCGTCAGCCATAAACTCAGAGACAACTGGGAAGCATGGAAACGTCTTGGGGTGCTGGCCTCGGAGATGGAGAGTGCCGCCCTTTTCACGATTGCAAGCTATCTGAGAGTAAGATGCGGTTCGGTTTTCTTTGTCGTGGGAAACCAGGAGCGTGAAGCTCTGGGCATGGAAAACCCGATTGTCCACGACACTACCATGATCTGCAAGCTTGCAGTCGAGTCAATCAGAAATCTCATAGAGCACGACAAGAGAAAAATCGATTATTCTGATTTCTGATTGGTCAGACGTAAAGATCCATATCCTTCTTCAGTATCTCAAGCCTGCTTTCATCTTCGGTCAGCTCGATGGTATCGAATCTGAATACTTCGAGCCCGGTCTTCGCATAGTCTTCCTGAAGTGACCTGCACGGAAACATTCCCAGGTCCAGTTTGAAGCGCATGGACACGCAATCCGCCTTTATGTCACGCGAATAGAAGAGATAGACCTTGTCTGTCTTGAGGTTCCTAAGTGCAACAACTCCGGCTTCAGCCATAACACTCCTCCTATTTCAATGTGACGTAAGTCTTGCCTTGGCCTCCGTCATCAGGAAGCGCAAACTTGTATGACCCTACAAGGTCATTCTGGGAAAGATGCTTATGTATTCCGGTAGACAGTATTCCATCCCCGTAACCATGTATGATGGAGAAACTCTTGAGGTTGTGGACGCAGCATGCTTCAATCTGGGAATCAATGGCATCGAGTGCCTCAAGAAGCCTATAACCTCGTAAATCCAACACAAGCTTTGGAGTTGGGGCCTTTGTTCCTTGCTCAAAGCTATATGCACGCACAGTTGAGGAACGCCTGGGAACGGTCAGATCCGTCTCCTTGAAAGTGAACTTCATGGTCCCTATCGCAACCTGCCATTTGCCCTTCCCCATGGCCTTGACCACGGTTCCCTCCCGCTTGGAAGGACCGCAGAGGACGTCCATTCCAACCTCAAGAGCCACACTGTCCTTCTGGGAATTGTCTTCTTCAAGCTGCTTGGCATCCAGCTCTTCCGCCTGCTGTGCAAGCTCGTTTTTCAGCTCTTCTTCCTTGGCCTGAAGATCATTGAACAGACCTTTCATCTTCAGCGTCTTTTCCCTGGTCATCTCTCCCTGACGAAGCTCTGCAACAAGCTGCTCCACATCACGGCGTGAAGCCCTTACAAAGTCGTCGAACTCATTGAGCCTCTGTTTCTTCAGCCTGTTCTCATAGGCCTGAAGGCGACGCTTTTCCTTCTCTATATGGTTCTCATTGTTCTCAAGATTCCTAAGCCGTCTCTCAAGCTCGGCGTTCTTGGCCTCGGCATCACGGCGAAGTACCTCGAGATTGCGTATGATCGAGGAAATCTTCACCGCTTCCTGTCCCAGAT
>CAKJZO010000088.1 GCA_918298275.1 Spirochaetota bacterium | reverse complement strand
TTTGTGATCAACGACAATCCCAACGGTTTCAACATCAATGAGAACGCCGGCTCCACACACATGGAAGGGCTTCAGAAGCTGGTTTTGGACAAGGGCCTGGATGTCGGATTTGCCTTCGACGGAGACGGCGACCGCTGTCTTGCAGTGGATGAGAAAGGCAACATAGTCACAGGCGACCACATCATGTTCATGTACGGAAAATACATGAAGGAAAGAGGAAAGCTATTGGCCAACACGGTGGTGACCACTGTCATGTCCAACTTCGGACTTTTCAAGGCCTTCGAGAAGGAAGGAATAGAGTCGGTGAAGACCAAGGTCGGCGACAAATATGTCCATGACTACATGGTCGAGCACGGCTGCAGAATCGGCGGCGAGCAGAGCGGCCATATCATCTTCTCAAAGTACGCATCCACAGGTGACGGCATACTGACAGCCATGAAGATCATGGAGGTCATGCTTGCCAAGAAGAAAAAGCTCAGCGAGCTTGCTTCTGAGGTCACTCTCTATCCGCAGGTACTGGAGAACATCAGGGTTACGGACAAGACCGCTGCTGTTTCCGATGAGGACGTTCAGGAAGCCGTCCGTAGCGTTTCCGACAAGCTGGGCAATTCAGGCCGTATTCTGGTTCGCGAAAGCGGCACGGAGCCTCTGATCCGCGTTATGGTGGAGGCTACCTCGGAAGAGGTCTGCAGAAGACATGTTCAGAGCGTGATTTCGGTGATCAGAAGTAAAGGGTATGCTGTTTGACTGCTCTTATTATTGTTTTGGATTTTATTGGGGAGTTTTAGATGTTTGATTCGATTTTCTATGAAGTAGCAAGGATTGCAAAGGAGTTCGACCTTTCCAATCTCATTAATGTCAGTGACATCAATGTGGGTAAGGTCAACCATACCTGCCGTGCGGATTTCCTGATCGACGGGTGGATGCATTCCTTCATTGTTCAGAAGGTCAACACCTACGTGTTCAAGAAGCCTTGGGATGTCATGAATAACATAGGGCTGATTTCTGAGTTCATGGCAGAACACCATCCGGATATCAAGAGCCTGAGGTACATCCATGCTTTGGATGGAAAGAACTATTATGAGGACGGTCCTGCTTTCTGGAGAATGTACAAGTACATCGATTCAGTGACCTACAATTCCTCAAAGGATCCTGTGATTGTGAAGAATGCCGGAAAGGCTTTCGGACGCTTCCAGAAGGCCCTCAGCGATTTCGATGCATCGCTTCTTCGCTACACAATCCCCAACTTCCATAACACAACAAAGCGTTATGCTGATCTGACAGCTGATTATGCTACGAATAAGTTGGGTAGGGCTGCTTCCTGTGCTTCCGAGGTTTCCTATGTGCTTTCCATGAAGGACAAGGCACTGGTTTTGGACAAACTCCATGCAGAAGGTCGCATTCCTCTTCGTGTAACGCACAACGACACAAAGATCAACAACGTTCTGTTCGACCCGGATACCAGGGCTGCAATGTGCGTAGTGGACCTGGATACCGTGATGCCGGGTCTTGCCGGCCATGACTTCGGAGATGCAGTGAGATCGGCCGGAAACTCCAAGGGATCTTCCTCTCTGGAGTTCGACAAGGTCTCTCTTGATCTGAACGTCTACAGAGCTTTCGCAGAAGGCTTTCTGTCACAGACTGCCACATTGTTTACCGATGATGAGATTTCATCGCTTCCGGACAGCTGTCTTGTCATGACGCTTGAGCTTGCCTCAAGGTACCTCGATGATTATCTGACAGGCGACAACTACTTCAAGGTCAAGTACGAGACTCAGAACCTCGACAGAGCCAGAAACCTGATTGCCCTTGCTAAGAGCATGGATAGCCTTATGGATCAGATGCGTCAGATTCTCAAGGAAATCGTCGGCTGACAGGGGGTGATGAATGTATAGCGTTAAGCAGCTGTTTGACCTCAAGCATACTCTGGCTTCCGATTATCTTTCCGGCTTCAACTATCCCTGGGAGGCACTGGCCGGAATCAAGGACATGATTCTCAATTTGGGGCCGACTTTGGGTCCTGATTATTCAGAGGTTCAGCCTCAGGTTTGGGTGCATAAGGACGCAGTGGTTTTCCCTACTGCCTACATAATGCCGCCGTGCATTATCGGTCCGAACACGGAAGTTCGTCACTGCTCATTTATCCGCGGCTCGGTTCTGATCGGTGCTGACTGCGTAATCGGAAACAGCGTCGAACTTAAGAATGCCATCATCTTCGACAACTGCGAGGTTCCTCACTACAACTATGTCGGTGACTCTATCCTGGGCTGGCATGCCCACATGGGTGCAGGTTCCATTACCTCTAACATCAAGAGCGACAGACACCTTGTAGTTGTGCATGACGGTACGGACAGCATTGAGACGGGAATCCGAAAGATCGGTGCCATGATAGGGGACTGGGTGGAAATCGGCTGTAACGCCGTGTGTAATCCCGGAACCATTGTCGGACGCCACGCAACCATCTATCCCACCTGCAATGTCAGGGGCCTTGTTCCCGAGGACAGCATCCTTAAGAACACCGGCGAGATAGTGAAAAAGGAAGAGTAGGTTTCACTATTCGGTTCCAATTGTCTGGCTTTCGGGTATGGCTTTTTGATAAGTCTGTGTTTCTGTGGTTCCGATGGAACATCTGAAACACGGACTTGACGAGGAGCCCTGCATAGCATGGGCGGGCGGTACGCCTATTTTTCTATCGGATAGATTTCCAGTTTTCTGTCGAGAGTGGAGTTGAGTTTCCTGTCGAAGCAAAGGGCCATGATTCTCAATACCTTGTGGTAGGCAATCTGAAGACAGTAAACGAAGTCCAAACCTGGTAGATTTTGTCTTGACATGAGGAAATTAGGAGAAATTAGCGGAAATTTCCCCTAATTTCCTTGGCATATATTCTTTCATGTGCTATCTTAATTACATGATTGAAAAAGCACCGGAAGCCAAAACAACAGATAGAATTGCTGCATTTCTTGTTAATCCCGTAATTAGGGATGCAATTGAGAAAGTCAACAATGATTATCTCTATTGGGATAAAGCAAAATACCATGTACCGGAAGGAGTAAGTGCTGAAGATTTCTGGAGTGCTGTTAAATTTTCAAGGTACTTGCAATCACGCTTTCTGAAGTTTCCCTGCTGTTTTCTAAGATTTTATGAAACGTTTGCTATAAGAGAAGCCTTACATGAGTTTGATATGAGTTTCGGGGGCTCCCTTTCTTCTGGATCTGCCATCTCAGAAAGAAACAAGCAGTACTTTCTTATGAGTTCAATTATGGAGGAAGCTATTGCCTCAAGCCAGATGGAAGGTGCCAACACAACCCGCAAGGTTGCAAAGGAAATGCTGCGAACGCAAAGGAAGCCTGCAGATCAAAGTCAGCAGATGATTCTGAACAATTACAATACTATAATTTATCTTTCTAGCAGAAAGAATGAGCCTTTGTCTGCCCAGCTTCTGCTTGATGTCCATAGGCATATTACTGAAAAGACGCTTGATAATGCGGAGAATGAAGGAAGGTTCAGAACTAATGATAGCATTGTAGTTCAGAACGGAGTTACCGGAGAGGTCGTACATAATCCACCATCATGGACACTTATTGAGTCTTCCGTGGAAACAATTTGCAGATTCATCAACGAAGAGAAGGAATTTATACATCCGATAATCAAGGCAATTATCCTTCATTTTGTGATTTCGTATCTGCATCCGTTTGTTGATGGAAACGGTCGTACGGCACGTTCCATCTTCTATTGGTACATGCTGAAAAAAGGATATTGGCTGACTGAATTCCTGTCTATATCCAGAGTAATCTACAGGAGTAAAGCCAGCTATGAGAAATCATTCCTCTACACTGAATCCGATGATATGGATCTTGGTTATTTTCTCACGTACAACCTAGAAGTCATGAGAAAATCCTATGCCGAGCTTCAACAATACCTGCAGAGGAAAGCCGCAGAGGAAAATGCCTTTCTTGAATTCCGCATTCCCGGAATCAATGAGCGACAGGCTCATATCATAAAAACAGTTTCTGAAAAGAGCAATTCCATACTAATCAGCAGGGAATTGGAACGGACCTTAGGGGTCTCCGTAAAAACCGTGCGCTCCGACCTGGAAAAACTCGTGCAGCTTGGTCTTCTTGAAAAGGTTTCATTGAATAAGAGGCTGTTCGGATACGCAAAAAGTAATGCATTTGAAGAACGATTAAGGGAAATTAGGGGAAATTAGCGGAAATTTCCTCTAATTATGGTCTATCAGTGAATATGCAGCTTGCTTTCTGTGTCCAGTTCCCAGCCGGAGAGGGTAATATCGTTTTGTTCTGCAAAGGGGAAGGCGTTTCTCTTGTGGGCCGCTACGTCAATGGGTCTGTGGGCGTCTGAGTTTGTGACGATCTTTGTTCCGATTTCCTTGGCAAGAAGCCAGAATTCCTTGACCGGGTAGGGCTGTCTTGTCGAGCCGTCTTCAACTGTGATCGGGCGCTTTCTGAGACCGTTGTCGTTTATCTCAAGAGGAATGCCGCAATCCTTGGCGCACTGAAGAATGTCGGTGGAGGCAGAAATTGCATCGCTGTCCCAGCGCCTATAGCCGGCAAGGAAAATGTCCGGGTGGCAGCCGAAGGTAAATAATCCGCTTCTCAGGGCATCCGTGTAGAGCTTCACATATTCCCTGAGGTGGTCAAGCGGCAGGGTTGTGAATCTTCCCAGAAAGTCCTCCTTGCCTTTTACCGGATCGTACATGTGGTGTACCGAGCAGCAGAGGTAGTCATAGTTTCTTTTCTGGATCAGTTCTTCATAGAAGCTTTTTTCTTCCGGCAGCCAGTCGCATTCTGCGCCAATCAGGATTTTGATGTCTTTGTTTTCTGCTTTCAGCTGCTCTGCCCTGATGTCTGCTTCGTAGAGGGGCAGGTCCGGATAGTCTATGCGGTTGCCTTTCTGGTATTCACGGTCCGGAAGAGGGCAGTGCTCGGAGAAACCCAATAAGGTCAGGCCTTCGGCTTTTGCCTGCTCTACGTACTCGGCGATTGTACCGGTTCCGTGTTTGCAGTAGAAGCTGTGGGTATGAAGATTGACTTTATCGGGAGTGTAGAGCATCGGTCATGATGATAATGCAAAAGAGGTTTTTGTTCCACAGCCCTGTTTCATATGGTATGCTTAAATGGGGTTTTGTCTGATGCTTTTCCCCACTTGGAGGTTTCATGGACTACAGAAAGGAATATCAGCGCTGGCTTGAAAAGGCTCCGGAGTTTCATTCAGAGCTTTCATCAATGGATGAGAAGACAATAGAAGATGCCTTCTACAGGGATCTTGAGTTCGGTACCGCAGGACTTCGAGGCGTGCTGGGAGCAGGAACCAACCGCATGAACGAGTATGTCATTGCCCGTGCTACGCAGGGCCTGGCGACATATCTGCTTTCTACCTGTTCTTCCCCCTCTGTTGCAATCGGCTATGACAGCCGCATCAAGAGCGATGTATTCTCGAAGGTCGCAGCGGAAGTGCTTGCCGCCAACGGGGTCCGTGTCTATCTCTATCCCCAGCTGATGCCGGTTCCGTGCGTCTCATTTGCAGTCAGGTTCTTCAAGTGCTCTGCAGGTGTAATGGTCACTGCATCGCACAATCCTTCCAAGTACAACGGCTACAAGGTCTATGGTCCGGACGGATGTCAGATCACCGATGCAGCGGCTGCTGCCATCCTTGGTGCAATTGAGAAAACAGATACCTTCAGCGGTGTGAAACATGGAGATTTCGAAGGCTTTGTAAAAGCAGGAGCCATTGTTTACATCGGAGAGGATTGCTATAGCGCCTTCATGGCAGAGGTCAAGAAGTGCAGCGTTCTCTTCGGGGACAAGGTGGACAAGGACGTGGCAATCGTCTATTCACCGCTCAACGGCGCAGGCCTGAAACCGGTGCTTCGTGCCCTGAACGAGAGCGGCTTTACAAACGTCACTGTGGTCAAGGAGCAGGAGCAGCCTGACGGAAACTTCCCGACCTGTCCGTATCCCAATCCGGAAATCCGCGCCGCTCTGCAGCTTGGTCTTGAGTATGCATCAAGGTTGAATGCTGATCTGATGCTTGCAACCGACCCCGACTGCGACCGCGTTGGAATTGCCGTTCGCGACGGCTCGGATATGAAGCTTCTGACCGGAAACGAGACCGGAATGCTTCTTCTCGATTACATCTGCTCTCAGAGGGTCAAGCATAATAAGATGCCTTCTTCTCCGGTGTTCGTGAAGACCATTGTAACATCCGATATGGCCGGTCGCATCGCTTCACATTATGGAGTACGCACCATCAACGTCCTGACCGGATTCAAGTACATTGGAGAGCAGATCGGTCTCCTGGAAGCCGCAGGTCATCCGGAGAGCTACATCCTGGGCTTCGAGGAGTCTTACGGTTATCTTTCCGGCACCCATGCCCGCGACAAGGATGCTGTCAATGCAGCATTCTTGATCTGTGAGATGTTCGCATTCTACAAGACCAAGGG
>CAKJZO010000087.1 GCA_918298275.1 Spirochaetota bacterium | reverse complement strand
TTCCCGTTCTTCCAGTGTAAGATGTCTGTAGTGACCCATTGTAACCTCCGATGAGTGATGTCGTCGCAAACACCATTCTATCAGAAGTTCTGGGTCACTTCCTCTTTCTTCATCTGTTGCACTTAGATTGTAAATTCAAGAGTTTTAATTGTGCATTTTTTCGAATTTTTACTGTGCAGATTTAGACGTGAGGATCATTCCCACTCTTTTGTCGGTTCTTGATTCCCTGTATTTGGTATGATTCTATTGTAATCATCCATGATATGATTTCTCTTTCCGTGGAACTGAAAGGTCTTCTATCAGCAGAAGGCCTTTTTTATTTGGGCGGATCAAACAGCATGCGGTAGCTGATTGTCTGCATGTCGTCCAGGATGCCTCTGTTGAACAGCTTCAGGAAGGCATTGAGCAGTTCGGGATCGAACTGTGTGCCTCTTCCCTTGGCAAGCTCGCTTCTTATGGAAGACGGCTTGAGGCTCTTTCTGTAGATGCGGTCAGAGTTCATGGCATCGTAGGCATCGGCTATGCTGACTATGCGTGCATGGAAGGGGATTTCATTGCCTTTGAGGCCTTTGGGGTATCCCTTGCCGTCATATCGCTCATGATGGAACTCCGCGACATCGCGCGCTCCCTCCATCCCGCTGGCCTTCTCAAGGATCCTGGCCCCGATTGTGGTATGGGACTCGAGTATCTTGAACTCCTCCTCAGATAGCTCTCCCGGATTGTTCAGGACAGCATCGGGGATTCCGATCTTGCCGATGTCGTGTACCATGGCCTCCCGCTTCAGGACCTTGATCTCCTCTTCCGGCATTTCAATCTCCTTGGCAAGGGCCTCCGAGTAGGATGCGACGCGTATGGAGTGACCGTTGGTGTAGCGGTCCTTGGCATCGATTGCCATTGCAAGCATGTTAACCACTTCCTCGTTCATCAGCTCAAGCTTGTCCGCACGCTCTATGGCAATGGCGCTCTGCTTCTTCACTTCTTCATCAAGGTGCTCCGTGTAATCCATCTCCCTCAATGCCATGCGGTGGTAGTTGATCATGGCCACGATCGTGACCGATGCAACTGACAGGAATACTATGGGGTAACGGGTCATGGTTATATCCGAATAGTAGCGTGCCATGTGCTGTCTGATCGGTGTGTAGAACAGCACGATGCAGAGAACCTCATAATAGAGGGATGTGATTATTCCGAGCTTCACGCTTAGGAAGTAGCTCACACCTATGGGCATGAGAAGAGCCCAGATGACGGAGAACCCGTTCATAGAGCCGCTTATGGCATAGAATGTGAAGGTCACTATGCATGTGAATATGGCGCAGAACTCGGAGACCTTGCGTGCCTTGTAGAAATAAGAAGCTATTGCCGATATGGCTCCGGCCAAAACGAACATGACTGAGGTGGATATTATGGGGATGCTCCTGTGCTGGACGATGTTTATGATGAGCATCACAATTCCCAGGACAACGCTCAGGATGCTGACCGCGGTTATACCCTTCAGGTTGGCTTCAAGCCGCTTACCCGTGTAGATGGACTTGTTGAGGTCTTTCCAAAGTTTACCGCGTTCTTTTGGCATGCGCACATAGTATCAGATATGAAATGCTCTTTTCAAGAGAATGATGCCAAAATACAAAAAATGCCGACATCCAAGTGTCGGCATTGTAATGATTTAATACTTTATGCAATCATTTCTGAGCATCGGACTTTCCAAACACCCTTCTTGCAGAATTCAGGAACCGTTTCCTATTCAACGTCCTGGAGGGCATCATAGCCTTCTTCTCCAGTTCTGACCTTGATCACGTTCTCGACATCGTAGACGAAGATTTTGCCGTCTCCGATATGTCCTGTGTAGAGGACCTTCTTTGCCGTCTCCACAACATCTCTTACCGGGATTGCGGATACGACTATGTCAACCTGCACCTTTGGCCTTAGGTCCGTCTCGACTGCGACACCACGGTAGAACTCGACATGGCCCTTCTGCATTCCATAGCCCATCACATGTGACACAGTCATGCCGGTGATGCCGAGCTTTGACATTGCATCCTTGAGGGCGTAGAGCTTCTCCTCCCTGAACACAATCTCCACCTTGGTGAACTTGTGTCCGTCGAAGGATGGCTCCCGTTTGACTGGAACCGCCTCCGCAACAGGGGTTGTCCCCGTGACCGCCACAATCTGGTCTCCAGTGCCGAACTCCGCATACTTGTCAACTGCAGGCATGAAGTCTGCATAGGCGCTTGGAAGTCCATGCTCTGTAATGTCCAGACCCGTGAGCTCATCTGCAGCATCTGCACGGAGGAACTTCGCCTTCCTCAGAATCCTGAAGAAGATCAGCATTGTCACCGTTGCCCAGGCTGCAACAGCCACTAACCCCAGCATCTGTATGCCGAACTGCTTGAAGTCGCCCGTGTACAGCAGACCCTTGAGGCCTGCAGGTGCGTTCGGGTTTGCAAGAAGTCCCACGGCTATGGTTCCCCAGATTCCGTTTGCACAATGGACGCCCACGGCACCGACGGGATCGTCTATGTGAAGCTTCAGATCCAGCTTCTCAACGACTTCCACAACCAGTATCCCAGCAACTATTCCCACAACTGAAGCTCCGATTGCATCGAAGGCATCACAGCCTGCGGTGACTGCAACCAGACCTGCAAGTGCCGCATTGAGGCACATTGAGACGTCAGGTTTGCCGTTCCTTATCCAGGTGTAGACCATGGTGGTGCAGGTTGCCACTGCAGGTGCAACGGTCGTTGCAAGGAAGATTGAGGACAACTCGGACGGGGTGGTCGCCGCAGCTCCGTTGAATCCGTACCAGCCCAGCCAGAGGATGAACACCCCAAGTGCTCCAAGCGGGATCGAATGCCCGGGGATGGCGTTGACCTTCGTGACCTTGCCATCTCTGTTCCTGACGTATTTGCCGATTCTCGGGCCAAGGGTGATAGCTCCAATCAAGGCTGCTATCCCGCCCACCATATGGATGGCACAGGATCCGGCATAGTCATGGAAACCAAGCTGTGCCAACCAGCCGCCGCCCCATATCCAGTGGGCTTCAATCGGGTAGATGAGCATGCTTATCACTCCGGAGTACACGCAGTAGGCCGAGAGCTTTGTCCTTTCAGCCATTGCACCGGAGACGATTGTCGCCGTCGTCGCGCAGAACACAAGATTGAATACAAAGTAGCTTGCATCTGTGAAGCCTTCCGAAGGGGAGGCTATGAATTCCTTGAAATGTGTGAACAGGTTCAGATTAGGTTTTCCTATAAGTCCATAGAGCATGTCCTCACCCATCATCAGAGGATAACCTAGCAGCATGAACACAACTGTGCCTATGCAGAAGTCCATCAGGTTCTTCATGATGATGTTTCCGGCGTTCTTCGCACGGGTGAATCCTGTCTCCACCATTGCAAAGCCTGCCTGCATCCAAAAGACCAGTGCGGCACCGATCAAAAACCAGAATTCAACAGTCATATCCCATCTCCTCCAATCTCATTTCACACCAAACAGGAGATCCGAATAGGTCGGGAACGGCCAGTACTTCTTGTCCGTAAGGACTTCTGCTTCATCACATGGGATTCGCAGCTCATCCATGGCCGGAAGAAGTCTGTCACGAACCACTGCCGATTCTTCAACTATATCCTTTGCATCCTGCAGAAGCGGAAGCACTGCCTCAAGGGCATCGGTCTTGGTGCAGATCTCGTCAAGCAGACCTGAAAGCTTTCTGACAAGATTCTTCTCATAGGTGCAGGCGATGTCGGAGGAAAGTGATTTCTTTGCGTTTGCGGCACCGGCTACATAGGCGGCGTATTCCTCAACTGCAGGGGCAATCATGGTTCTTGCCATGCTGATCATGGTGCGGGCCTCTATTACCACGCTCTTGCAGTAGTTCTCAAGCATGATGTCACGTCTGGAACGCAGTTCCTCGTCAGTGAAAACACCGAGGGATGTAAGCATCGTCACATTCTTCTTGTCCAGAAGATGCGGCATGCAGTCTGCAGTTGTCTTATAGTTCAGCAGTCCGCGTTTTTTCGTGGCTTCCTCTATCCATGCATCGTCATAGCCGTTTCCGTTGAAGATGATTCTCTTGTGATTGCGGATGGTATCCCTGATGAGGTCATGGAGCTCGCTTTCGAAATCCTTTGCCTTCTCAAGACTGTCGGCAATGACTCTGAGGCTCTCTGCGACAGCACTGTTGAGCATGATGTTGGTGCAGGCGATGCTGTTGGAGGAACCGAGCATGCGGAACTCGAACTTGTTTCCGGTGTATGCGAACGGGCTCGTCCTGTTGCGGTCCGTGGTGTCCCTGTTGAACTTGGGCAGAACCTCTGCGCCCAGACGCATCACTTTTTTCTTGGTTCCCTTGTATGGGGTATCGGATTCTATGGCTTCCAGTACCGCATTCAGTTCATCACCGAGGAAGATTGAGATGACTGCAGGAGGAGCCTCATTTGCTCCCAGACGATGGTCGTTGCCTGCTGTTGCTACGGATATGCGCAGCAGATCCTGATAATCATCTACGGCTTTGATGACGGCGCACAGGAAAATCAGGAACTGTGCGTTCTCATACGGAGTATCTCCGGGGGAGAGGAGATTCTGCCCGCTGTCGGTTGCAATCGACCAGTTGTTATGCTTTCCGCTTCCATTGACACCGGCAAAGGGTTTCTCGTGAAGCAGGCATACAAGGCCGTGTCTGGCAGCCACTTTCTGCATCATCTCCATAGTCAGCTGGTTGTGGTCGGTTGCGATATTGGTTGTAGTGTAGATCGGGGCGAGCTCATGCTGTGCCGGAGCTACTTCGTTATGCTCTGTCTTTGCCAGGATCCCAAGTTTCCAGAGTTCGTCGTTCAGGTCTTCCATGAAGGCTGACACGCTGGGTTTGATGACTCCGAAGTAGTGATCGTCGAGTTCCTGTCCCTTCGGCGGCTTTGCTCCGAAGAGCGTTCTGCCGGAGAAACGCAGGTCAGGGCGTTTCTCATACATCTCGCGTGTTATCAGGAAGTATTCCTGCTCCGGCCCAACAGATGAAATGACCCGTTTTGCAGTGTTGTTTCCGAATAGTCTGAGAATCCTCAGGGCCTGTTTGCTGAGAACCTCCATAGATCTCAGCAGCGGTGTTTTCTTGTCCAGAGCCGGTCCTCCGTAGGAACAGAACGCCGTGGGGATACACAGGGTCTTGCCCTTCATGAATGCATATGAGGTCGGATCCCATGCAGTATAGCCACGGGCCTCGAATGTAGCCCTCAGACCTCCTGAGGGGAATGAAGAGGCATCCGGTTCACCTTTGATCAGTTCCTTGCCTGAAAACTCCATGATGACACTGCCGTCCGGAGAAGGGCTTATGAATGCTTCATGTTTTTCCGCCGTGATTCCCGTCAGTGGCTGGAACCAGTGGGTGAAGTGGGTGGCACCTTTCGAAACCGCCCAGTTCTTCATGGCTTCTGCAACGGCATTCGCAACACTGATGTCCAATGCACTTCCTTCATCGATGGTCTTGCGCAGAGATGCATAAACATCTGCTGATAGAGAGGCTCTCATCGCACGATCGTCAAACACCATACTTCCGAAATAATCTGATACCGTCTTCATTTCAAAACTCCTTGCATCGGTCAGTGATACGAAAAAAGGCGTCCCCGGGTATGAAACCCGAAGACGCCTTTGCCTTCATTTGCGATGACTATAGACCAACAACGCCGATGATGTCAACTGCTATGCCACTTCCTTGACATTTCGCAAAGCCTTGGGGTATAACAGCTAAAAATGAGCAAAGGCGTTCATTCACATATGGATAGATTCCGTATGCCAATGAGCGCCTTTGCTTTTTTTATTTCTCTGAAGGAGAAGAGGCGAATGGAAAAGGAAGGACAGATACGCATACCTTCAGGCTGCGCCATTTCCGCAGTCATCTCAAGGGAAGGCCGGACCATGTCGGGCGGGATGATAGTCAATTCCATGAAACCGATGCACGACAGAAGCAATGGTCTCGGCGGTGGTTTTTCCGGATACGGAATCTATCCGGATATGAAAGAGTACTATGCTCTGCATGTCTTCTTCGATGACAGATCCACTCAGAAGGAATGCGAAGTATTCCTCAAAGAGTATTTCGAGATAGTCAAATCCGAAATCATCCCTACACGCAAGATTCCGGAGATTACTGACGAACCGATCATATGGCGCTATTTCCTGGATCCGCTCAAGTCGATGCTGGCAAATCTGCAGCTGGATGAGAAGGAATTCGTAGCCCGCGCGGTAATGAAGATCAACTCCAGCATCAGCGGGGCTTATGTTTTTTCCAGCGGAAAGAACATGGGCACCTTCAAAGCCGTCGGTTTTCCGGAAGACGTAGGCGAATTCTACAGACTGGAGGAATATGAAGGCTACAGCTGGACTGCCCATGGAAGATATCCGACCAATACACCGGGCTGGTGGGGTGGGGCACATCCGTTTACGCTTCTGGATTATTCGGTTGTCCACAACGGTGAAATCTCCTCCTATGATGCCAACCGCAGATTCATAGAAATGTTCGGTTACAAATGTACGCTGCAGACCGATACCGAAGTGATTACCTATATCCTGGACTACCTGGTCCGCAGGCAGGGCCTGACTCTGGAAGAGGCCGCAAACGTCATAGCCGCACCGTTCTGGAGCACCATTGCAGGTGAGAAAGATCGGGAACTCAGCAAGAGGCACGCTTTTCTCAGAACAGTATTTCCGAGTCTTCTGATAACCGGGCCTTTCTCTATAATCCTTGGTTTCGATGGCGGACTTATGGCTTTGAACGATCGTCTGAAACTCAGGTCCATGGTGGTCGGTGAGAAGGATGACAGGGTATTCATTGCCAGCGAGGAAGCTGCCATACGTACGATGGAACCTGATGCAGAGAACATCTGGGCCCCCAGAGGCGGAGAGCCTGTAGTTGTCAGGGTAAACAAGGGGGTGGAGTAATGACGGTTGATTTCATCTATCCTGAATTCGAAGTAATCCGCAACGAGGCCAGATGCATCACCTGTCGTGTATGTGAGCGCCAATGTGCAAACGAGGTCCACCACTACAGTCCCGAGCGCGGGATTATGATGAGTGACGAGAGAAAGTGCGTAGACTGTCAGAGATGCGTATCGCTGTGTCCTACCAGAGCTCTGAAAATAGTCAAGAGCGACTGTGTGCTCAGAGAGAACGCAAACTGGCAGAATGACACGATCAAGGAGATATACAAGCAGGCATCAAGCGGCGGTGTTCTGCTCTCATCCATGGGAAATCCGAAGCCGCTTCCGGTCTACTGGGACAGAATCCTCATCAATGCTTCACAGGTTACGAATCCGCCTATAGATCCTCTCCGAGAGCCGATGGAAACCCGGGTGACGCTGGGAAAGAAACCGGAAAAGATCAGTAGGGACGGAGATGGAAAGATCATCTGCGATATTCCTCCCCAGATAGAGCTTTCCATGCCTGTGATGTTTTCCGCAATGAGTTACGGTTCCATCAGTTACAACGCACATGCTTCACTTGCAAGAGCCGCAAGCCGATTGGGAATCCTGTACAACACAGGAGAGGGAGGTCTTCATGAAGATTTCTATCAGTACGGTGCCAACACGATAGTGCAGGTCGCAAGCGGTCGTTTCGGAGTGCATGAGGACTATCTGGAGGCCGGAGCGGCCATAGAAATCAAGATGGGGCAGGGTGCCAAACCCGGTATCGGCGGGCATCTGCCGGGAATGAAGATAGTCGGAGATATTTCCAGAACCAGGATGATTCCGGAAGGCTCCGATGCTATTTCACCGGCCCCGCATCATGACATCTATTCCATCGAGGACCTGAGACAGCTGGTCTTCTCCCTGAAGGAAGCCACGAAGTACGAAAAACCCGTGATAGTAAAGGTTGCCGCAGTACACAACATTGCGGCAATTGCAAGCGGCATAGCCAGAAGCGGTGCCGACATCATAGCCATCGACGGATTCAGGGGCGGCACCGGTGCAGCTCCGACGAGAATCAGGGATCATGTAGGTATTCCCATAGAGCTTGCCCTGGCGGCTGTGGATCAGAGACTGCGTGACGAGGGAATACGCAACAACGTCTCACTTGTTGCAGGCGGGTCCATCCGAAGTGCGGCAGATGTGGTAAAAGCTGTGGCTCTCGGTGCAGATGCATGCTATATAGCCACTGCTGCACTTCTGGCCTTGGGTTGTCATCTGTGCAGGACATGCCAGACAGGAAAGTGCAACTGGGGAATCGCCACTCAGAATCCGGAGTTGGTTAAGCGTTTGAATCCGGATATCGGAAGTGAGCGTCTCGTGAATCTGATGACCGCATGGAACCATGAAATCAAGGAGCTGATGGGCGGAATGGGAATCAACTCCATAGAAGCTCTGAGGGGCAACCGTCTGATGCTCAGAGGTATAGGACTGACCGAGAAAGAACTCCAGATTCTGGGTATTTCACACGCAGGAGCATGAGCATATGAAGAGAATATATGTGGATGAACAATGGTGTTTGGGCTGTCATCTGTGCGAGTATAACTGCGCATTTGCCAACTCCGGGCTATCGGACATGGCTTATGCCCTGAAGGGGAAACCCATCTATCCCCGCATACACATCGAAGGAACCGACAGGATTTCCTACGCAGTTTCCTGCCGTCACTGCGAGGATCCGATTTGCGTCAAGAGTTGTATTGCGGGAGCCCTGTCCCGGGAGAACGGTGTAATCAGGATAGACAGGGATAGATGTGTCGGATGCTATACCTGTGTTCTCGTCTGTCCTTTCGGGGCACTTGCTCCGGATAAAGACGGGGTGATGCAGAAATGCGAACTCTGTCTTCAGAATTCATGCGGTGAACCTGCATGTGTGAAAGGATGCCCCAACAAGGCAATCGTATACGAAGAGAGGTGATTCATGGCAGAGTATGTGATTGTCGGAAACGGCGTGGCAGCAGCCGGTTGCATAGAAGGAATCAGAAGTCTAGATTCAGAAGGAAGAATAACAGTGATCTCTGCCGAGAAGCATCCGGTGTACTGTCGGCCGCTTATTTCATACTACCTAGAGGGAAAAACAGACATAAAACGCATCGGTTATAGGGACAGGGATTTCTATGACCGGATGTGCTGTCGTGTTCTGTACGGAGTCAGGGCTGTCGGTATCGACAATGAAAAAAGAGTCGTGATGATGGATGACGGGGCAGAGCTCCCGTATACGGCACTCTGCGTTGCTACCGGTTCGAACCCGTTCGTTCCACCGTTCGAGGGACTCGATAAGGTCGAGAAAAAGTTCGGTTTCATGACCTTGGATGATGCACTCGGATTGGAAAAGGTCATAGATGGGGATAGCAGGGTCCTGATTGTGGGAGCCGGGCTGATAGGTCTCAAATGTGCCGAGGGCATAGTGAATAGGGTCGGCAGTGTCACCGTCTGTGACCTTTCGGATCGCGTTCTGTCCAGCATTCTGGATACTGAGTGTGCCGCAATGATTCAGAGTCATCTGGAGAAGCATGGAATAACTTTCCATCTCAATGACAGTGTTTCCAGGTTTGAAAGTCATAAAGCTGTTCTCCGAAGCGGGCAGAGTGTCGACTTCGATGTACTGGTTTTGGCTGTCGGGGTGAGGGCGAACACGGCAATTGTCAGAGATATCGGAGCTGCTGTGAACAGAGGAATAATTGTAGATGAAAACATGAGGACCTCGTTGGATGGGATCTATGCCGCAGGGGATTGTTCCGAGGCTCTGGATATTTCGAGCGGTCAGAAGAAGGTGATGGCTATTCTGCCCAATGCATATATGCAGGGATATGCTGCCGGCATCGGTATGGCCGGAGGTTCGGAAGTGTTTGATAAGGCAATACCGATGAACTCCATAGGTTTTTTCGGCTTGCATGTGATGACAGCAGGGACGTATGAGGGGGAATTGTATGAGGAGAAGACAGAAACCTCGGTCAGGAGACTGTATATCAAGGACAACTGCCTTAAGGGATTCATGCTTGTGAACTGCGGCGAGAGGGCGGGGATCTATACCTCAATGATCCGCGAACGGATACCGCTTTCGTCAGTGAATTTCGAGATTCTGAAGAAAGTCGCGACAACAGCGGCGTTTTCCAAAGAGATACGCAGGAGCAAATTCGGAGGTTCAGTGTGAGTGTAGTAATCAGAGCACAGGACAAAGACCATAGGGCTCTCAATGAGCAGATCAGGAATGCCTGTGACAGTTGCCTGATTACCGGTTGTTGCGGCCAGAGGTTCATCGCTTCCGGGATGTCAGGCAAGAACATTACCATAGAAGGGATTCCGGGCAATGCCCTGGGTTCATATTTCAATGGAGGCATAATCACCGTAATGGGTAACGCCCAGGATGCAGTGGGAGATACCATGAATGACGGTACGATCCTGATTCACGGCAATATCGGCGATGCAGCAGGCTATGCGATGCGGGGCGGGAAAATCTATGTACGCGGCAATGCGGGATACCGTGCGGGTATTCATGTGAAGGCATACAAGGATAAAGTTCCTCTCATGATAATCGGAGGGCGGGCCGGAAGTTTCCTGGGAGAATATCAGGCCGGAGGAGTCATCGTGGTTCTGAACCTGGATGAACCGCAAAAGAAGTGTGTCGGATTCTTCCCGTGTACGGGAATGCATGGCGGCAAGGTTTTCCTGCGCTCGGACTGCAGGGATGTAGTGTTTCCCAGTCAGGTCAAGGTTCATACAGCCGTTGAAGAAGATATGAAAGAGCTGGAATCGTTACTTTCGGAGTACTGTAGTATTTTCAATCTGGATTTAAAAGAGATACTATCAGGTATCTTCACGGTGATTACACCTGACAGTGAAAATCCGTACCGTCAAATGTATGTTGCGAACTGATAGAGAGGGTGGTGAAATGAACTATTCAAAAGATGAAGTCATACAATACACGAGAGAAGAGGACGTCAAGTTCGTCCGTATCGCCTACTGTGATGTTTTCGGAAAGCAGAAGAACATCTCGATAATGGCTGATGAATTGCCGAGAGCTTTCGAACACGGAGTATCCTTCGATGCTTCGGCAGTCGCAGGATTCGGAGATGAGGCACGCAGCGATCTGCTTCTCCATCCGGAACCGAATACCCTTGTGCCGCTGCCTTGGAGACCGGAACACGGTCGGGTGGTACAGATGTTCTCCGACATCACTCTTTCGGACGGGACGCCCTTCGGTTGTGATACCAGACGGCTGCTCAAGAATGCCGTCTCGGATGCCGAGAAGATGGGTTACGAGTTCAACTTCGGTTCGGAACTGGAGTTCTATCTCTTCCAGCGCGACGAAAACGGAAAGCCCACCAGGATTCCGTCTGACGAGGCCGGATACATGGACATTGCACCGGAGGACAAAGGGGAGAATGTTCGCCGAGAAATCTGTCTTACATTGGAACGTATGGGAATTCTTCCGGAGCGTTCGCATCACGAACAGGGACCCGGACAGAATGAGATCGATTTCAAATATTCCGGTGCTCTGGCGGCTGCAGATAATGCCATGACATTCCAGCGCGTTGT
Source organism: Spirochaetota bacterium (assembly GCA_918298275.1). GTDB lineage: Bacteria > Spirochaetota > Spirochaetia > Sphaerochaetales > Sphaerochaetaceae > UBA9732. Next base: position 35,836 of record CAKJZO010000087.1, on the reverse strand, counting down.
CAAAACGGTAGCCTATAACAATGGTTTGGTCGCAGATTTTTCACCAAAACCCATACAAGATGCTCCCGGAAATGGCTTCCATATCAATATTTCGTTAAAGCAGCTGGACAAAGAGGAAACATTGTCGCAGATGATTGCAGGCATACTTGCCAATGCAAGGTCGATGACGGCATTCCTGAATCCGAGCGAAGTCTCCTATCAGCGTCTGGGAAGTCATAAGGCTCCTCGTTATGTGTCATGGTCCTGCGAGAACCGTTCTCCGCTGGTCAGGATACCGGCTGCGGAAGGAGAATACAGGAGGGTAGAGTTGCGTTCGGCAGATCCGACAGCCAATCCGTACCTTGCCTTCGCTTTGGTTATCCATGCCTGTCTGGACGGAATCGGAAAACGCCTGCAGCTATGCAGCCCTTCGGATATCAACCTCTTTACTGCTGGAAGTGATGTGCTTTCCTCCTATGAGCAACTTCCGGGTTCCTTCAATGAAGCGTGCAAGGTTGCTGCATCCAGCAGCTTCATCAGAGAACACATCCCATCGGAAATCCTGTCGATCTACTGCAATAGGTAAACGAAACATTGGGGAGGGGCATCAACTGATGGAATTGGAAGAAAGGAAATACAGTGTCCTCATTGTATGTGCGGGAGAGATCCTGCATGCCACACTGTCTTCCCTTATGCCCGAATCCCGCTATTATCCGATTCGGTTTGTCTCAAGTGTCAGCGCTGCCAGACGTGAATGGAATGCCATGAGTTATGATTTCGTGATAATCAATTCTCCTTGCAGGGATGATAACGGAGTCGAATTCTCCATTGATGTGGTTTCTTCCAAGAGTGCAGTTTCTCTTCTGCTTCTGCCTCCGGACCTGCAGGATACAATCTCCGAAAATGTCCTGATGCACGGGGTCTATACTCTTTTGAAGCCGCTGTCCCGGAATTCTCTTTCCAACGCTCTTGAATGGATGACCGCAACCCGTGAAAGACTGAGGAACCTTGAGAAGAAAACCCTGTCCCTTGAGGAAAAGATGAAGGAGATCCGAATAGTCAACAGGGCCAAATGGCTTCTGATATCAGCACTCGGCATGGATGAAAGCCAGGCTCACCGATACATAGAGAAGAAGGCAATGGACAGCAGTGTCTCAAAGAAGGAAGTTGCCGATCTGATTATCAAGACCTATTCCTGATTTTTTTTGTTCTTTATCATATGCAAAACATATGGTAACCATAATATTATATGTATTTGTAACTATTCGAGCATCTTCCTATAATGCCAGTAATATTTCTACAGGAGGTATGCCGTATGTGTTCGATTGTCGGTTTTTCATCGGATAGTATCAAATCCGAATTGATTCAAGACTGCTTCGGGCGCTCAGTTTCCAGGGGCCCGGACCAGAGTCGCTTCGAGAATGCAGGTAATAATGCATACCTCGGTTTCAACAGGCTTGCAATAATGGATCCTCAAGAGTCCGGGATGCAGCCCTTCCATTTGGGAGACTGCAGTCTGGTGTGCAACGGAGAGATTTATGGCTTCAGGCCGATCAGGGAAGAGTTGAAAGCAAAATACTCCTTTGATAGTAATTCGGATTGTGAAGTTCTTCTCCCTTTGTGGAAAGAGAAGGGCGTGAATATGTTTGCTGATCTGGATGCTGAATTCGCCCTGATAATCTATGATCCTGAATCGGATTCCCTTGTAGCGGCAAGGGATCCCATAGGCATTAGGCCGCTTTTCTTCGGATACCTTGCGGATGGAAGCATTATCTTCTGCAGCGAGGCACGTTGTCTGATCGGTCTCTGCGATAGGATTATGCCGTTCCCTCCGGGACATTATTACAAGGATGGAAAGTTCATTAAGTATTCCGATCCTTCCTATGTCGATGAAATCATTTTTGACGATATCGATACAGCTTGTTCCAAAATCAGGGAAAAGCTCATCAGAGGTGTGGAAAAGCGACTTGACTCGGATTCTCCTCTCGGATTCCTGCTTTCTGGTGGGCTGGATTCAAGTCTGGTCTGTGCTATTTCGGCAGGAATACTGGGCAAGAAGATCAGGACTTTCGCAATCGGAATGGATACGGACCCGATTGATTTGGGATATGCAAGGCAGGTATCGTCCTTCATCGGAAGCGATCACATGGAAGTGAGAATGACAATGGATGAGGTTCTTGAGAACCTGGATACCGTGATTTCACTTCTCGGAACATGGGATATCACGACAATCAGAGCCAGCATGGGGATGTATCTCTGCTGCAAGGCCATTCATGAGAAAACCGATGTGAAGGTTCTGCTGACCGGTGAGATATCGGATGAGCTTTTCGGATATAAGTACACGGATTTCGCCCCTGATGCTGCTTCCTTTCAGAAAGAAGCGCAGAAGAGGATAAGGGAACTGCATTACTACGATGTCCTTCGTGCTGACCGCTGCATTTCAGATAACTCCCTGGAAGCCAGGGTTCCTTTCGGCGATCTGGAGTTCGTACATTATGTGATGGCCTTGAATCCCGAACTCAAGATGAATAAGTACGACATGGGGAAATACTTGCTCCGCAAGGCTTTTGCCGATGACCATATTCTTCCCGAAAGCATTCTATGGCGTCAGAAGGCCGCTTTCTCGGATGCAGTGGGACACAGCATGGTGGATGGGCTGAAAGCCTACGCAGAGAAGCTCTATTCAGATGCTGAATTCGAATCGAGGAGCCGAAGGTATTCCTACTGCCGTCCGTTCACAAAGGAAAGTCTCCTGTACAGGGAAATCTTTGAGAGACACTATCCGCGCAAGGCTCAGATGATTCCGGATTTCTGGATGCCCAACAAAAGCTGGGAAGGCTGCAATGTCAACGACCCCTCGGCGAGGGTTCTTTCAAACTACGGGGCAAGCGGAGTCTAAGCAAACCGTTTATATGCAATTACTCCCACTCGATCGTGGCAATCGGCTTCGGCGAGATGTCGTAGAGCACGCGGTTCACGCCCTTGACCTCGTGGATGATGCGGTCCGTGATGTGCTGCAGAAGCTCGAACGGGATATTCTCGACTGTAGCGGTCATTGCATCGGTGGTGTTGACGGCACGGATGACAACCGGCCAATCCCAGCTGCGCTTTCCGTCGATGACACCGGTGGACTTGTAGTCGGGCACGATGGTGAAGTATTGCCATACCTTGCCGGCTAGGCCGTTCTTTGCAAACTCCTCGCGCAGGATTGCATCTGATTCCCTGACAGCTTCGAGGCGGTCACGTGTGATGGCACCCGTGCATCTGACACCGAGACCGGGGCCAGGGAAGGGCTGGCGGTAGACCATGTTGTCAGGAAGACCCAGTGCTTTTCCTACCACGCGCACCTCATCCTTGAACAGAAGCTTGACGGGCTCGACAAGCTGGAACTTCAGATCCTCCGGAAGGCCTCCGACATTGTGGTGAGCCTTGACGCCTGCACTCTCAATGATGTCCGGATAGATGGTTCCCTGTGCTAAAAATTCTATGTTCTCAAGCTTTCGAGCCTCTTCTTCAAATACTCTGATGAATTCTGCACCGATTATTTTTCTCTTCTGCTCAGGGTCGGAGACACCTGCCAGCTTATCCAAAAAACGGTCAACGGCATCGACATAGATGAGGTTGGCGTTCATCTGGTTTCTGAAGACCTCTATGACCTGCTCGGGTTCGCCCTTTCTGAGAAGGCCGTGGTTGACGTGTACGCATACAAGCTGCTTTCCGACTGCCTTGATGAGCAGGGCAGCTACAACGGAGGAATCGACTCCGCCGGAGAGGGCAAGCAGGACTTTCTTGTTTCCGATCTGTTTTCTGAGTTCGGCTACCTGTTCTTCGATGAATGCGTTTGCAAGTTTCTCTGTTGTGATGCGCTCCATGGACTGTGGGCGGACGTTTGCGGACATAGGCTCCTCCTTGGTTCTGATGGGAAAAGTATAGCAGAAACAGAGGGCGTACGGAAAGAATGAATAATCAACGCTTATGTGTTAATATTTGCCCCGGAGGGAAGCTATGAACGCAGAATTCCATATCAACGGAAAGACAATAGAGACAGAAAGACTCATCCTCAGGCCATTCGTGAAAACGGATCTGGAGGATTTCTATGAATATGCATCCGTTGAGGGAACAGGCGAGATGGCCGGTTGGCATCACCATGAGAACAGGGAGAAGTCTGCACAGATTCTTGACCTCTTCATCTCGGAAGACAAGACCTTTGCGGTCTGCCTCAAGGAAAGCGGCAATGTAATCGGATCGCTTGGTGTTGAAAAGTACGGCATGGAGGAAAAGCTGACCGAGTTCGACGGCTACAGAGGCCGGGAGATAGGCTATGTCCTGAGCAAGGATTACTGGGGAAAAGGCCTGATGCCCGAGGCCGTAACCGCCGTTGTCGATTATCTGTTCAATGAGTGCGATATGGATTTTCTTACCTGTGGCTATTATGACTTCAACAGCCAATCGAAGAGGGTGCAGGAGAAATGCGGTTTCGTGCCTTACCGCAAGCTGATCATGGATACCCGGATGGGAACCAAGGAGCCCGGTGTTCTGAACATACTCATCAATCCCAAGAAGAACATCAGGTTCAATTTCTCACATCCGGAGACCCTGATTTACGGACAAACGGTATAAAAAGGGCTGCCGAAGCAGCCCCGAATAAACAAGAATCAAATCTCAGTTGAACAGATAGGCTACGCCGCATTCGATGAGAAATGCAAATCCTGCTTTCGTCACCTTTTTCAGGTCGTATGAAGGGTATTCATATGTGTATGAAGGATAGGTGTAGAATCCGACTCCCGGCCTTACGAAAGCAGTAAGATGATCCGCGTCAAACGATAATGCGCAGGTGCCGAGAAGCGAGAAACTGAAGTATTCGTCTCCCATACTGAAACCCATCTGGACACCCGGTTTGAGATAAACGGGAGTGCTTCCGATCTTGAATTCCGCGACCTTATACTGTGCACCAAGCGAAATGTCGAAAAAGCCCGTATATCCCAGTCTGAAATATCCATCGAGATTCTTGATGATCTCCATATCGGCAGATGCATGGAAACCGTTGCCTGCTTCAATTCCTACTGAATTGAACTTGAATGCGAATGCAGATGACACCGCGACGATAGCTATTAGGATTAAGACAATTGCTTTTTTCATTTTCTCCCTCCGATTGTTTATAGGCAAATACTAACATGCTGTTTGAATGGAAACAAGATTAAGAATCTGCATTTGAACAACAATGCCCTTCTATAATATGATTTCGGATGAAAGGAATCGGTATATAGGATGGATCTGTTTGACGTACTGACGCTGATTGGAGGACTGAGCCTCTTTCTGTTCGGAATGAACATCATGGGGCAGGCCCTGGAAAGAAGGGCCGGAAACAGCCTCAAGTATATTCTCGGAAAACTGACCGACAACAAGTTCATAGGCTTCCTGACCGGTCTTGTCGTTACCGCCGTAATCCAGAGCTCGTCTGCCACCACGGTCATGGTGGTCGGATTCGTGAACTCCGGCCTCATGACGCTGCAGCAGTCGCTGAGCCTGATAATGGGTGCAAACGTCGGAACAACCATCACGGCATGGATCCTGAGCCTTACCGGAATCTCCGGCGGGAGCTTCTTTTTGAAGCTGCTGAAGCCGTCTTCGTTCACACCGGTTCTTGCCCTCATAGGCATTGTCTTCCTACTCAGGGGAAGAAACAGCAAGTCAAAGGATACCGGAACCATTCTTCTTGGTTTCTCGACCCTGATGTTCGGACTTATCACGATGTCCGGGGCGGTGTCCACGCTGGATCAGGTTCCGGCTTTCCACAGCCTGTTTTTGAAATTCGAGAATCCGATACTGGGCCTTCTGGTCGGAGTTCTTGTTGCGGCAATCATCCAGTCAAGTTCGGCTTCCGTCGGTATCCTGCAGTCGTTCTCGCTTGCAGGGCTTGTGTCCTTTTCGACCGCCATCCCAATGCTGATGGGAATGAACATCGGAGCCAGCGTGCCGATTCTGATCTCCTCGATCGGAACCAACAAGAACGCCAAGAGATCGGCCCTGTATTATCTTCTCTTCAACCTCATCGGAGCTGTCATCGGACTTGCCGTCTTCCTGATAGGGGGAAGCTTCATCGATTCCGAGCTGTTGCACAGTGCAACCAATCCGTTCGGGATCGCTGTGGTCCATACCGCATACAAGCTTCTGTGCGTATTGTTGATCGCACCGTTCAACAAGCTGATCGAGCGCCTCATCTGCAAGATGGTTCCGGATTCCTCGGCTCCGGACAAGAAGGTCGAACTTGACGAAAGACTTCTAAAGGCCCCGGCTCTGGCTCTTGAACGATGCCGCGTGCTGATGGATGACATGGCCAAGAGTGCGATGGACTCCATCACGTTGAGTCTGAATTCATACAAGAACTGTACGGACGAGATTGCTAAGACCGTTCAGGAGAAAGAGGATCTGACGGACCACTATGAGGACGTCATGGGAACCTATCTGGTTCAGCTCAGCGGAATGAAGATCGGTGACGAAGAGAGCATGACCGCAGCCGAATACCTGAAGCTCATCAGCGATTTCGAGAGAATCGCGGACCACAGCGTTGACGTAGTGAAATCCTCACTGGAGCTCAAGGAGAAGGGGATAGTGTTTTCCGATGATGCAGACAGTGAGATCGGCATCATGATAAAGGCAATCAATCACATCACCTTGCTTGCCTACAATGCCTTCGTCAACAAGGATATGGATTCTGCCTTCAAGGTAGAGCCCCTGGAGCAGGTCGTGGACTACCTCAGAGAGGAGATCCGCACACGCCATATCAGCCGCCTGCAGAAAGGTATGTGCAGCATCGAGGCAGGCTTTGTTCTCAACGACCTTCTGGCCAGCATGGAGCGTGTCAGCGACCACTGCTCCAACATCGCCGGCTGCGTCATGGATGCAGCCCTGCACAACCTGAACCTGCACGAGACACTCAACGAATACAAACACCACAGCGAGAGGTTCAACAGGACCTACGATTCATTCATGGAACAGTACGGGCTGCCTGCTTTCAGCCAGAACTGACGGGAGACGGAAATGGGCAAGGTTTATGACGTCATCATAATCGGGGCCGGGGCTGTCGGATGCGCCATTGCCAGGGAGCTTTCGCGCTACAACATCAGCACACTGGTTCTTGAGAAGGAATGCGACGTAGCCTACGGTACAAGCGGGCGCATGTCCGGTGTCGTCCACGCAGGCTTCAACAACAAGACCGGCTCTCTGATGGCAAAACTCTGCGTCGAAGGCAACAGGCTCTTCGAAGGAGTCTGCAGCGAACTCGGGATTCCCTACAGAAAAACCGGCAAGGTGCTGGTAGCCTTCGACGAGGACGACATGAAGGCCCTTGAAGGCATAATCGAGCGCGGAAAGGCAAACGGCTGCGAAGGCCTGCGGCTCATCGGCCGGGACGAAATCCGCGCCATCGCACCCGGCTTAGGCGGCATAGGGGGAATGCTGTCTCCCAACACCGCCATTTTCGACCCCTTCGAATTCTGTATCGCCCACGCCGAAAACGCCATGGACAACGGCGTGGAATTCTCCTTCGAGAGCGAGGTCACTGCGATAAGCAGACGGGACGATACCTTTTACGTCACGACACCCAAGGGAGTATTCTCCTCAAGGTTCATAGTCAATTCCGCAGGCCTGTACTGCGACAGAATCTCCGCCATGCTTGGTGTGGACAACTACCGTATCTACCCCTGCCGCGGCCAGTACTACATCCTGGACAAAGTCGCTTCCGATCTTCTGGACATTCCTGCTTATCCGGTCCCCAGACCGGGAATCGGAGGACTTGGAATCCATCTGACACCGACTGTCGACGGCAACATAATCATTGGACCAAGTGCCGAGTACCTTGAAGATCCAGATGACTATTCGACAACCCCGGATGTAATGGATAAGCTGTTTTCTGAGGCAAAAGCCTTGCTTCCGGCCATCGAAAGGAAACACATTATCGGAAACTACTGCGGCATAAGACCCAAGCAGGCACCTCCCGGAGAAGGCGGATTCAGGGATTTCGTAATCAAGGAAGAGGAGACCTGTCCGGGTCTGATCAATCTAATCGGCATAGAGTCGCCGGGCTTCACGGCGGCGGTCCCGATTTCCTTCATGGTGAGGGATATGCTGAAGGAGCACATTGAGCTGAGTCCCAAATCTGATTTCAAGGCCATACGCAAGACTCCGGTGAGATTCCGTGAACTTTCCGTCGAGGAGCAGGAGAAGCTGATTAAGAAGGACCCTGAGTACGGAGAGATCATCTGCCGCTGTCAGAACGTCACGCGGCGCGAGATCCGCGATGCCATAGAGAACAGGTTCGGAGCAAGAAGCATATCGGCCATCAAATACCGTGCTTGGGCAACCACCGGAAGGTGCAACGGCGGATACTGTCTTGCCAAGATCGTGGACATGCTGATCCATGACTATCACATGAAACCCGAGGAAATAACCTACAGGGGTAAGGGCAGCGAGCTGTTCAGCGGGGAGGTGAAGTGATGAGAAGCTGTGATGTTCTTGTCATAGGCGGCGGCCCCGGCGGTCTTGCCGCAGCGTGTTCCGCCAGAAAGGCGGGAGCCTCTTCCGTGATTGTTCTCGAAAGGGACAACCGTGCGGGGGGAATCCTCAACCAGTGCATCCATGACGGATTCGGTCTTATCCGCTACAACTGCGAGCTTACCGGACCGGAGTATGCTGCCAGGGCAATCAGGGAGGCAGCCGATGCGGGAGCCGAGATCCTGCTTTCAAGGCATGTTTCTGAAATCAGCAGGACCGATTCGGGCTACTGCGTTTCCGTATACACCAAGGACGGAATAGAGAAGTACAGTACCAGAACCATTGTCCTTGCCACAGGCTGCAGGGAGAGAACCCGCGGAAACATCTCCATTCCGGGAAGCAGACCTGCAGGAGTCTTTACCGCAGGCGTTGCGCAGAATCTGGTGAATGTGCGCAATGTGATGATCGGAAAGCGCGTGGTCATCCTCGGATCCGGAGACATAGGTCTGATCATGGCCAGAAGACTCACGCTCGAGGGCGCCAAGGTGCTGGCAATCGCAGAGATAATGAGCACGCCGACAGGCCTTGCCCGCAATGTAAGCCAGTGCGTGCAGGAATTCGGAATCCCGCTTTATGTGAAGACGACGGTTTCGAGGATCATAGGAAAAAGGAAGCTGGAAGCCGTTGAGCTCTCGGATCTCGATGAGAACGGCAAGGTAATACCTCAGACTGCAAGGCGCATAGACTGTGATGCACTTGTTTTGTCCGTGGGACTGATTCCCGAAAATGAAGTTGCACAGACTGCGGGCGTGAAGCTCTTTGCCAACAATGCGGTCGATACTGACAGATACCTTCAGACAAGTGTCCCCGGAGTCTTCTCCTGCGGAAACAGCCGCCATGTGATGGATCTTGCGGACTACGTTTCCGAGCAGGGTGAGATGGCCGGACGCAATGCCGTCCACCTGATCAGGGGTGAGGAAATGGAAACCTGGGACGAGGAGAAATCCAACTGCATGAAGAAGGGCTTTCCGGAGGAAGGGACCGTCACATGCACCGTCTGCCCCAACGGCTGTCAGGTCAAATGGGACGAGAAGACCGGGACCTTTTCCGGCAACAGGTGCAAGCGAGGAGCAAGATTCGCCGAGCAGGAACATAACTCTCCCACGAGGTCCGTTACCACTACCGTGAAGACAACCTCCGGTTTGCTGATTCCCGTAAGGACGGCCGGACGGATAAGCAAGGCCCACGTCTTCGATGTTGTGGAGCAACTTAGGAAAACAAAACTCGATTCAGGTGTTATCATTGGAGAGGAGGTTCTCAGAACCGAAATCGACGGTGAGGACATCAGAGTGGTTGCAACACAGACCAGCCTCTGAAAAGGAGACATAATGCTTTTTATCGGAATAGACCTCGGTACATCGGCAGTAAAGCTTCTGCTTTCTGATTCAAAAGGAAATATTCTGAAAACCGTTTCCAGGGAATATCCGCTCATGTTTCCCAAACCGGGTTGGTCCGAACAGGATCCGTACCTCTGGTGGGAAGCCTGCCGGGATGGAATGAAGGAGCTGCTGGATGGTTTTGATGCCTCCGATGTCGCAGGCATAGGCTCCGGCGGTCAGATGCACGGCCTTGTGGCCCTGGACAAAGATGACAAGGTAATCAGGCCGGCCATTCTCTGGAATGACGGAAGGACTTCAGACGAGGTTGATTATCTCAACGACGTCATCGGCAAAAAGCGCCTCTCCGAGCTGACGGCCAACATCGCCTTTGCAGGTTTCACCGCGCCCAAGATCCTCTGGATGAAGAAGAACGAGATTGAGAACTTCAGGCGCATTTCGAAGATAATGCTGCCCAAGGACTACATCAACTACAGGCTTACCGGCGTTCATTGCTGCGATTATTCGGATGCAAGCGGAATGCTTCTTCTTGATGTGAAGAACAGGTGCTGGTCCGATGAAATGCTTGAAATCTGCGGCGTCAGGAAGGACCAGATGCCCGCTCTGTATGAGAGTTATGAGGTGGTAGGAACCCTGAAGGCAGAAGTTGCACGCGAGCTCGGGCTGCCGCAGAGCGTGAAAGTCGTGGCCGGAGCCGGGGACAACGCAGCAGCCGCAGTGGGAACCGGGACCGTAGGAGAGGGAAGGTGCAACATCTCCCTCGGAACCTCCGGAACGGTTTTCATTTCTTCGGATAACTTCAGCGTGGATCCAACAATGCCCTGCATGCCTTTGCCCACGCAGACGGGGGCTTCCATCTGATGGGCTGCATGCTCAGCGCCGCCTCCTGCAACAAGTGGTTCTGCGAGGACATCCTGGGCAGGAACGACTACTCGGAACTGCAGCAGGATATCAGAGAGGAGAATCTGGGCAGGAACCATGTATTCTTTTTGCCATACCTCATGGGCGAGCGCAGTCCGATCAACGACACCGATGCACGCGGGACCTTTGTAGGTATGACGATGGACACAAACCGCAGCGATATGGTCCAGGCCGTACTGGAAGGCGTGGCATTCGCCATCCGGGATTCCTTCGAGGTCGCAAGGAGCCTCGGAATTCCGATCAACAGGTCCAAGATCTGTGGAGGCGGTTTCAAGAGTCCGCTGTGGAAGAAGATCTTTGCAAATGTCCTGGGCATTCCTCTGGATCTGGACAAGACGGAGCAGGGCCCGGGTTATGGTGCGATTATTCTCGCAATGGTGGGATGCGGGGTGTACAATGACGTAAGGAGCGCTGCCGATGCACTTGTGTCGGTGTGCTCCACGGTTCAGCCTGAAGAAGCTCTGGTTGAACTCTACAACGAACGTTATTCCAAGTTCAGACAGATTTATCCTGCAATGAAGAATCTGTTTGCCGAACTTGCATGAAAAAGGAGAAGATATGAGCTCAAACATCCCGAATGTAAAACTCGGAATCATCGCGGTCTCACGTGACTGCTTCCCGATTTCGCTTTCAATTGCCAGAAGAGCCGCCGTGGTCAAGGCTTTCGGAAAAGGCCTCTACGAGTGTCCTGTTACAGTTGAGAATGAAAACGATGCCTTAAAAGCCCTTGATGATGTTAAAAAACACAATTGCAATGCTCTAGTGGTCTTCCTAGGCAACTTCGGTCCGGAAACTCCCGAGACCCTGATCGCCCAGAAGTTCGATGGCCCAGTTATGTACACAAGCGCAGCAGAGGGTGACGGAGATCTGATCAACGGCCGCGGCGATGCATACTGCGGAATGCTCAACTGCTCCTACAATCTGGGCATGAGGCACATCAGCGCCTATATTCCCGATTATCCCTGTGCCACCGCAGAAGAGGCCGCCGCACAGATAAAGGAGTTCGTGCCTATCGCACGTGCAGTGCTGGGCGTGAAGAACCTCAAGATAATCACCTTCGGTCCCAGACCTCAGGACTTCTTTGCCTGCAACGCACCGATCAAGGGTCTCTATGAACTCGGCGTCGAGATCGAGGAGAATTCCGAGCTGGATCTTCTGGTCAGCTACAAGGAGCACGAAGGGGATCCGAGGATCAAGGATGTCTGTGCAGATATGGCAACCGAGCTGGGAGTGGGCGGAAACAACTACCCGGAGCTTCTGCCGCGCATGGCTCAGTTCGAGCTCACGCTTCTTGATTGGGCCGAGGGCCACAAGGGCGCACGCAAGTATGTTGCATTTGCCGACAAGTGTTGGCCTGCATTCCCGCAGCAGTTCGGTTTCGAGCCCTGCTTCGTGAACAGCCGTCTTGCCTCCAGGGGAATCCCCGTAAGCTGCGAGGTCGATATCTATGGTGCCCTGAGCGAGTACATCGGAAGCTGTGTCACAGCAGATGCAGTCACGCTTCTGGACATCAACAACTCCGTACCCGCCTCATTGTATGAGAAGGAAATCAAGGGTAAGTTCAACTACAAGCTCACCGATACATTCATGGGCTTCCACTGCGGAAACACTCCATCCTGCAAGATGTGCGCAGACCGTGCGGTCAAGTACCAGCTCATCCAGCACAGGCTTCTGGAGCCGGAAGGAAGCGAGCCTGACTTCACACGCGGAACCCTTGAAGGTGATATCGCAGCATCCGACATCACGTTCTACCGCCTGCAGTGCGACAGCGAGGGAGTCGTCAGATCCTACATCGCACAGGGCGAGGTTCTTCCCGTAAGAACCGGCAGCTTCGGCGGAATCGGAATCTTTGCAATTCCCGAGATGGGCCGCTTCTACCGCCATGCCCTGATCCAGAACCGTTTCCCGCACCACGGCGCCGTTGCCTTCAGCCACTGCGGCAAGACCCTGTTCGAGGTGTTCAGGTATCTGGGTGTCAGGAACATCGACTACAACAGACCTGCAGGAGTCCTCTATCCTACAGAGAACCCGTTCTGACAGGCAAACTTCACACAATCCACACACAATGTAGAAATTTGTGGAATTCCGTGAATAACAAGCATTTTGAGTTCCTTCGTCGTAAATTGAGTCATCGACAAACGACGGAGGAACTTTTTTATGCAGCAGGCAAAACTCTTATTCCAGCGCTATGAGAAGAAATACCTTCTAACCGAAGCGCAGTACAGACAGGTTCTGGACGCAATCCGTGAGAAGATGGTTCCGGATGCCCACGCCAGATACTCCATCAAGAACATCTACTTCGATACCGAGGATTACGATCTGATCAGGACCTCTGTTGACGGAGCAGACTACAAGGAAAAACTCCGCCTGCGTGCATACGGGACCTGGGACCGGAACACGAACAACAGGGTCTTTCTGGAAATCAAGAAGAAATACGACGGAATCGTCTACAAGAGAAGAATCGGGATGTCGTTCCTGGATGCCATGTTCTACGTCTTCTCCGGCGAGAGACCCGAAGGACTGACTGAGCTGGAGACCTCGGAGTTCGACTTCTTCCTCAAACGTCACCACATAGTAAACAGGACCTTTCTGACATACGACAGGGAAGCCTACGCCGCAGCCGACGGAGGCGCAATGGGCGGCCGCGGAGGCTTCGGAGGAAGGTTCTGAAATAACAGAGAGCGAAAAAAAGAGCAGGGCGGTTGTTTTCCAATCGCCCCGTTTTGTGTGTTCAGTTCTATTTGAAGATTACGTCCCGCTCTGCCTTGGGTACGACCCTGCCGATGAGCTTGCAGTAGGGTTTGTCCATCTCTTTTACGAAGGCCTTTGCATCGGCTTCGGGCATGAACAGAAGAAGTCCTCCCGAGGTCTGCGGGTCGAAGGCTATGTCTATCAGATCCTGCGCAATGCCCTCCTCGAAACGCACCTTGTCGAACAGGTAGTCCTCGTTTGTGTATCTTCCTTCGGGGATGAAACCGAATGTGGCAAGTTCGCGCGCACCCTCGATGATCGGAAGTTCATTGATGTCGAACTCGATACTGACGCCGGATGCTGCGGCACACTCCTGGGAGTGGCCTGCGAGCGAGAAGCCAGTGACATCTGTGGCGGCATGGACTGCATATTTGCGGGCAGTATCCCGGGCAATCTTGTTCAGGCGTGTCATTGAATCCACGGCTTCATCGATGCTCTTCTGCGAGGCCTCACCGCCTTTTGCTGCGGTGTTGACTATTCCGACTCCAAGGGCCTTGGTCAGGACTACGGCATCACCGCATCCGGCTCCGGAGTTGGACCAGACTTCATCCTTCTTCATGTATCCCGTGACGCATAGCCCGTATTTCGGGGTAGGGTCAGCGATTGTATGTCCGCCTGCGATTACAGCTCCGGCTTCCTTGACCTTGGCAATACCGCCGCGAAGGATTTTGTCCATGACATCAAGTTCCAGGCATGAGGGGAAGCAAAGCAGATTCATGGCCACGGCAGGCTCTCCGCCCATGGCATAGACATCGGATAGGGCATTGGCTGCGGCGACCTCGCCGAAGATGAACGGATCGTCCACCATGGGAGGGAAGAAGTCCACGGTCTGGACCGAGACGATGTCATCGGTCACCTGATAGACCAGGGCATCGTCTGCGCTTTCGAACCCCTCGAGAAGCTTGTCGCTCTTCATCAGGGGCAGGTTGTCTATGACTCTGTGGAGCTTCTCCGGAGGCAGCTTGGCCGCGCAGCCGGAGGTCTTCACCATGCTTGTCAGTTTCACGTCAGTTTTCATAGATCTTGATGTATTTGCCGTCCTTCTGCTCGTAGACGGCCTCGAGATTCTCATTGATATAGTCCTTCAGAAACGGACCGCTGAAGAACGCGCAGGTTCCGCAGGAGGAGGACAGAGTACGGGGAACCGGACGTAGTGTGCATCCGGTTCCTACAGTCTTTCTGAACAACATGGCACCGTAATGGTTGGCAAAGGTCGCCACCATCACTTTGTTGCCTTGATCTTCCATTCTCCGTCAAGCTCCTCGACAGCAACATTATACTTCATTGCCTTGAGAAAGCGCGAGACATTCTCAAGAGGTGCTCTCTGGTCAACCAGAACATCAATGCTCTCCGGTTTATCTGCAATAGCTCTCTTTGTCCTGATGACAGGCTCCGGGCAGCTCAGGCCTCTGCAATCAAGTTCCATATCAGTCCTCCTTCTTCTTTGCGAATGACTTCACACATGCGATTGCAAGCAGAATCACTATGCATGCTATGACGGCGACCTTTCCGTTTGTTCCGATTCCGCCGACCTTGTAGACTCCGTCGACTACGCTGTCGGCTCCGCCGGCAAGGCCGAAGTTATGGGAGATAGCGGCGCCGGTCAGAAGTCCGAGCACCGTGATTGCGCTGTCGCTGTTTCCTTCACCTGCCAGGATCAGCTGTCTGAGCGGGCATCCGCCGAGCATGGTGCAGCCGAGACCGCAGACGAACATTCCCAGGAAGTTCCAGATGTGTGCGCTGTGTGCGACGGGCTGGCTGGCAAAGCCGAGCTTGAAGTTGCCTGTTGCAAGGTTCATGATCAGAGCGAAGATGAACAGTGCGATGAAACCCGTGATGAGGGTTGCATCCTTGAGCAGGTAGATGTCACGGAATCCGCCGGCCATGCACATCCTGGTTCTCTGGGCCAGAACGCCTACGACCAGACCTGCGCAGAGTGAGATGATGATCGGTGCATGCATCGAGCCCGGACCGCTCTCCGAGAATGCGAACAGGGCAGGGGCCACAAGGACCAGAAGCAGAAGGATTACATTAACCGCAGAGATGGCAGCGCCCTCGAGCGGAGCCTGTCTGTGCGATCTTCCGAGAGAGAATCCCTTTGCCAGGAAGAACGAGCCGCATCCGATTCCTGCTGCAAAGCCCAGCATTCCGATCAGGGCATTGAGGTCTCCTGCAGAGAGCCTGAGGACCATTCTGAACGGGCATCCGAGGAATGCAAGACATCCGATCATGACCATGACGCCGATGCAGAAGCGCAGCATGGGGGAGGATCCTCCTCTTGCATTGAACTCCTTGGTAACCAGGCTGATGATGAACGAGCCCAGAACCAGACCGATGATCTCAGGTCTGACATATCTGACGGGGGCCGCTGTCTGGAGTTTGATGCCTCCGGCGATGTCCCTTATGAAGCAGGCGATGCAGAAACCCATGTTCTTCGGATTTCCCAAAAGAACAAGAACGATGGCGATGATACCGATGAGACCTCCTGCGATTGCAAGGTTTCTCTTTTCTTTGGATATTGTCATTTATCCCTTCCTTTCAGATGTTAGCCTGTTTGGGCAACATGTCTGTTTCCAACGCTGATTTTATCATTGAGTTTTCAAAAATACAATGGAAGGTATGCTATAATGTCCCTATGAGACGCATCTACCTGGACAACGCTGCAACAAGCTTTCCCAAAGCTCCCGGAATAGGGAATGTCATCAAGACATTTCTGGAGAAGGACTGCACCAATATAAACAGAACCAGCGGCCCTGGTGAATTCCCCGTTTTCGACAAGCTGTTCGGTCTGAGAAAAGATATCGGCGAAATGCTCGGATTCACAACTCCCGAGAGCGTCTGCTTCAGCAGCGGAGTGACCGAGTCGCTGAACCTGATCATCAGCGGTCTTTTCTCAAAGGATGACCATGTCCTTGTCTCTTCCTGCGAGCACAACAGCGTGATGCGACCTCTTGTTCAGAGAGGTATTCCGTTTTCCAGGATTCCCTGCGACGAGTATGGATATCTGGTTCTGAACGAGGCCGAGAAACTGATCAGACCGAACACCAAGGCCATGATCATCTGTGCCGCAGGCAATGTAACCGGTGCCATTCAGGATATCGGAAAAATAGCCCAATTTACCTATGATAACAAACTTTTATTGTTCTTCGATGCATCTCAGGCCATTCCTTATGTTGAATTTGAAATGAAAAGGAACCATATCGCCGGCGTTGTCTTCTCCGGGCACAAGGGCCTATTGGGCCCTGAAGGCACGGGTGGCATAGCCCTCAGAAAGGATATTGCCCTGAGCATTCCTCCGCTTATCAGCGGCGGGACCGGCAGCCAGAGCGACAGCGAGGATGTCCCGGTGACACTGCCCGACAGGCTCGAGGCGGGGACTCAGAACCTTCCGGGTCTTCTTGCACTGGCTGAGAGTGTCCGCTATGTACGGAGGAACCTCGGATCGCTCAAAGAAAACGAGCGAAAAATGACGGAGCTTCTCTATGAGGGTCTGACGACGATAAAAGGACTGAAGATAGTCGGCGCCCCTCTGGACAGACCCAGGACCTCGGTGATCTCGGTGGTATCGGACTCTATGGACATTGCCCGGATTTCGGCGCTTCTGAGCGAGCGTTACGGGATTGAGACAAGGGTGGGGATGCATTGTTCGCCTTCAAGCCACAAGAGTCTGGGGACCTTCCCCGGCGGAACCCTTCGGTTCTCTCCCGGACCGTTTACAATGAAAGATGAGATTTTCCTGACAATCGACGCCCTCGGGGAGATAATGGCTCTTCAGTAATCGGCTTTATTGTAGTAGAGTTCACGCATGCTCAGGGGACAGATCATGGCGCTGTGTGCGGCTTTGCTCAGCGCTGCGGGGACAAGCCTTTACAACAAGATGGGTGAGAAACTCACATCCGACATGATCGGCTATGTGAGGATGTTCCTTGCCGTACCGATGTCCCTGATTCTGGTTTTTATCTTCGACAGACAGCTTCCGGCCGGTTATCCGTGGCAGACCTATGCGGTGGCCTTCGGTTCCGGTTTTGTCGGATACTTCCTCTGCGACTACTTCATGTTCAGGGCAATCGTTGGTCTGGGCGCCAGGGAAACGTCCGTCATCATGACGCTCAATCCCGTGATTACTGCAATAATGTCGCTATTCATCTTCGGAGAGGTGCTCAGTTCAATGCAGGTTTTCGGCATGTCCGTAACGGTCATCGGAGTATCGCTGATGGTTGTAGGATCTAAGGGCGCATCGGAAAAGGGCCGAAGCATCTCTCTCAAAGCCGGAATCCTCTGCGCAGCGGCAGGCGCTGTGCTTCAGTCGGTGGCCGATGTGATGGCCAAGTCGGCCCTCGAGAGTCTGCCTTCCGTATCCACGAATCTTCTGAGGCTTACCGGAGGACTGGTTGCCTGGATTGTCTTTGGCTTCTTCAAACGAAGGGATTACAGCAAGCAGTTCAAAGCCTTCAGGGATTGGCGCTACATCATCATGATAGTCTGCGCTTCGGCTGCCGGACCTGTTTTTGCGATGACTCTTTCAATAGGGGCAATGGAGCTCATTCCCGTCGGGGTGGTCAAGAGTCTGGTGCAGACCAGCCCGCTTTTCCTGATTCCCATAGACATATTCAGAAAGAAGAAGATTTCGGTACTCTCGGTAATCGGAACCCTTGTTTCCGTAGCGGGAGTGGTCCTTCTGTTCTGATTCATCCGGTTTTGCTTTTGACGTGCTTCTGATGTATTATTGAGGCATGCCGTTCTATGTAGAAAGAAAAACAATCAGGAAGATTCCCGGAACAGTCATCAAGGTTGTTCCGATTCCACATCCTGAGCTGATTCAGGGTTTCGGTACGCGCAGTCAGGTTGGGGAGATCTGCTGCAATGCCGGGTATAAGTCGGTTTTTCTGGTGACGGATGAGACGCTTTTCGGTCTCGGCCTGCATCAGAAAGCAGTTTCTTCACTGGAAAGCCAGGGCATGAAATGCACGGTGTTCCATTCCATCAATTCCGAGCCTACGGTCGAGATCGTAAGGAACGGAAGACGTGCGGCCATCGACTGCTGCGCGGACTGCATCGTCGCCATAGGCGGAGGTTCTGTCCTGGACAGTGCCAAGATCATAGCCGCAAGTGCAAAACACCCGCATCTGCCCCTGCGCCAGTTTCTGCTGAAGTTTGCAGTGGCCCCGGACGGGACCTTGCCCATGATAAACATCCCGAGCACAGCGGGAACCGGGGCCGAATGTACGGTCGGAGCCGTTGTAAAGAATAATCGCGGTGTAAAGAAATCGACTGTCGTCGTAGGCCTTACCATAAGTCATGTGATACTGGACAGCGAACTGATCGTGAACGCACCTCAGGGTGTGACGGTCTGGTGTGCCATCGATGCCCTGAGTCACGGACTGGAGGGACTTCTGGCAGATATCAATTCCTCGGAGGAGGATGTTTTCAAGAGCCGTGAATGCGTGCGACTGATTTTGGAAAACCTCCCGATCCTTCTTGATGACCCGAAGAATGTAGAAGCAAGGCAGGCCACATTGCTTGCAGCCCATTACGGAGGCAATGCAATCAATACCCAGCTTGCAGGCTATGTGCATGCATTTGCCCATTCGCTGGGAGCCCTGTACCACATTCCTCACGGCAAGGCAATCGCATGGTGTCTGCTGCCGATTATGAAAGCACAGGAGAACCAGAGGTACGCTCAGCTTGCTGCCGTCTTCTCCCATTGCCATCCGGATACTGGGCTTGACCAGGTCAGTGCTGCAGACGGATTCCTTCTTGAGGTTCAGTCTCTTCTAGACAGGTGCGGCCTCGAAAAAGGTTGCAGCCTGCTGAAGGTCGAGGACTATGAAAGGCTCAAGAAGATGATAAACGCCGACTCGATCAACTATTCTCCGTCAAGGACGCTCACGGACAATGAAATCCTGATGCTGCTTGACCAGATAAGAAGGGGGTTCTGAAGTGAGTTATACGCAGGACATGATTCACGATATCGTTCTTGAACAGAGGCGATACTTCAGGACGGGGGAGACTCTTGATGTCAGATGGAGAATCGAGCAGCTCAAAAAGCTGAAGAGTGCCGTCATTGCCAATCAGAGCATCCTCCAGGAAGCCCTGGCAGAGGATCTGGGCAGAAGCCCCGTGGAAGCCTATCTCTGTGATATAGGTCCGGTCATCGTCGAGGTCAACGAGATTCTCAAGGGCCTTAGGAAGTGGGCCAGACCCGAACACCATTTCAGCGGCCTTATGTGTTTTCCGAGCACCAGGACCACTGTCTACAAGATGCCCTACGGGGTGTCGCTGATAATCAGCCCGTTCAACTTCCCGGTCCTCCTGACCCTGGGTGTCCTTGCCGCAAGCCTCTGCGGAGGAAACACTGCGGTGATCAAGACAAGCTCCAAATCCGCTGCCAGCACCAAGGCCTTGAAGAAGATGATTGCCGAGACATTCCCTGGGAAGTATGTGACGGTAATCGACGGCGGGCATGACGTAGCCGACATGTGTCTTGCCGAAAGGTTCGACAAGATCTTCTATACGGGATCTCCTGCGGTTGCCAAGCATGTTCTTGAGATGGCTTCCCACAACCTGACCTCGGTAGCTCTTGAGCTCGGAGGCGAAACCGGAAACTGGGCCGTTGTCAGAAAGGACGCCGACCTCAGGGATGCTGCCAGAAAGATCGCTTTCTTCAAGCTCTGCAATGCAGGCCAGATCTGCATAAACATCAACCAGATTGCAGTATCCGATGAGGTTGCCGAGGAGTTCCTTGGGCATCTGAAGGCAGAGTTCGTAAGACAGATAGGGGAGAAGGCCGAGGAAAACCCGGAATATCCGAAGCTCATCACTTCATCGGTTTATGACAAGTGCGAGCGCCTGTGCACTCAGTACAAGGACCGCATCGTGTTCGGGGGCACCGGGGACAGATCAAGAAACAGGTTCTCACCCACGATTATCTATCCGGTCGGATCCGACGAGGATATCGTCAGGCATGAGCTCTTCTGTCCGCTTCTTCCGGTGGTCCCGTTCAAGGACAGCGAAGTTGATTCAATCATGGATCTGATAGCAGACAGGGAGCATC
Source organism: Spirochaetota bacterium (assembly GCA_918298275.1). GTDB lineage: Bacteria > Spirochaetota > Spirochaetia > Sphaerochaetales > Sphaerochaetaceae > UBA9732. The sequence goes on along the minus strand of CAKJZO010000087.1, from coordinate 15,241 downwards.
CGCTAGCCCTCTATGTCTTCACATCCGACATGAAGTGGGCGAAGAAGGTGATGACCACGATGCAGTATGGCGGAGGATGCATCAACGAGGTCTGCATCCACATGATGGTCAAGGGCGTGCCGTTCAACGGAACGGGGCACTCGGGCATGGGCGCCTACCACGGTGAGTGGGGATTCAGGGAATTCACGCATCCGACTTCAGTGCTGAAGGGGAAGACTCATATGAATCTTCCTCTGAGGGAGCATCCTTACGGAGGCAAGGCCGGTCAGAGGAAGATGAAGCTTCTCAAGCTGTTCGAGAAATAACGTAAATGCAGATTACCAGACTTTGACTCTGTCTTCCGGAGCACGGTACATCGGAGTTCCCTCGACTACCTGAGGATAGGTTTCGTAGAACTCGTCGAACATCTGTACCGAGAAGTTTGCACGGATATAGTTTGCGGGATGATTGTCCTCTGTGTAGGTATTCAGTGCAGTCTGCGCATCCGGCATGATCATGTACCACATGAATGCATAGTACTGGAAGAACTCGTCATAGTTGAAGTTCTCATACTGCTTTGCAAGGTCCAGACAAAGGGCAAGACCTCCGAGGTCTGCTATCATCTCATTCAGTACGAATTCGCCGTTGACTCTGCAACCGTCCAATACTTCTATCTTGCTGAGTTCTTCGGCAACGCGGTTTGCCTTGGCCTCGAAAGCTGCGGCATCCTCTTGTGTCCACCAGGCTTCCTCATTGCCGATACCATTGTATCTGGCACCGTCGGTATCGAAACCATGAGTGATTTCATGACCGATCGTAGCGCCTATCGAAGCAAGGATGGACTCCGTGCTGTTGTCGTAATAGAGGGTGTCATAGAGGATGCCCGCAAGGATGTTGATGGAGTTTTCGCTGGGTATGTAATAGGCGTTGGCCTCGGTGGTCTTGGTGTTGGAGAAGACCCAGTTTCCTCTTTCGATGTCCTTCCCGAGGAAAGATGTAACATATTCCCTGAAGAAGTCATCGCGGCAGAGAACCGCATCCAGGAGGAACTGGTCGTGATCCTGGACAAGCTCCCTGAGCTCGCTGAAGTCCAGCCATTCATCGGGATAAACGACGACGGAGACCATCTGCTGCAGCTTTTCCAGTGCGCTCGCCTTGGTCTCTTCGGACATCCAGTCTTCCTTTTCCAGCCTTTCCTTCATGGCTGCCATGTACTGCTTGGTAAGCTCCGTGATCTTATCGCGGAGGTCTGCGGGGAAGGCGAACTCGAGATAGACCTGATCGACTGCACCGGAAAGATATTTGGTGATGAAGGAGTAGGCAATCTCATTGATGTCGATTGTTTCGGGATCCTCGATGTCGTTCACTTCGGCAAAGGTCTTGAGATCAAGGAACTCCTTGGCATATTCGGCCATGGACAGAACGTAGATGGTATCGATGATGTTGATGTTCTCATCCATGTACATCTGCTCGATGCCATAGAACATTCCGGCATTCCTTATGAGGTAGCATACCGGTTCTCCGTCTGCGGAGTAGTAACCGAGGCCGATGATAAGATCGTAAAGCGGCGTGCAGAAGTCCTTGATCTCATCCAGTGTCAGTATGATGGCATCGTTTTCCAACTCGTTTTCGCTGACGAACTTCTTGTCCAATTCAAATGCTTTCATCTCGAAGTCTTCCAGCAGATTGACCATCTTCACTGCGAAATCCTGTTCGTAGGATGCAAGGAGAAGAAGGTACACGAGGTATGCTTTGACGTTTTCAAGGTCTTCTTCCGTGTAGCCGGGCTCGAGCTTGGATGTGATCGGCAGGTTGAAGTCGATCCATACTCCGTACTTTCCGGATCCGTCTGCTGCCGCATTCACGGCGAATGTGGCAAACGGATTTCCGAAGACAAGTCCGTTCTGGATTTCTGCGGAGAGTTCTTCCACATTGTTCTTTTTGACGATCATGTCCCTGTATTCGACCAGCGGATCATTGCCCTGGGTGTTGCGCCTGTCAAAGTCTGCGAAAAGCCCATAGTATGCCCTGATCAGTTCAAGCTCGTCCGAGGTCACTGATGTGTCTTCAATCAACTGGCGGATTATCGTCTGCTGGTACTCATCTGATCTGTCGTAAAGGCTATCCTCGGTAAGATTGCTATTCATTGCCTGCATGTAGCTGTCGTAATTGACATAGAGCTCATAGTTCTCTTCGACTGCCGGTTTGCTTTCCGGCCAGTTTCCATAGACGTTGGAGTTTACCCAAGGTTGTCCCTGGAGTTTTCCGGTCTCTCTTTCGAGGAAAACCTGACCCTGACCCTGCTGCTGAGCAACCTGCTGTTCTACAGGCTGCGAAGACTGACAGGAGATGAACAGACACAGCATTGCTGCAAGAATGAAAAACAGAACTTTCTTCATGTCATGACTCCAAATGAAAACCGGGGATGATCCCTTGAGATGTGAAATCATGTTAGAGGAAAAGAATGTGATATGCAAAGGGATAACGGTAACTTTTAAAAAAAACAGCAGATATATTGATACTGTGCAGGTAAGACCGATACCAGTATAATGGAAAGGTCCTGATGCGATGACGGCAGTCGGACTTGAGTTCTCAAGAGGAGGGTTCCACAGGTGTTCAAAAGACTGTTCTACAAGCTCCTGCCTGTTCAGATTCTGATAATTGCCATGGGCTCGATAAACTCGATAGTCGACGGTGCAGTGGCCGGACGATTCATAGATGCCGAATCCGTCGGTGTCATCGGTCTTTATTTCACGATGGTGAATGTCCTCGCTGCTGTGAGTTCTGTACTTTTGGGCGGTTCTTCGATCCTCTGCGGCAAGTATATGGGCAGAGGCGATCTCGACAAGACAAACAGTCTCTTCTCCCTTAATCTTACCATCGCATTTCTGGTCGGAACAATTCTCTCGGCCATCAGCTTACTGATTCCGTCTCCTATGGCCAGTGCCCTGGGTGCCAGCCCGAACCTTAAAAATGCACTTGTTTCTTACATAAGAGGCTATGGCTTGGGTATCATGCCGATGATGATTGCCCAGCAGGTAGCCATGTTCCTCCAGCTTGAACGCAAGAGCGCTATAGGCTATATCGGTGTTGTGGTAATGATGATAAGCAACATCGTTCTTGACATAGTCCTGGTCAAGGTCTTCCGGATGGGACCTTTCGGACTTGCCCTTGCCACAAGCATAAGCAACTGGATATATCTGCTGATTCTCATCCCTTACTATTTCACCGGCAAGGCTCAACTGAAATTCTCCCTGTCCAGGATCGATATCTCCCAGCTTCTGCCTCTGCTCAAGACCGGCTTCCCCGGTGCCGCCCTTATTTTCTATCTGGCAGTGAGAGCCCTAGTCCTGAACATAATCCTTCTCAAATATGCAGGCAGCGACGGTCTTTCCGCCCAAGGCGCATTCGGAATGTTCTCCGGCCTGGAGGTTGCTTTCTGTGTCGGAGTCGGTTCGGTTGTCAGGATGATGTCCAGTGTTCTGATCGGAGAGGAAGACAGGGACGGCCTGCGAACGGTGATGAAGACCGCATTGTCCAAGGGTATGATCCTTTCCGCAATCGTTACAGTGGTTGCAGCCGTCCTTTCCGGTCCGCTCACTTCGGTTTTCTTTGCAGACAAGAGTTCTCATGTGTATGTGATCACAAAACAGCTTTTCCTGATTTATGCGCTGTGCATGCCGTTGATAATGCTGATTCAGATCTACTGCAATTATCTTCATGCCTGCGGGCACAACTTGTTTGTTAACCTGCTGTCCTTCCTCGACGGCTTTCTTGCCGTGGTCGCTCCCGCTCTGATTCTTGCCCAGCTTCTGGGTGCGTTCGGAGTATGGATATCCCACCCGATAGGCCTGTTCTTTATCCTGGTTTCCATTCTTGTATATGCCTGCATATTCAACAGGCGTTTTCCGTCATCTTTTGATGACTGGCTGTTCCTCAGAAAGGACTTCGGAGTTTCCGATGACATGAAACTGGAACTAGTGGTCGAGAGCATGGACGATGCACTGTCTACATCCGAGAAGGTCCAGGACTTCTGCACAAGGCATGCCCTTTCACATAAGGTCTGCGTCTATGCCGCCCTGAGTATCGAAGAGATGGCGGGGAACGTTGTCCGCCATGGCTTCAGCGCAGACAGCAAGAGCCATCAGGTCATTGTCAGCGTGATCCTGAAAAACGACAGCCTTCTTCTCAGAATCAAGGACGACTGCATTCCGTTTGATCCGAAGGAGCGTGCTTCCCAGTTCTCGGATGAGAGCCCTGAGAAGAACATCGGTATCCGCATGGTGATGAAGCTGGCAGATGATGTCACCTATCAGAACCTCCTGGGCCTGAATGTCCTGACCATCAGATTCCCCGTGGCATGATGTCTATATTCTGACAGTAAAAAACAACAACTCGTTATATTAAAGAAAAATAAAAACTAAAAAACGGACAAAAGCGCCTCGTTATTTCTAATGGAAACTGCAGTTTTTCTGTTATAGGAATTATGGAGAAAAACTGGAGATGGTCTTGCTTTTCCCTACAGTAGACATTATTCTGATAATAGACTGCTGTATTGTCGTTTTTGTATATACAAAAAGGAGAGAGTATGGTAGTCACATGGGATCCGCATAAGGCGGAAATCAACAAACAATACCATGGAATCAGTTTCGAGACTGCACAATATGTGTTTGCTGATCCCAACAGATTGGAGCGATATGACAGGTCTGAGAGCAATGATTCCATGGAAGACCGTTATCAGACCCTTGGGATGGTTGGAAAAGTATTGTTTGTCGTCTATACGGAGAGAGATGATGTCTGTAGGTTGATATCTGCAAGATTGGCCGACAAGAATGAAAGGAGAATCTACAATGCAAATGGAAAATCACGAAATTCAGATTGGACAAAAGCCGACAGCTGAAATGCTGAGAGAAGTTGAGGAGGCTTCAAGAAAACCTGTTCGATACTCAAAGGATGCCCCGAAGCTTTCTTCAGAACAATTGGCAGAGTTTGCTCCGTATTACCTTGTTGACCATAACGTCTACAAGCCCAGGAAAGTCCAGATATCACTTAGAATCGATGCCGATGTGCTCGAGGCTTTCAAAAGTCAGGGGGAGGGCTATCAGACAAGAATCAACGATGCATTGCGAAACTACGTTTTTGGTTCACGCTGAAGTTCAAATCTGATTAATGGGGAAATGCCGGTCATCAACGAGATCAGGACAGACGCTTCCGTGTGTTGAAAACAGCGTTTCGGATTGGTAAAGAATAAAGCCGGCATGTGATTGCCGGCTTTGTAATTATTGCTTACTAACTAAGCTAATTTTATTCCCACTCTACAGTTGCTGGTGGTTTTGCGGTGATGTCGTAGACGACGCGGTTGATGTGGGGGACTTCGTTTACGATGCGGTGGGATATCTTTTCCAACAGTTCGTAAGGAATCCTTGTAAACGTCGCAGTCATGAAATCAGAGGTGCTTACACAGCGTAGGGCAAGGGTATATTCGTAGGTCCTTCCGTCTCCCATTACACCGACGCTTCGGGTGTTTGTAAGGACGGCAAAGTATTGGCTTGCATCCTTCACTCGGGCGTTTTCAATCTCACTTCTGAATATCCAGTCGGCCTCTCTGAGAACGTCCAGTTTCTCCTGGGTGATATCTCCGATGATGCGGATTGCAAGGCCCGGTCCGGGGAAAGGCTGACGGCTTACAAGGTACTCCGGAAGACCCAGCTCCCTGCCCAGCTGACGCACTTCATCCTTGAAGAGATACCTCAGCGGCTCGATGATTTCCTTGAAGTCGACATAGTCCGGAAGACCTCCGACATTGTGATGGCTCTTGATCACGGCGGCATTGCTGCCGAGGCCTGACTCGATGACATCCGGATAGATCGTGCCCTGCACGAGGAAGTCTACCTTGCCGATCTTCTTCGCCTCTTTCTCAAAGACCCTGATGAACTCCTCTCCGATTATCTTGCGCTTCTTCTCCGGCTCGCTGACGCCGCTCAGCTTGTCCAGAAAAAGCTTCTGGGCGTTGACCCTGACGAAGTTCAGCTTGTAGGAGGAGAAAATCTGCTCGACCTGATCTCCCTCGTCCTTGCGCATGAGGCCGTGATCGACGAAAACGCAGGTGAGGTTTTCCCCGATGGCCTGGGACATGAGTGCGGCCGCAACAGAGCTGTCCACGCCGCCGGAGAGTGCAAGCAGGGCCTTGCCGTCTTTGACCTTTGCGCGGATTGCATCTATTGCAGTCTGCTTGTAGTTTGCCATGGACCAGTTTGCCTTTGCCTTGGCTATATCCACAAGGAAGGTCCTGAGAATCTCGGTGCCTTTTTCGGTATGACTGACTTCAGGATGGAACTGAACGGCGTAGAAGCGTTTCTCATTGTTCTCGAAGCCTGCATAGGGGCATCCGGCAGAGTGGGCGATGGGTACAAAACCCTCCGGAATCTGCTTTACACTGTCCCCATGGCTCATCCATGTGATGCTTTTGCTTGTTATATTGCCGAATAAGGAAGAATTGGTGTTGAATTCTGTTTCGGTTCTTCCGTACTCACGGCTGGCCAGACTGTCGGCAGGAACGACGGTTCCGCCGAGCGTGTGGGCCATCAGCTGGGCTCCGTAGCAGATTCCCAAAACGGGAATGCCGAGTTCGAACACTCTCTTGTCTATCTTGGGGGATTTCTCGTCGTAGACGCTGGAAGGTCCGCCCGAGAGTATTACGGCAATAGGGTTGAAATCCTCTATTTCCTTGAATGACAGGGAGAAAGGTCTTACTTCACAGTAGATACCGATCTCTCTCACGCGTCTGGCTATGAGTTGGTTGTACTGACTTCCGAAGTCCAGAATCAGCACTTTCTCTTCATCGGCTTTCATTTTGTTTCAGTCTCTGAACTTGATTGTTCCGTTTTCCGCTGAATCGATTACTGCAAGGCTGTAGATATCGATTCCCATCTTGCGGAACTTGTCTCCGCCGCCCTGGAATCCCTTCTCGACGGCAATTCCTATTCCTTCAAGGCTTGCTCCGGCTTCCCTGACGAGATCCGTCAGGCCGCGGATGGCTTCGCCGTTTGCCAGGAAGTCATCCATGATCAGGACATTGTCGGTGGGCTTGAGAAGCTCGGACTCAACCATGACGGTGACGTTCTTCTTATAGGTATAGGAATAGATTTCGCAGCAGATGATTCCGTTCTCGATGTTGTCGCTCTTGGCTTTCTTTGCAAAGAGCATTGGAATTCCCCACTTGTAGGAGCAGACCGATGCCAATGCGATACCGCTTGCCTCGATGGTTAGAATCATTGTTATCTTGGAGATGTCGAAGTGTCTGGCGAATTCGTCCGCCATCCTGCCCATGAGGGCTGTATCGATTCTGTGGTTAAGAAACGACCCGACCTTGATAATGTTGCCCGGAAGGATCTTGCCTTCCGACAGTATTCGTGCTTTCAGTTCGTCCATGCTTAAGTGTTGCCTATTTGTTTTTGAGTGTCAATTGCATGGAAATCAAAAGCGTTGGTTTATGTGTTCCGGCTGCAACCAAGTGCAACAAAAAGGCTGCAATCTTGCGGTTGCAGCCCTAAGCCACTATTATTATCAGTTTTTATTGCCGAATTAGGAATAGTTTCAAATATCCCATTTCTCCAGCTGTTCGCGTCCGTAGAGATGGATGAATTCCCTGAGTCTGGCCATCATCCAATCCTGCATGAGAGACGGATCGTATCTCCAGGACCAGTTGGCGCTACCTACCGATGAAGGCAGGTTCATCCTTGCGCTGTTGTCCAGACCCAGGATGTCCTGCATGGGAATCACCACCGTGTTGGCGGCACTTGCCAGAAGGCCTCTGATCATCTGCCACACGATGTCCTCGTCCGGACTCTGGAAATAGCGTCTGACGATATCCTTGTACTGGTCGGACAGACCGTTGTACCAGCCGCGGGTTGTCTCGTTGTCATGCGTGCCAGTGTAGGCTACGCAGTTTGTCTCGTAGTTGTGGGGCAGGTAGGCATTGGTCGCATCGAAGTAACCCTTTGAGTAGTCCCAGGCGAACTGTGCGATCTTCATGCCCGGGAAGCCGCTCTTCTTCTTCATGGCTGCAACGGCCGGAGTGAGGAATCCGAGATCCTCGCCGATGACGTTCAGACCCTTGAAGTGAGCCAAAAGATCCATGCCCGGTCCGGGAATCCACTCGCCTTTGACTGCATTGACTGCACCGGCAGGAACTTCCCAGTAGGACTCGAAGCCTCTGAAGTGGTCTATCCTGACGATATCCACCAGCTTGAGTGTCATCTCCATGCGTGTTCTCCACCAGGAGTAATCATCGGCCTTGTGGACGGGCCAGTTGTAGACCGGATTGCCCCAGAGCTGACCTTCTGCCGTGAAGGCATCAGGCGGACAGCCTGCCTGGGCCGTCTGGTTGCCCTGTGCATCGATTTTGAACAGCTGTGGATTGGTCCATGCATCGACACTGTCACCTGCGACATAGATGGGGATGTCTCCGATGATCTTGATTCCGAGTCCGTTGGCGAACCTGTGAAGGTCATCCCACTGGGTGAAGAAGAAGTACTGGAGGACCTTGTAGACCTCGATCTGGGATGCAAGGGTTTTCCTCCACTTTGCAAGGACGGTCTTCTTTCTGGTCTTGAGGCCGTCTTCCCACATGAACCACCTTGAATCGTTGAAATGGTTGACCAGTGCCTGATAGAGGGCATAGTCATCAAGCCACCAGGCGTTTTCGTTGCAGAAGGCCTTGTAGGCATCCTTCGACGACTTTCCGTCTATGAAAAGCTGTGCGGCTTCCTTGAGAAGGGGCATCTTGTTTGCATAGACTGCATTGTAGTCGACTCTGCCGGTGGTTCTGTTCTCGGGATCCTCATAGGTTTTGCCAATGGAGAACATCCGGTCAAGTGACCTGAGGTCTATCAGTAGCTCGTTGCCTGCGAATGTGGAGCGGGCAGCGTAGGGGCTGTCTCCGTAACCGGTGGGTCCCAATGGCAGGATCTGCCAGAGGCTGACCTTTGCTTTTGCAAGCATCATGAGGGTCTGTCTGGCTTCTTCTCCGAAATCTCCTATGCCGAACGGCGAAGGAAACGAAGTCGGGTGAATGAGAACGCCGCAGCGTCTTGTTTCCATATCGTTTTTAGTCATTTTTTTACCTTTTCGTGCGATTTCAGACCATCTTTTCGACCTGACGCACCAGTGGGATACTATAGCCCATGTAGAGTTTTTTTTCTATATTCCTTGTTGTTTTGACCCCTAATTTGGGGTATAATAACAATATGAATTCGGAAGGACAGAACCAGTTCCAGATCGGCGAGCACGTTGTATATCCTCTTCAGGGTGTGGGTGTTATCAAGGACATACGTGAGCGTATTGTCCGGGATACTCCGGTTCTCTATTACGTGATATACATAGACATGGCCGATATGACAGTCAGCATCCCGGTTGAGAAAGTTGCAGAGTCCGGAGTGCGCGGCATAGTCTGCGAAGCAGATGCCCTTGCTGCGCTGGAAAGCATCTCAAGCAAGTACGAACCGGTGGCAGTTGACTGGAAAGCCCGCTATCAGATGAATGTGGACCTCATCAAGGAAGGTTCTATCTTCTCGATAGCAAAGGTTGTTCAGGGTCTGTATCACAGAAGCAAGGTAAAGGAACTTCCCGTTCAGGAGCGCAAGCTCTACGACAATGCCCTCAGCCTTCTGGTTGACGAGTGCTCCTATGCCCTGAACAGGGACAAGAAGGACATAGAGAAGACCATCTTCACATACCTGGAGAAGTAAATGTCCTCTGCCGTGATCATCACCGCTGCAGGCTCATCCCGAAGATTCAATTCATCCTCAGAAAACAAAGGCCTCAAGAAGGAATTCCTATGTATCGATGATCTTCCCGTACTCTGTCATGCCATCCTGCCGTTTCTTCAGTTGGAAGACCTTGCCGTTCTTGCGGTGACTTATCGGGAAGGAGACCTTGAAACCGTTCGTAAGCTTGTCTTACAAACGCACGGCATGGCTGAGATTAAGAGTTTGGAAATCCTTTTTGTCCAAGGCGGAGCAACCAGACAGGAATCGGTTTTCAATGCTCTAAAATCCCTTGAACAGAGTAAAAAATCAAGTGACATCAGCGTAGTAGGCATTCATGATGGAGCAAGGCCTTTTATCGACTTACCCCTTGTTAAGGCTTGTTTTGATGCTGCAAAGATAACCGGAGGCTCCTGTCCCTGCCTCAGGGTCACGGATACCATGGTGCGTGTAGATGATGACGGACTGTTGTGCGGAAGGCTCTCCCGTGAAGGCATCTGCACAGTGCAGACACCGCAGTGTTTCCGCTTCCCGGATATCCTCCGGGCCCATGAAGCTGCCGTGTCCGGAAAGGCATATACCGACGATACTGAAATCTTCATGGATTGGGGCGGCAAGGTGGCTTTCGTGCAGGGAAATGCGGACAACAGGAAGATAACATACGCATCGGATCTTCAGGTCTGAAAGCGGAGGAAACAGATGAACAGGATAGGAACAGGCTGGGATATCCATAAACTTGCAGAAGGAAGGAATCTGGTTCTCGGAGGAGTGCGCATAGACAGTCCAAAAGGCTGCGTAGGACACTCTGACGGGGATGCCCTGATCCATGCGGTGATCGACAGCCTGCTCGGCGCCGCAGGCCTTGATGACATCGGAACGCTCTTTCCCGACAATGATTCCGCCTACAAGGACATCGATTCGGCTGTCCTTCTGGAGAAAACCGTCTCCCTGGTGCGCTCCAAGGGCTTTTCTATAGTCAATGTCGATACTACGGTAATCCTGCAGAGTCCCAAGCTCGGGCCGTACAAGAAGGCTATTAGGAAAAGGATGTCGGAACTGCTGGGTATTTCCTTCGATTGTTTCGATGTCAAGGCAAAGACCGCAGAACACATGCTCGGAGAACTGGGCACAGCTGATGCGGTGGTCTGTCAGGCAGTTTGTCTTCTAGTTGAGTGAAATCTCTTTGAAAGGATGGATGTCCAGAGGATTGGTCTCCCAACCGGAGATCAGGTCCTTGCGCACGAAGTTGGTTGCAAAAGCGGTGGACATCGGAATTACGACGCCTGAATCAAGCAGTATCTGCTCTGCCTGAAGAAGAAGCTCGCGTCTTGAGATTTCGTCGGCTTTCATCGCCAGATCCAGAAGCTCGTCATAGCGATCGTCGCTGAAGTTTGCAAGGTTGAACGAACTGTCCGAAGCAAACAGCTGCAGGAAGGCCATCGGGTCGAAATAATCGCCTATCCATGTGATTGTACAGAAGTCGTAGGGGTTATCCTCGGGAACCGATGCGAATACCGAAAGCGGGACGGTATTCAGGGTGACCGTGATTCCGAGGGTCTTGGACCAGAGCTCTGCGATCAGCTCGGCAACCACTGCATTCTGGGAGCCGCGAGTGACAGCCATGCTGATCATGGGCAGGGCCTTCTGTCCGTAGGGATAGCCGCCTTCTGCAAGAAGGGCGATTATGTCATCGTCGATATCCGCCGAGATGCCGCTGTCCGGGACAAGCGAGGATGATTCCATTAAGCTTCCCTGAAGGCTTCTGATGATATCCCAGGGAATGACGTCTATTAGAGCCTTGCGGATGTTCTCGTCTGCGTACGCCCCTTCCTTCGCGCTGAAATAGAAGAATGTCGTTGCATAGAGCTTCGAAAGAACCATGTAGTCTGCGGCATCCGCAATCGGAGCCATGGACCAATGTATCTGCCCGTTCAGGAAGGCCTGGTCATAGCCTTCGCCTATTGTGATTTCGACGAAATCGGTCTTTACGGTGTCCCAGTAATAGGGATTCCTTCTGAGTCTGATCTGATTATCGGCCTGACTCAGGAGCGTGTAGGCGCCGCTGAATGATGCCGTATCCTTGATTGCCGCAAGGCAGGGCTGGCACAGAAGGCTCGGCAGATAGGGTACTGCGTATCTGAGGTTCACGACCAGTGTTTGGGCATCCGGTGTTTCAAGGTCCAGTTTCCCGTCTGCACGGCGTGCCACGAAATCAAGATTGCTGGCAAGCGGGCCGCCGAGCATGTAGTTCCATGATTCGGCGAAGGTCTTTGATGTGATGTCTGTTCCGTCTGAGAACTTGCAGGGCCGGAGGCTGAATGTCCACCTAAGCCCGTCCTCGGATACTTCATAGCTCTGTGCCAGAGCCAAAGCCGGTTCGCTGGTCTTTGAATCGTATCCGAAAAGCCCGTCGTAGAGATTGAGCATTATGATGATGCTGTTGCTGTCGGATGCCGTGTACGGATTCAGGACGATTTCGTCTTTTCCCGGATCGATGAGCAGCTGCAGAGTCTCTCCCTGCGATTGGGCAACGATGTTCCCGAGCGCGAAAAAGAGGAGAAAAACAGTAGCAAGAATAAACAACAGTCTCTTCATGAATTTCTTGAATTTTATACTAAAGGGAGTCGGATATCAACTCTGCACTAAAGTAGTCCCATCCTTGAAAGCAATACGGCTACTCCGGCGCTGCATGCGGTCTCTGTCCTCAGGACCCTGGAACCAAGCAGCATGGGTCTGTATCCGGCATCCGAAAAGAGCTTTCTCTCACGGTCTGACCAGCCGCGCTCCGGGCCTATTGCAAGGACGGCGGATTTTCCGATGGATGCAGTGCTCAGGGGCACCGATCCCACTACGTTGTCCAGTACTATCAGCTCTGAATCAGGACAATTCTCACGAACCATTTTGATGGCCCCATCTGCAGTGTTTGCAAATAAAACTTCGCTCATACCTGCATGACAGGCCTGCATTGCTCCGTCCAGAAGGTATTCCTTGTATTCGCCTGTCTTGTAGAGATTGCTTGAAAGATAGGACTTCTCTCCGGTGTCCGAACCGCAGAGGATTATCCTCTGTACTCCGAGGCTGACCGCCTCACGAAGAATGCGTTTCATGCAGATAGGCCTGACCTGGGCGCAGAGCAGGGTAACCGGGTGCATGGTAGGTACTGTCTTCGGTGAATAGGAGAAGAGAACGCCTTCATCGGTAATGGCCTCTATTGTGCCATCGCCTTCGCTTTTGTTGATGATCCCCATCCTGAAGGTATCGCCCTTCTGGAGTTTCAGTACCTCACGGATGTGATTGGCCCTTTCGTCCGAAGCCGGTATGAGACAGTTCTGAGGAAGCTCTTCGAAGAGAATCATGTTCATGACTTTTTCCTTGCCTGCTTCTTGGCCAGTCTTCTCTGACGATCGGCTTCCCTGACCTTGGCCTTGTATTCCTTCTTGGTGATGGTGTCCGTCGGAATCTCCGGCACTTTCTCCAGTTCCTGGGGATTGTTCAGAAGATCCTGGAGGAGTTTGAGGCTCTTGATGAAGTAGAAGCCGGAAGTGATTCTCTCGTCTACGGTGGCTCCGACCTGGATGAACTCCCTGCTGGAGATGACCTTGCCGTCATCATCGAATTCACGCTTGCGTTCCATGGCTCCCAGGGTGATGAAGAGGCTGGTGGTTCCCCATTCGTAGAGGTGATGGTGGGGACTGCCGCCCGTGATTCCTATGGAACCGAGGTTGGAGATGAATACGGATGTGTGCAGGCCGTCGGCTTCTCTCAGGAACGAAGGAGCTTTGCCTCGTTTGTCCAGCATACCGAGGAACTTTGCAGCAGTAGCTACGACCCAGGTCGGGAATTTTACGAAGGCTGCGATGGTATCGTCGGTGAAGTTGGAGTTCTCCGAGACATGTTTTGCGTTGTTGATGTAGTCATCGATGATTCTGGCATACTCCATCAGTGTCATTTCCGGCCTGAACACCAGAGGATTGCTGGTCTCGGGAGCTTCATCGGTGAAGTCTTCCTTGACCACGAAGTTCATGGAAAGCTCGTTGCGCTGCCAGTACCGGTTGCTTGCGATGAAGCGGTTGAGCTCCGGTCTGAGGACAATCATGCGCATGAATGCTGCACAGAAGACATAGAAGAACTTTAGCCTCAATTCGGGTTTGGTTGCATTGTAGGCGCGGATGTACTTCACGGTCTCCGTGACGTCGAGATTGAATGTGTGATATACCAATGAATCGCTTCTTCTCTTCAGGAGAAACGGATAGATCCTGTTGTAGATCGGAATGTCATAACACTGACGGGCGTCATTGCGTTTCATGTGTCCGATGATACTATATCGGCAAAGGGAAATCAATTTCCGAACAGTTTTGCAAGATAACGGCGTTTCATGTCCGCCTCGAAGTCTGCATTGCAGCTGTAGGAACGCCCAAGACACGGCTCCCAGAGGGACGGGTCTTCCATGCAGAGATAGAAGAAAACCTTGTCCTTCCAATCCTGCGGGAAGCAGTTGTAGAGGTAGCTGAACATTTTATTCTTGGTCTCGAGATCATATGAGAACTTGCCTGCAATCGGGGAAAGCGGCATCTGTGTCACCCTTGTGGGACGACCGGATTCCCTCAGTGCCCTGAGGTTCTGTTTTGTGAAGGTGAGGGTACCTATTCCTACCATTACCGCATTTTCCGGATCGATATTGTCACATAAGGCCATCACAAGGTTTCGGTATTCCTCTTCCCAGCCTTCGAAGAAGACCATCGGATGGATGTGGAAGCCGACCGGATGTCCTGCTTCGGCGCAGGCACGGGCTGCCTTGATTCTTGCACTCGGAACGGCTGCCAGATGTTCCTCTTTTGCCGCAGGTGTCTCTGCATTCAGCGACCAGGTCGAGACTATGTTGCGCGGAAGATCCATGGCTATCCAGTCCGTGCGGGCGCTCTTTGTCTTGAGCTCCACTATCACATCGGGGTGCTTCTCGGCAAAGGCCTTCAAGGCCGTCAGGGTGCCGTAGTCATCACCCAGGAGCAGGGAGTCCGAGCTCTGGCCGGTTCCTATGTGCCAGGTTCCTTCTTCCAAGACCATGTTGTCCAAATGCTGCTTCAGGTCGGAGAGGACGCGGATCTCGTTTTGCGAATAGAAGCTCTGGATTGAGCAGTAGGCGCAGGCGAAGGCGCACTGCTGGACGGCATCAAGGGTCTTGAGATTGCAGCATCTTGTCTGTTCGCCGTCGCGGGGACAGGGGCATCGGCCCATGATCCTGTCGGGTGAGAGGAAGTCCGTGTTGATATCGGGCTTGCGGCCCCTGAAGTCATAATCGGGATTGAACGTGCTGTAGTCGACGGGGCTTCTTCGGAGTTCCGAAAGGTGTGCCATGACACGGGTGAAGATCCTTCGGACCTCGTTCTTGGAGGACCTGTCGTAATCCTCGGGCCAGATTGTCCGGATATCGCCGTCTCGCCCCGGAAGGTTCCAGAGTGCAAGGTCCATCGCCTCTTCACGAAGCATGCGGCGCT
>CAKJZO010000086.1 GCA_918298275.1 Spirochaetota bacterium | reverse complement strand
GAAACTCCCAGGTCCTTCAGTTCCTGAGCAGTAGTGTAGATGTAGCCGACGTTTTTGTCGGTGAACCGGATCTTCTCGACGAACTTTGCCTTGAGCTTGAGGTCCTTCACGCTTGTGGTGTAGAGCCTGCCGTAGATCGAGTTCGTATCTATTCCCGCCTCGAGGAGAAACGAAACGCGTCTGAACGTCCCGGCAGATGTAGTGTCGAACCTGAAGCGTCCGCTGTCGGTCACCGTTCCGGCAAAGAGGGCGGAAGCCGCCTTGGAAGAAACCTTCAGGCCGCTTTCGATGGCCAGCTGGGTTATAAGGCCCGCACAGCTTTCATACGAAGGATCGACGACTTCGATATCTGCGATCCTGCAGATGAACAGGTGATGGTCTATGCGCAGCGTTCTTGCGGCTGTTTTATACCTGTCATCGCTTATGAGGGCCTCAGCCGATGTGTCCAGGATGACTGCAAGGGCATTTTCGTACAGGCTGTCGGGGATTTCGTCCATGGGCTGAGCGGCAATGAAGCCGTAGCGGTCAGAGGAGTCCCCGACCATGTAGACCGCCTTCTGCGGGTAATTATCCTTTATAATATTATATAGGCCCGCCTGGCTGCCCATGGCATCGCCGTCGGGGTTCTTGTGTCTGTGGATGATGATCGTATCATATTCCCTGATGGCGCGGAGGGCTTCTTCAAACATTTTTGGCTCCGAGGGGAAGTACGTTGCTGTTTTTGTAGACGGTGAAGCGGATGGTATAGCCGTTGTCTTCCTGCGGCTCAGAGCATTCGGTCATGTTCCAGTTATCCAGCTTGTCCAGGTTGTCGAAGAACACTTCGGCACCGCCGTCTGCATCGACCTTGGTCAGAAGCACGCGCGAGCAGTAGGGGAGCATGGTGTGGTACATCATGGCACCGCCGATTACGAAGACATCGTCCGAAGGATACTTCGAAATCTCGGCAAAGAGATCACCGAGGGTCTCGACCATGACAAAGCCGTCCGATGCGGCCCGCTTCTTGTCTCCGCCCGGCCAGAGCACGATGTTGATGCGGTTCTTCAGCGGTTTGCCCCCTGGGAAGGAGAGCAGGGTGTTGGATCCCATGACGACGACTTTGCCGCTGGTTGTGGTTCGGAAGAACTTCATGTCCTTCGGGAGATGGAACATCAGGTCGTTTCTCTTTCCTATGCCCCAGTTTCTGTCACAATGTAATATCGCCTGCATGGGTCTCTCCTGTGTGGTTGATTCTATCATATTTCGGATTGTCAGTTGACTGGTTAATTATGACTAGAATGCAAAAATGAATAATAATTGCTATTTCCTGCGCGTGGGATTGATGGTATCGGTCTAAATGGAAAGGGAGGACAAGTGCCATGAACGGATCCGTAAGCGTCTTCGGTGATTCGATTCTCAAGGGAGTGCAGCCTGATGCAGGCCGCAGGAAGTTCTACGTGAACGACAACCTCGGACTCGGGACCATCGCGCTCAGGTATGGGATTTCGGTGCAGAATTTCAGCAAGCTGGGATGCACCATCACGAAGGCATGGCACTACGTCCAGAAGATGTTCGGCAAGATCGATGCCGACATGGTCCTGATGAATTTCGGCGGCAACGACTGCGATTTCAACTGGGCCGGCATTTCCGAATCCCCGCTGACTGTCCACAGGCCCAATACCGAGCTTGACGAGTTTGTCGGGACATACGGCAGGATAGTGGACCACGTCAAGGCGCAGAGACGCCTTCCGGTTGTTTCCACGCTGGTGCCGGTGCAGAAAGATAAATATATAGACTATATCTGCTCCAGGGACGGCCTTGACCGCAATAATGTCCTCACATGGATGGACAGGAACGGAATTGACCTCGACGCTCTTCAGAGTTCCTATTCCGATGCCGTGCACGGGATTTCCGAAAGCAGGGAGATTCCTCTTCTGGATCTGCGCGAGGCATTCCTTTCCCAGAGGAAAACAGAGGACCTGATGTGCGCGGACGGCATACATCCGAATTCGAGGGGACAGAAGGTCATTCGCGACTGTTTCGAAAAATTCTTAGGCGATTATCTGCCCTTCTAAAAAGAATTTACACTTTTTCCGGCGGACGCTTGACAATAAATTGCGTTTTGTTCTATATTAGCCAAGGTGTCTCGCCATCTGGTATGCCCTAAAAATATCAGCACGCGGGATTCTAGAGCCAAACCAATCATTTTAGGGGTGATAAGGTGGTTCCAGAAACACGGTTTTTACAAATTGTGCTATGTCGCAGTCCAAGACGTTGGGCTTTCGACCGCTGGATTCCTTCTTTTAAAAATCTCAGAAAATAGAATAGGTTTGTCTCGACGGTAAGTAGGTAAAGGCTTTGTGCCTTTAGAGCACATTCATTTATTTTTTGGATTTGTGACAAAAGGTCACAAGGAGGAACTGATGGCTAAAGAAAAGTTTGAGAGAACCAAGCCACACGTAAACGTTGGTACCATCGGTCACGTTGACCACGGTAAGACAACTCTCACAGCCGCAATCACAATGTATTGCGCAAGAAAGTTCGGTGACAAGCTTCTGAGCTACGACCAGATCGACAACGCTCCGGAAGAGAAGGCCAGAGGAATCACCATCAACACCAGACACGTCGAGTATCAGTCTGACCACAGACACTACGCTCACGTCGACTGCCCGGGCCACGCCGACTACATCAAGAACATGATCACCGGTGCTGCTCAGATGGACGGAGCTATTATCGTTGTTGCTGCAGATGACGGTGCAAAGGCACAGACAAAGGAGCACATCCTCCTCGCCAGACAGGTTGGTGTACCTGCAATCATCGTTTTCATCAACAAGTGCGACCAGATCGACGATCCCGAGCTCGCTGACCTCGTTGAAGAGGAGATGAGAGACCTCCTCAACAGCTATGGCTTCGACGGCGACAACTGCCCGGTCATCAGAGGATCCGCATACAAGGCCATGACAGAGCCTGACAATCCTGAGGCAACAAAGTGCATCCAGGAGCTGCTGGACGCCATGGACGCTTACATCCCGCTCCCGGAGAGAGATGTTGATAAGCCGTTCCTTATGCCGATTGAGGACATCTTCTCAATCTCCGGAAGAGGAACAGTCGTTACCGGTAGAGTCGAGCGCGGTGTCATCCATGTTAATGATCCCGTTCAGATCGTCGGTATCAGAGAGACCAGAGACACAGTCTGCACAGGCGTTGAGATGTTCCAGAAGACTCTTGACGAAGGTCAGGCCGGTGACAACATCGGTGCTCTGCTCAGAGGCGTTGACAAGAAGGAAGTCGTCAAGGGACAGGTTCTTGCAAAGCCCAAATCAATCACACCGCACACCAAGTTCGTCGGAACAGTCTACGTTCTGTCCAAGGAAGAGGGTGGCCGCCACAGCGCATTCGTTGCCGGTTACAGACCTCAGTTCTACTTCAGAACAACCGACATCACCGGTACAGTCGGACTTCCCGAGAACGTCCACATGGTCATGCCTGGTGATCACACCGACCTCATCGTCGAGCTGATCCACCCGGTCGCAATGGACAAGGGACTTCGTTTCGCTATCCGTGAGGGTGGTAAGACAGTCGCTTCCGGTCAGGTTACTGAGATTCTTGAGTAATTAAAACATTCGAATGCTTTGTCTGGGCCGACGTGCCCAGACAAAGTCTGATTTTTTGGAGGAAAAATGGCTAACGATAGAATTCGCGTTAGACTGAGAGGTTTCGACGTTGAGCTCGTAGAGCAGAGCGCAAAGTCAATTGTGGACACAGTCGTCAAGGCCGGAGCAAAGGTTTCCGGACCGG
Organism: Spirochaetota bacterium; assembly: GCA_918298275.1. GTDB lineage: Bacteria > Spirochaetota > Spirochaetia > Sphaerochaetales > Sphaerochaetaceae > UBA9732. The sequence goes on along the minus strand of CAKJZO010000086.1, from coordinate 6,764 downwards.
TACCTCTCCCAACCCGCATTAACAAGATCACTGTTCTTAAGTCACCGTTCGTGAACAAGAAGTCACGTGAACAGTTTGAGATGAGAACCCACAAGAGGTTGATCGATATTCTAGATCCTACAGACAAGGTCATGGAAGCTCTCATGAAGTTGGAGCTGCCGGCTGGTGTTGATGTAGAGATAAAGCAGTAATGAGGTAAGAGATGTTAGGGCTTATCGGAAAGAAAGTTGGCATGACACAGGTTTTCGACGAGAAAGGTCGCCTGACCCCTGTCACTGTCATTAAGATTGAAGGCAACGTAGTTGTCGCGGAGAGAACCGAGGACAAGAACGGCTATAACGCTGCAGTTCTGGGTTCGGGCGATATGAAGGCCAGCCGCGCAACAAAACCATATGCCGGACAGTTCGAAGGAGAGCCGAAGAAGACCCTCATGGAGTTCCGCGATTATGAAAAGGAAGTCCAGGTGGGCGAGGTTCTCGGTGTAGATCTTTTCAAGGACGTCAGATTCGTAGACGTCACCGGAACTTCCAAGGGAAAGGGCTACCAGGGCGGAATGAAGCGCCACGGCTTCGGCGGTGGACGCAAGACCCACGGCTCAAAGTTCCACAGGGATCTCGGTGGTACAGCAATGTCATCAACGCCGTCCAGAACCTTCAAGGGTAAGAAGATGGCAGGACACATGGGATTCGAGAGAGTCACAGTTCAGAATCTCAGAGTCGTCCGTGTTGATGAGAACCTTCAGGTTCTGATGGTCAAGGGAGCTATTCCCGGACCTGCAGCAAGCGTTGTTGTTGTGAAGAAAGCGGTAAAGAAGTAAGGGTAACACGATGGAAGCAAAAGTTTTTTCTACAAACGGCAAGGAAATCAAGACCATCGAGCTCAGCGCTGATGTTTTCGGCATTGAGGTCAGTGATGGTTCAATCTATCATGCTGTAAACAATGAGCTTGCCAACCGCCGTGTTGGTACCGCATGCACAAAGACACGTGCTGAAGTTAATTACAGCAATACCAAGCCTTTCAAGCAGAAGGGAACTGGTAATGCCAGAAGAGGTGACAAGAAGTCTCCGATCATGGTTGGCGGCGGAACAATTTTCGGGCCGAAGCCGAGAGACTACAGCTACACACTTCCCAAGAAGGTGAAGCGTCTCGCCATGAAGTCACTCCTTTCTCTTTCTGTTCAGGAAGAGCGCTTGGTTGTGGTTGAGGATTTCACAAGCGAAAACGGCAAGACCAAAGAGCTTGTTGCAATTCTCAAGAATTTCGTTGAGGACGGCAAGAGAACAGCCCTCATCATGAAGAATGATGATGCAATGCTCCGCCGCGCCGCAAGGAACATCCCTTATCTGCATGTTCTTGCTTATGACAAGCTCTCCGCAAAGGAGCTTCTCTATGCCAGAAAGGTTGTCATGCTTGAGACTGCAGCAAAGAACCTTAACGAGTTCTACGGCGAGTAAGAGGTGACGTAATGAGAGCAGATCAGGTAATTATTGAACCCGTTCTGAGCGAGAAATCAAATGACGCTCGTGAACTGGAGTGCAAGAAGTATACATTCAAGGTTGATCCGAGAGCTAACAAGTTCGAGATCATGAGCGCCGTCAAGGAGCTCTTCAAGGTCAACCCCACGAAGTGCAACGTGATGAATGTGTCTGGAAAACCGAAGTTCTCCAGAGGCAAGGGTGGCTACATCAAGGGCTACACCGCCAGCTGGAAGAAAGCAATCGTGACTTTGTCCAAGGGCGAAGCAATCGACGCCATTGAGAGCGTATAAGGAGACGGAGTATGGCACTTAAATCTTTTAAACCGAATACACCGGGTCTCCGCCAGAAGACAGTCCTGGTAAGAACAGAAGTCACAACCGACAAGCCGGAGAAGTCCCTGACCAAGAACCTCCACAGGAGAGCTGGCCGCGACAATTTCGGTAGAGTGAGCGTCCGCAGAAGAGGCGGCGGTCACAAGCGCGCATACAGAGTCATCGATTTCAAGCGCGACAAGGTCGGTGTTCCCGGCACAGTCAAGACAATCGAATATGATCCTAACCGCAGTGCAAATATTGCATTGGTGTTCTATGCAGACGGTGAGAAGCGCTACATGCTTGCCCCGAAGGGACTTACAGTCGGTTCCGTTGTCATCAGCGGACCCACAGCTCCCCTCAAGGCTGGTTGTGCACTTCCTCTCAAGAACATTCCCCTTGGTCTGACGGTACACAATGTAGAGCTCACACTGGGCCGCGGTGGACAGCTTGTCCGCAGCGCAGGTCTGGGTGCCACCATCATTGCCAAGGAAGGCGACTATGTTACTCTTCGCCTCCCTTCCGGTGAGATGAGAATGGTCTTCGGTGAGTGTTATGCCACAATCGGTTCACTGGGAAATGAAGATCACATGAACATCTCCCTCGGAAAGGCCGGTACAAGCCGCCATCTGGGAAAGAGACCAAAGGTTCGTGGTGTCGTTATGAACCCGGTAGACCATCCGCATGGTGGTGGTGAAGGAAAGACCGCAGCTGGACGTCATCCGGTTACTCCTTGGGGCAAACCGACCAAGGGTGCCAAGACTCGTTCCAAGAAGAAACCTTCGGGCAATTTCATTGTGAAGAAGCGCAAGTAGGAGTTAGAACGTGGCTAGATCAATTAAAAAAGGACCGTTTGTTGAAGAAGCTCTCCTGAAGAGAGTCCAGGCTTCCAACAGTGCAGGTCAGAAGGACATGATCAAGACTTATTCAAGAGCCTCCGTGATCATTCCTGATATGGTAGGTTTTACAATTTCCGTCTACAACGGAAAGACATGGGTACCAGTATTCGTGACAGAGAACCTCGTAGGACACAAGCTCGGTGAGTTCGCTCCTACAAGAATCTTCCGCGGACACTCCGGATCAGACAAGAAGGCAAAGTGAGGAGAGAGAATATGGCAACAACATACAAAGCTTGTGCAAAGTATCTTCTGGTCTCACCGTCAAAGGTCCGTCCGGTTGCTAACCTGGTCAGAGGCAAGAGCTATGAGGAAGCCTATGGTATCCTCAGCGCAATGCCGCAGAAGGGTGCTCGCCTTATCCTTAAGGTTCTCGTGAGCGCCGGTGCAAACGCTATGTACAGAAACAACAAGCTCGACGAGAGTCAGCTTGAGGTCTCTGCCATCTACGTTGACGGTGGTCCGGTCCTCAAGAGAGTCTGGGCAAGGTCACACGGAAAGCGTGACATTCTGCTTAAGAGAATGTCGCACATCACCGTTGAAGTCAGCGAAAGTGTGGGGGAGTGAGTAAATGGGACAGAAAGTTAATCCTATCGGATTCCGTCTCGGAGTCAACAAAACCTGGTCATCCAAGTGGTATGTGGACCCGAAGGAGTACGCAGAGACCCTGCATGAGGATCTCCAGCTCCGCAAGGCCCTGATGAAGTGCCCTGAGGTTCAGGGTGCCGAGATTTCCAATGTCGAGATCAGCAGAAAGCCGCAGCGCGTGACAGTGCTCATCAGCACAAGCCGCCCGGGCGTCATCATCGGTGCAAAGGGCGCCAACATCGAGAAGATCTGTGCACAGCTTCAGAAGTGCTCGACCAAGAAGGTCCAGGTCAAGATCAAGAGCCTCGAGCATGCTGAAAAGGATGCTCAGCTGATCGCCCAGAGCGTCGCAAAGCAGATTGTCGGCCGTATCGCCTACAAGAGAGCTATGAAGAACGCCGTTACAAAGGCTACAGCAGCCGGCGTCCAGGGAATCAAGATCAGAGTCTCCGGCCGTCTCGGTGGAGCTGAGATCTCACGTTCTGAGTGGGTCAAGGAAGGAAGAATTCCTCTCCATACACTCAGAAGCGACATTGACTACGGTTTCGCAGTTGCAAACACCACCTTCGGTGCCATCGGCGTCAAGGTTTGGATCTACAACGGCGAGATCTATGACAGAGTCAAGAAGGACGATGCAGGTGCACTGGTCAAGAAAGCCCCTGAGTTCGCCGTCGAAGACGCTGCAGAGACAAAGTGAGGAGTAATCAGAAATGCTTAGTCCTAAAAGAGTAAAGTACAGAAAGAAGCAGAGAGGGACAAGAGACGGTGTCGCCCACAGAGGCAACCAGCTCTCATTCGGAGACTACGGTCTCGTAGCCCTCGAGCCGAGATGGATCACCAACCGCCAGATCGAGGCTGCCCGTGTTGCAATGACACGTCACGCCAAGAGAGGTGGTAGGGTTTGGATCAGGATCTATCCTGACATGCCGTACACATCAAAGCCTATCGGAACCAGACAGGGTAACGGTAAGGGTGCACCGGAAGGATGGGTAGCCGTCGTCAAGCAGGGCGCAGTCATGTTCGAGATGGCAGATGTCGATGAGCAGATTGCAAGGGAAGCTCTTACACTTGCTGCTTCCAAGCTCCCGATTAAGACAAAGTTTGTCACAAAGAGAGAGGTTGAAGAGTAATGAAGAATTCATTTGCAAAGCTTTCATACAACGAATTGATCGCAAAGCGCGATGAGCTCAGGAAGAGCTACCTCAACATGAGAATGGAAAGGGTCCTCGGACATGTCGAGAATCCGCTGCAGGTGAGGAACGTCAGAAGGCAGATCGCCAGACTGAACACTCTGATCCATGAGTACGAGTTGGGAATCCGCAAGGCAAAGTAAGAGGGTGAGTTATGGAAACAAGAAAGAAAAGTTTTATAGGCGTGGTTACCAGCGACAAGATGGATAAGACCATCGTTGTCACTGTCAGCAACAGAAGCCTGCACCCGCTTTATAAGAAGTACGTCAACAGCTCCAAGAAGCTGAAGGCTCATGATGAGAATAATGATGCCCATGTCGGTGACACCGTCCGCGTTGTCGAGTGCCGCCACCTCAGCAAAGACAAGTGCTGGAGACTCTCCCAGGTCATTGAGAGAGCTAAGTAAGGAGATCGGTCATGGTACAGATGCAATCTTATTTGAACGTTGCTGACAACAGCGGCGCCAGACTTGTCCAGGTCATCAAGGTTCTCGGCGGCAGCCACAGATATGTAGCTGGTGTCGGTGACATTGTAGTAGTAGCTGTCAAGGATGCTCTTCCGAACGGCGCCATCAAGAAGGGTGACGTTCTGAAGGCAGTCGTTGTCAGAACAAAGAAGGAATACCGCAGACCTGACGGTACATACATCAGGTTCGATGACAACGCATGCGTAGTCATTGATGCCAACAATAACCCACGCGGAAAGCGTATCTTCGGGCCGGTGGCTCGTGAGCTGAGAGACGGCTACATGAAGATCGTTTCACTCGCACCGGAAGTGTTGTAGGAGAACAGTATGAGACTGAAGAAAGACGACACAGTCAAGATCATTGCCGGAAAGGACAAGGGTGTCATCGGCAAGATCATCAAGGTAGACCCGGAGAAAGAGACGGTCTACGTGCAGGGTGCCAACATGGTCTCGAAGACCATGAAGAAGAGGAACCAGCAGGACAAGGGCGGAATCACAAAGATTGAGGCTCCGATCCATGTTTCAAACGTTGCTCTTGTTGTCTCCAAGAACGGAGAGACAAGCAAGACTGGTTACAAGACGGATGCTAACGGAAACAAGGTCCGTTACGCAAAGAAGACCGGAGAGGTAATCTGATGGAAAAGTTTATACCGAACTTGAAGAGAAAATATCTTGAGGAAGTAGCACCGGAGCTGTTCAAGGATTTCCAGTACACTTCCAAGATGCAGATTCCTGCTCTCGAGAAGATCGTTGTTTCCGCCGGTGTCGGCGATGCAATCAGCGACAAGAAGTACCTTGATGCAACAGTCAAGGAGCTCGAGCAGATCACCGGTCAGCATGTTGTGAAGACAAAGGCCAGAAAGTCCATCGCTAACTTCAAGCTCCGTGAGGGCATGGAGATCGGCGCAATGGTCACTCTCAGAGGCGACAACATGTGGTTCTTCCTTGAAAGACTTATCTGCATCGCTCTTCCGCGTGTTAAGGATTTCAAGGGTGTCAAGCCGAATGCATTCGACGGTCACGGCAACTATGCATTGGGAATCACCGAGCAGATCATCTTCCCGGAGATCGACTACGACAAGATCGTTCGTGTCAGCGGACTGAACGTGGCTATCGTCACAACAGCCAAGACAGACGAGGAAGGCTTTGCTCTGCTCAAGAAGCTCGGCATGCCGTTCAGCAAGTAAGGGGTAGGATATGGCAAAAAAGTCAATGATCATCAAGGCTCAGAGAGAGCCGAAGTTCAGCACAAGGACAGTACGTCGTTGCAGACTTTGCGGAAGACCCCGTGGATACATGCGCAAGTTCGACATGTGCAGACATTGTTTCAGAAAGCTGGCTAATGAAGGCCTGATTCCTGGCGTTACAAAATCCAGTTGGTAGGAGTACAGAGAAATGGCAGTAAGTGATCCAGTTGCTGATATGCTGACTAAAGTCAGAAATGCCAGTCAGGCAAAGCATGAGAAAGTAGACATCTCAAATTCGAAACTCAAGCTCCAGATCGTCAAGATCATGAAGAACGAGGGTTTCATCAAGAATTTCAAGAAAGTCACCAAAGACGGTGCCACATATCTTCGCGTATTCCTGAAGTATGATGACGAGCACAGCCCCGTTATCCACGGTATCAAGAGAATTTCAACTCCTGGTCGCCGTGTCTATTCCGGATACAGGGAGATGCCCCGTGTTTACAACGGATATGGCATTGTCATCGTTTCGACTTCTGCCGGAGTCATCACCGGTAAGAAGGCATCTGAGCAGTTGGTCGGCGGAGAGCTGATCTGCTCGATTTGGTAAGAGAGGGAACTATGTCACGTATAGGTAGATTACCAATTGATA
>CAKJZO010000085.1 GCA_918298275.1 Spirochaetota bacterium | reverse complement strand
ATGCATAGGCACCGGCATCGACTGTGACCTGATCCTCAGCGAACTTGAAGGTCGGAGTCTCGACATGTGCGAAGATTGAATAGTTGTTGTCATCATGAGTATCTTCGGTCTTCCAGTTACCTGTAGCTCCGAATCCGCCATTCCAATCCTTGTAGCTGACTGTGAAACCAGGAGCTGTTCCAACGGACTTGACAACGTTGTAGACAGGAGCTCCGGCAGCGGTCTTGTAGTAAGATGCTGCGAAGTTCTTTGCTGTTCCGGCATTCAGGATACCGAATGTGATTTCACCAACATGGATGTTGGCCTTTGTGATCTTAGCTGTGTACTTCGGAGCGAGATCAGCATTGTTTGCAAGAGCTGCGTTGCTCAGTGAAACCCAAGCGGAAGCCTCTGCTGCCAACTCTGCCCAGACATCGGTCTTGTGGTCTGCACCAATCTCGACCTTTGTGCTGTCAAACTCAAACTTGAATGTGTACTTTCCAGTAACAACGTTCTTGAAACCCCATTCCTGGTCATCAAAATCGACACCAAACTCGATTCCAGCGGAACCCTTGAGGGTACCAGCCTTTGTCAGATCGGCAAAAGCGAAGCCAGCGACCAGCACCGTAATCAAAAGTACGATGATAACTTTTTTCATACTTCCTCCAATAATTTCGGGACTGGCCAAAGACCAGCTTTGTCCCTTTTTTCTCGTTATACAGAACCCATTCTAACAATGAGCACCTTAACTGTCAAGAAAAACCAATTAAAACAGAAAACGTTACATGTATTTTTATGTTTTTTTCACCACTTTTTCAGAGCACATATGCATATTCCGAAGAAGCGTTGTTTCCCGTCCATTCTTCTACCTTATATATATAACTGTCTTCAGACATATTCAGTCCCAGTTCATGACCTGCCAGAGACTGCTTCAAGAATGCAGATTCCGTCGAGAACGGCATAACGACCTTCTCCACACGGGAGCGTCCCATTTCCCTGTTGAAAAGGTCGAACATCAGCGAAAACAGACCCATTTCGCGGAGATTCTCATCGACCTGATAGTAGAGGATGCAGGCCTCATTCCCTACTATTTCATATACTATTGCTCCGCATTCGCGTGCATCTTTCTTCACAACGAAGGCCTCTTTTGCAGAAAAAGCCCCGAAAATCTTTCTTTTTGCGGCATTTCCTTCACAAACCGAATCAAGCAAGGCATTGCAGTAATCATCCAAGGACTGCTGGTGGCAGACCTCAAAATCAGACAGAAGCTCGCCTTCCTGCACATCATCGCCTTCCTCAAGGCCATCCATATCCCTGGAGAACCTGGACCTATACCAGGACCTGATGTAGGATTTCATTCTCCTGTCCTTGAAGTCATACCACTGTTTCAAGGTCTCCTGATCCTCGCCGAGTATGTCCCTGAATCTTCTGAAAACACCCTTCTGACGAGAGCTGAGTTCAGCCGAAAGCCTCTGCTGAAGACCACGGTCCCTGCAGGCATTTGTGAAGGCTACCATGACCTCATAGCCGTCGGAGCTTGTCCATGGCGGAAGCTCCACCAGATTATTCTCGTCAGGAATCCTGCCGTCCGCTTTTTCCGGGCTGAACAGTGTTCCGGTGCTTATATCCAGTGCATAATACACGTCCTGGTTTTCCATCCCGAAAATGATTTCGGAGAGCATTTGGTCTGTAAGCAACGGTAGTCTGTATCTGTAACTCATACTGTATAGATTAACACCTTATTCATTATTTGTGACATCGTTGTTGGAGAAACCGAGCTTTTTGAGCTCGAATCGGATTTCTTCCTCGGTTTCAGCCCTGCCCTTCTTCAGAATCTGGGCCCTGGCCTGAGAAACCAGAGAAGCAGTGTATTCTCCTGTATAAATCTCATCCACCGTCTGCCGGGATATATCCCTGTCCGCGCCTTTGGCAGCAAGCCGCTGGAGAACCATGAACTTGCCTTCAGGGTGACGCCTGTTGTTGGAGCGCACGAAGACCTGGACATAACGGACCTCACTAAGAAGCCCGTCATCCTCAAGCTCATCCAGAGTCCTTTCGATTTCATCCGAAGAATAGTTTTTTGTCCTGAGCTTCAGAGACAGTTCGCGGCGGTTGTGCTCGCGCATCGAGAGGTAGACCAAAGCCTGGTCCCGGCATGTCCTGGAAACAGAAGAGCCACCCTTTTTTCCGGATGGCTCTTTCTTTGTTGTGTTATTATCCATAACTTCTTTCCGAAGTTTTCAGATTTCGCCGCTAGATCGCTCTGAGGCGAGGAGACAGTACTTTGTGTACGGCTCCGAGCCGAAGCGCGGAAATAGCGGATGAAAAATGGAAACTTATCTCTTGGAGAACTGGAACTTGCGGCGAGCTCCGCGCTGACCGTACTTCTTTCTCTCGACCATTCTCGGGTCTCTGGTAAGGAAGCCGTTGGCGTGCAGTGCCGGGCGGTTTGCCTCGTTCTCATCGACAAGAGCGCGGGCGATGCCATGGCGGCAGGCGCCTGCCTGACCGGAGGGGCCACCACCGCAGACGGTGATGACGATGTCATACTTGCCCTCGTTGTCAGTAACCTGAAGAGGCTGCTTGACCTGATATACGCAAAGAGGATCGCTGAAGTACTCTTCAACATCTCTTCCGTTGACTGTAATCTTGCCGTTGCCCTCGCGGAGATAAACACGAGCGACTGCGGTCTTTCTGCGTCCGGTACCCTGACCGAGATTGATGCTTCTTTCTTCTGTCTTAGCCATATTCGTACCCCTTAGATCTCAACCTGGATTGGCTGCTGTGCAGCGTGAGGATGCTTTGCATCTGCGTAGACCTTCACACAGGTGAAGAGCTTGCGTCCGAGCGGTCCCTTGGGAAGCATACCCTTGATGGCGTGCTCCATCGGATAGGTCGGCTTGCGTACGACTGTCTGAGCATAATTCTCCTGCTTGAGACCGCCGGCATAACCGGACACTCTGTAGTACATCTTGTCGGTGGCCTTGTTTCCGCTGAGAGCGGCCTTGGCTGCATTGATGATGATGACATAGTCTCCCATGTCCTCGTTCGGCAGATATTCAGGTTTGTTCTTTCCGCGGAGAATGTTTGCGGCAGCAACAGCGACACGACCGAGCTCCTTGCCCTCTGCATCGATGAGATACCACTTCTTCTCAACTGACTGCGGCTTTACAATAATAGTTTTCATAGTAAACACCTACATTAAAAAGTGATTTTGTCGTGCATGTCTTCCGCCGATCCGGATGAGCGGTCCTTCCCGGTTCTGACCCGCTTCTGGCCTTCTCCTGTTCCGGAACCCCGTGGGAAAGGGGTTTGAGTCCCAAAAATAGGAGCGTGCCATGACGGCGCACGAAGTGAATAATATATTTGAGGGGCACACTTTGTCTAGTAGTTGCGACAACTATTTTTTTGCACTGTCAGCAGTGGAAGTATCTGACTTGTTGTCATCCTCATTACGGACCTCGCCGTAGAAGTTCACGATTACCGAAGTAATGAGGGCGACCACTATGATTCCGTACATTCCCAGGATCACTGAAAGGATTCGGCCCACGAGGGTCGTTGCGGTGATGTCACCGAATCCTATGGTCGTGACTATTGCAAAGCAGTACCAGAGCCCTTCGGCAAAACTGGGAATCCCGGGATCTACGCTGCTCATCATCAGAGCAAATGCCACAATAAGGAACAGCAGTCCGATGAGGACTTCCGACGCATAGGTCTTGCGGATGATCTTGGCAATGAGATCGAGCCTGACATGGGAAAAAGACAGCCAGATGATCCGGGCGAACGACTTGCAGATCAGAACGAACAGCATGATGAGCAGGGACATTTCGGGGATTGACGCAACCAGCACGACAAACAGGATGTCCAGGATGATGCGGCTGACATACTTGTGTTTGCGCACCATCGACAGAACACTGTCAAGAAGTACCGTCAGGGCACAGATTATCCCGCCGACAATCATGTGCGTTTCGAGCAATCCCAGAAAAGAGATGACCGAACACGAGACAAACAGCAGCGAAATGCAGATCTGCAGCCAGAGAAAAAGCTTCGAGGACTTGCCTTCCCAGATAATCCGGACAATCCTGTCCAGGACAAGAAAGAAAAAGAAAATCCCGGACGGAATGCCCATTCCCGTTCCCTTGAGGAATCCGCTGATGATAAAGCTGAAAGTCGCCAAGGCACCGATACATACAGAGATATTCACGTAATGAAGTATGTTTTTCTTCTTCCCTTCCTTGTCCATTCTCTCTGTTCCTCTGTTTATCAATATGATACACTAAACGCGCACTCGTGCAAACGGAGAAAAACAAATGGAAAAAGGCAAGGCCAAGACAAGACGCAAGAAGCTGCATGAGTTCACGGCAGCGGATGACATCAAATACCTCGGACCTATATCATACAGGGAATTCAAGATCCTCGGATGGCTGTGCATACTGCTTGCGCAGATAGTCATTCTCATCAACCTTGCAGGTAAACTGAACTCAGACTTTGCACTCCGGATGTCAACGAAGGCAACGATTATGCAGTTTGTGTCGAATCTCTCACTTCCCTTACTGCTTTTTTCGAACTTCGCAATCATTCTCGCCAACCGCAACGGTTACCGCAAGCAGCTTATTACCAACGGCGCCCTTGCAATCGGCATGTTCCTTCTGTTTGCGCTGTTCTTCAACCACTTCATCCTGGGAACCTATACAGGCCTCGTAAGGGATCCGGTTGAAGCAAAGGCTTCAATGACTGAAATCATCAGGGCTGCATCGAAGGGAAAAGGATTCTTTGCATTCAACATCTTCATAGACCTGTTTCTCTGCACATCGGTCATGTACTTTCTGAACCATCAGCCCCAGCGTGTCTTCGTAGGAAAGAAACGCATAATCTTCAGGCTGTTCGCCCTGCTCCCGATTGCCTACGAAGCATTGTCCATCTACCTCAAGTGGCTGAGCACCGGCAACGAAATCAGGCTTCCGTTCATCGTGTACCCGCTGCTTACGGTCAAACCGCCGATGACGTTCGTCGTGTTCATCATCCTTGCACTTTTCGTGAAGATAAGGGAGAAGCGTTTCTGCAGAAACGGCAGAAGCTATGAAGAGTATCAGGAATTCCTGAAGACAAGGAAAAACTCCCTCAACTTCTCCGTCTTTACCGCCATTGTCCTGGTGCTTATGGGATTGGTCGACCTGTTCATCACCATCATCTTCCCCGCTATCCGCTTCGGAATGCTGAACACCGCCGTCGATATCACCACAACATCAGCCGAGGCCATCCAGGTCCGTCTGATGTCGGACCTCACCCGCATGATGGATATCGGCTTCGGAGAATCGGTATCTCTGATCCTGCTTGCACCGTTCATGCTGCTCTTTTCATACAACAGGCCCCGCAAGCACCCCGAATTCGACCCCGCAATCCCGGTAGCTGCAGTGGTGCTGATTGTCCTCACCTATTTCCAGGGCATCTACCAGACGGTCAGAGTCCTTCCGATCAGCGAAGCCTATGAGGAAGCCGCACAGGAAGCCGAAGAGGAATCCGGAGAGGCCCCCGATATCGGCCAGATTCTAATGATGATGATGCTCATGTCCCAGATGGATGCCTCCGAGATGGACATGGAGATTCCTGCCGATACCCCTGAGCCCGGCCTTCAGCCTCAGACGGAATAAGATTCAGATTTTCTCGAAAGCCACCTTGTCGCTTGCAAATGTTCCGGTCCTGCCGGAATCGAACTTCACATCCAGAAGCTCGCGTCCGCCGAAGGTCCTCTTTCCGGTGACGGTTCCCTCTCCGTAGAACTCGCTACGGATGCGATCGCCTGTCTCGTACTTGACCGTTCCCGGAACCGGCGCACTCTTTGCGGCATCGGCCTTTTTGACCAATATCGGCATCTGGGTCATGTTGCGCACGTTGAAGCGGCTGGCCTCTGAGGGCTTGGGACCCTCTGACTGGGAGTAGCTGTTTTCGGTGTTGACGTAGCTTGTCGAATAGCGGTGCGAGGTATAGCTGTTGCCGAACCCGTTGCCGTAGCCGCTGCGGTAGTTGCCCTGCCCCCTGTTGTCGAAGCGGAACTGACCGCCGAAGCGGGATTTGAGCCTGAGGTCGATCTCGTCGATGTGGTCCTCGCTGATTTCCTTGAGG
>CAKJZO010000084.1 GCA_918298275.1 Spirochaetota bacterium | reverse complement strand
GAAGCGCATCATGGCAATAGGTTTTCCGGGTCAGGACAAGAGCATCTTCGGCCCGTGCGCCGGGGTTGCCCAGCAGTATCTTTTCCACTATGCCCGCACAAGCGGTATCTTCAGGGACCAGGAGGCCTGATATGGTATTCGACACACTTGACCAGCTTGAGATGTACATCCCCGTTCTCCCGTCAATCAGACTGATTGCGGATATCATGGACCATGACGATCTCTACGAGATGCCCTGCGGTACCTACAGGACCAAGGACAGCAAGGTTTCCTATACCATTTTCGAGTATATGACTTCCGCCTCGGACAGACCGTTCGAATACCATACCAACTGCTGCATGCTCTCCGTGGTCCTAAAAGGTCAGGAGCTTCTGAGCACAAGCTGGCGGGAGATGAAGAAGGAGAGCCTTTCCTTCGACAAGGCCACTGGCGTCGGTTTCTTCCAGGGCGAACCCATCAGCGTTCTTCAGGCAACGCAGGGGCGTTTTGCCGTCTTCTTCCCCGGAGAACCCTTCAAGAGCGGTGTGGCGATGGGGGAGAGTTCCCTTGTAAAGAAGGTGGTCTTCAAGGTAGAAGAGTAGTTTCCACCTTTGTTTTCCCACGCTTTTGTGAAGAAAAGTGTGGATTTCTCCGAAATGCATTGCCTCCTCGGATTCTTGCAGTATATTTGAGCCAAGAAGTCAGGAGGCTTCAGTCATGAAAAACGTTTCGAAAGCTAGTTTCATCATCGGAATCATTCTTATTGTCTGTGCCCTCGTGCTCGGCGTACTCGGGTTCAGAAATATCAACGGCGTCATGTATGTCCGTCACATGGGCGGCTTCATGAGCATGTCCTATACAACAACCTCATCCATGACCGGCATGTGCCTGGCCATGATTGTCAGCGGCGGATTCCTCTTCCTCGGCGGCCTGATGCTGTTCCTCCTTGCAGCCATCACCTGTCCGTGCAGATGCAAGTCCCACGAAGAGAAGAAGTGCGAAAAGCAGAAAGAAGTCCCGGCTCCGCAGCCCAAGGCAGAGCCCGCGGCAGAGATTCCCTGCCAGTGCCAGACGGAGGCGACAACTGCCCCTGAGCCTGAAAAGACAGAGGATCAGACAACAGAAACACTTTAAAACCCCACAAGGTTTTCCCTTCACGATTCTGGCTGCCGGGGCGTTGTCCCGGCAGTCTCTTTCTGCACTTGCACAAAATTATAAAAAAGGATATATACATTAGTGCATGCGGCAATAGCTCAGTTGGATAGAGCAACTGCCTTCTAAGCAGTAGGTCCTTGGTTCGAGCCCAAGTCGCCGTATCAACGAAGAAACCCAGCCATTTTGGTTGGGTTTCTTCGTTGTTGTGGATATGATGGGCGAGAAGCCTGGCGGTAGGAGGACGCACTGCGTCCGAAGCCAGGCCGGCCTGTAGGGGCGACCTACCATTGGAGCCCCGGAAGGCGAGCCCAAGTCGCCGATAAAAAATACTTATTTATAGTTCAATATAGTGTATAGTTTAACCATGCTCAGAAAAACTATCTTTATCTTGTTGGTTGTCATCTTCGGAACATGTGTTCTCTTCGCCCAGTCAGTTGAAGAGAAGACAACCGAAAGGGTCGGAATCATTTCCGCAATGGAAAATGAGATAAACCTGCTTCTGATGAATACGGACATAGAACGCGTGGATCACATCGGAGGTCTCGATTTTATAGTCGGCAGGCTTTCCGGAAAGGATGTAGTCATCGTCAGGGCCGGTATAGGCAAAGTCTACGCAAGTGCCGGAACCACGGCATTGATCAATAACTACAATATCTCCGAAATCATATTCACCGGTATTGCCGGAGGTGTAGGTGATCAGACTGATGTCCTGGATGTCGTCGTTGCTTCCGATCTTGTCCAGCATGACTACGGCACGATCACCGACGACGGCTTCTACTGGAGAGATGAATACAATCCGGAGGACAAGGGCCGCATATACTGCGATCAGAACCTTGTTGAACAATCCTATCGTGCTGCATGTGCCATCATAGGCGCAGATAATGCTTTCATCGGAACCATAGTGACCGGAGACCAGTTCATCGCATCCTCCTGGTATGTCACCTATCTTCAGGATACTTTCAATGCAATAGCCTGTGAGATGGAAGGTGCTTCCGTGGGAGCTGTCTGCGACCTCTATTCCGTACCGTTCGTCGTAATCAGGACGATGTCCGACAAGGCAGACGGACTAGCCCACGAAACCTATGAGAACATGGCTGACATAGCTGCAGACAATTCCAGCCGGATAGTCATGGAATTGCTGAAAGAAATGAAATGAGGAGACAGAAGAAAATGAAAGAAATCGAGAGAGTATATAAGTTTCTGGATGAAGCACAGGTTTATTACTTGGCAACAATGGATGGAGACCAGCCCAGGGTGAGAGCCTTCGGCACAGTCCTGCTTTATGACGGCAAGCTCTATATCCAGACCGGAAAGGTCAAGCCCGTCTCCCATCAGATCGCTTCAAATCCGAAGGTTGAGATCTGCGCGTTCATGGGAGGAAAGTGGCTTCGCGTTGCAGGCGAACTCGCAGAAGATGACAACCGTGATGTAAAGGTCGCCATGCTTGAGAAGATGCCAAGCCTCAAGGGTATGTACAGCCCTGATGATGGAAACATGCAGATGCTGTATTTCACCAAGGCCGTTGCGACCTTCAGCTCCTTTACGGAAGCTCCGGAGACAATTGAATTCTAAAAGTATAGCTTAGTTCTTCATGCTGACCGGCTGGCGGGTGTTCTCAAGGACATCACGCCAGAGTGCGCTCTCAGGATTGACCCTGCTGCGGGAGGAGACCGCAAGCCTGATCGGCAGGTTGATGAACCTGTCGTTCATCATGCTTGTAAGGACTCCGGTCTTTCCGGCCATTGCCGCATGAACTGCGTTTGCGCCCAGTCTTGCACAGTAGATCGAATCGAAGGAATCCGCCGGAGCGCTTCTGATGATGTAGCTCGGGTCGATGTACTTGACGTTGACCACGGTCTTCTGCTCCTTGAAGTACTTCTCGATCTCTTCCTTCAGGAAAACACCGATATCGTTGTAACGGACATTTCCGGAGGCATCGGTCTTGCCTGACTTGGGAAGCAGTTCCTGTCCGGCACCCTCTGCAACAAGTATGACGGCATGGCCGCGGTCGAGAAGTCTCTTCTTGAGCATGGGAAGAAGACCTTTCTCTCCATAGAGGTCGAAGGGGTTCTCCGGAATAAGGCAGAAGTTCACATCGCTCTGTGCAAGGGAAGTGTGGGCGGCGATGAATCCGCTTTCACGGCCCATGACCTTTACCAGACCCACACCGTTTATGGCATTCTTTGCCTCTACGTGTGCGCAGCGGACAACAGGTACAGCCATCGACACGGCAGTGTCGAATCCGAAGGATGTCTGTATGTATGCAAGGTCATTGTCTATGGTTTTCGGAACGCCTACGACGGATATCTTGAGCCCCCTGCGCGTGATTTCGTCTGCTATTGCCTGTGCTCCCTTTAGCGTTCCGTCTCCGCCGATCGTGAAGAAGATGTTCACATTCATGCGTTCCAGAGTATCGACTATGTCCGATACCTGCTGACCGCCTCCGCGGGCACTGCCCAGGATGGTGCCGCCTTTTTCCTGAATGTCATCCACGACATCCGGGTCAAGCATGATCGGGGCTTCCATGGAAGTGGGGAGAAGTCCCTGATAACCGTATTTGATTCCGCTGATTCTCCTGACGCCGTAGCGGTACCAGAGGCATCGGACTATTGCCCTGATGACATTGTTGAGTCCCGGACAGATGCCTCCGCATGTGCAGATGGCTGCATGAACGTGGGCAGGATTGAAGTAGATGTATTTTCTGGGGCCGGCAAGCTCCACGGTTTCGTTGTTCTTGGGGACCCAGTTGCCGTTCTTGTCCTTGACGGTGTCGATGCTGTAGAGAATCCTGTCGTTGTCGGAGACATAGTCTGCAAGGCCGTCTCCGTTCAATTCGCTCATCTTCACCGGAGTGGGGATCTTTGCCTCTCCCAGAGTATCAATTGTGAAATCGTGGACTTCCATGGTGTACCTCCCGAAAACGATTCTTTCCTAGTCTAATTATAACAAATAACGGCCTTGTGGAAAAACAAAATGTCCTAGATAATTGGTCTGATGAAGCTGAATTTCTTTTTCGATATAGATGGAACCATACTGCCTGTGGGGCAGAACATCCCGCAAAGTGCGCTGAAAGCATTTGAAAAGGCCAAGGCCGAGGGGCATCGGCTTTTCTTCTGTACGGGAAGAAGTCCCTTCGAGCTGACCGACCAGCTCCGCGATTTGCCGTTCGACGGGGGAGTGTTCTCTGCAGGGGCACACGTGATCGTGGACGGCAAGACCATCTTCAGCCGGTTTCTGACATCGGAGCAGCGTGCATTCTTCTTCGATGTCGCCGAGCGTTTCGGATTGCTGTGGATCATCCAGTCGGATGACGGTTCGTATGTGACTCAGGAAGCAGTGGACTGGTACTGCGAGATCACGCGCAGGGTCTATAACCGCAGCATCGCGTTCAAGGGCTTCAATATCGTAAAGACATTTCCCGCCGGAAAGCCTATCGTGAAGATGTTCATCCTCTCCAAAGACGGTCTTGTGCTTGAGGCTCGCAAAGCTCTGGAAGGTCCGCTGCACTCGGTGAACAACACCAACGGGCTGCCTCCCGAGTTTGCCGCTGAGCTGATGGGGCCGGATGTCACCAAGGCCTCCGGGATTGCCCGTGTGCTGACCTATCTGGGCGAGGATATCTCGTCAACGGTCGGCATCGGTGACGGAGAGAATGATATCGAGATGATTGAGACATGCAACCTCGGGATTGCGATGGGCAACGCATGCGGATCTCTCAAGGAAAAAGCTGATTTCGTCACCGCTGACATTCAGGACGATGGCCTTGCCCGTGCGATGGAATATGCGATGAGCATCAGTTTTCTGAAGTGATGGGATCTCTGTTTGGGGCGGCGGACTCGCCCTCAACCTTCTGGATGTCCGGTTTCGGGCCGGCCACGCTTCGGACGCAGTGCGTCCTCCTACCGCGTGGCTTCGAGGCCTATCTGACACCAGATAAAGCAAAAAGACCAGCGATTTCGCACTGGTCTTTTTCCTTTCGGGGCGAAAGGACTCGAACCTTCGATATCCTGCTCCCAAAGCAGGCGCCCTAGCCGCTAGGCAACGCCCCGATTGCATGATGGAGTATATGCAATTGACTAGAGATGGTCAAGGAGTGTAGGTTTTACACATGAGCGACGATTTGAATGCGAAAATGCTTCTGGTACATGAAATACTGGACCGCACGAGTCCGCCCGAAATCTCCTTTCTGGTGATGCGCGACCCCTTCCAGTTTCTGATAAGCGTGATCCTCAGCGCACAGACAACTGACGAGAATGTCAACAAGGTTACGCCTGAGCTTTTCTCCCTCTATTCCGATGCTGCATCCCTTGCTTCTGCAGATCTGGAAACGGTCAAGAGAATCATCCATAAGACCGGTTTCTTCAATACAAAAGCAAGGAACATCATCGGCTGTTCGCAGGGGATCATGGAGAGGTTCGGCGGCAAGGTCCCAACCGAGATGGACGATCTGCTGACGCTGCCCGGAGTAGGGCGAAAGACTGCAAACTGTCTCAGGGCGAATGTGCTCGGTCTGCCTGGAATAGTGGTGGATACCCACTTTTCAAGAGTGATCAACCGGGTGTTCGACCTAGGCACCAGAGATCCGCTTGTTGTAGAGAACTTTGTCTGCGACCATCTCGCTCCGCAGCATTGGGGCCGCTTCTCGATGACGGTGAATCTTCACGGAAGGCAATACTGCCATCCGTCGAAGCCCGAGTGCTCCGAATGCCCCCTGAAAAACCAGTGCGCCGAGGTTGCAAAAGTTCCTCTGTGAGGACTTTACATAAATTCGATTATTTGATAACTTCCTAATGTTGCACTGCAAACGAAAAGATATTATTTAAGGTGGAATATATTATGGCACGTAGATGTGAGATTTGTGGAAAGGGAACAATGTCCGGTAACGTCGTTACCAGAAAGGGACAGGCAAAGAAGAAGGGTGGTGTCGGACAGCATATCGGCGTTACCACAAAGAGAGTCTTCAGACCGAACATCATCACAGTCAAGACAATGATCGGCGGAACCCCGACCACAGTCAAAGTCTGCGCAAGATGCCTCAGGGCTGGAAAGATCCAGAAGGTTGTATAATCAACTTCTCTTTCCTCTCAGGAGCTCCGTTCGGAGCTCTTTTTTTTGCTGTTTGGTTTCCAGGGCCTAGAGCAGATAGTTCTCAATCAGTCTCTTGACCTGTATTGTGTCCAGCGGGGAATGCCTTGATTCAAAGGTCATCAGGAGCTTTTCGCCCGGAAGAAACTCAAAATTATAATACTCCGAGATTTTCGGCATGAAGGATTCCTCGATGTATTTGGGATCGTCCATCCTTCCGAAGTGCTCCCAGTAGTAGACCTTGCGGGTTCTTTTGTTCAGAACCGTGAAATCGGGATGGAAGAACACTTTGAACTCAGGACTGACTGCAACGATTTCTTCGTATCGGTAGGGAACCCCTGCTTCGGCAAGCATGCTTGCAATCATCCATTCGCTCTTTGACCTTACCTTTTCCCCTCTGGGTGTTTCGAAGCTGTAATCGCTCTTCATCCACCTGTTGTAGTACTTTTCTTCCTGCCATTTTTCCGCAAATCTTTCATCTGTAACCTTGCTTGGGGTACAATTGTTGCGGATGTATTCCGGCATCAGGCTATAGACAGAATCAATGTCAGCATGATCCACATCATTCTCTCTTCCTGAATCCAAAGCTTGTAAGCACTTATCAATTTGCATTCTTTCCAACTTGGAGGCTTCTTCCAGCTTTGTAGCATAAGCTTTTGATGCAAGAATGCTGATTCTGGCTTGTTTATCTGAACCAAGATACTTCTCTCCATTCTTGGTTTTTTCATAAAGTCTGGTTTTTCCGTTGATTCTTCTTGATACAAGTCGACCGTCTGTCTTCATAGCTTTGGAAGCTGCAATGTCTTTTATAAGGGAATCCAGTTCTGTCCGCTTCTCTTGAAGTAATTTGATGATTGATTGTTTGTTCATAGCTTATTGTAAACATAAAATAAGCAAAAACAAGATTTTATGTTTATAAATAAACATGTTTCACCAAAAAAACACATTTTATGTTTACAAAAAGATGTTGAAAAGAGGAAAACCTTATCGGATTCTTGTTGTCGGCAGGTTTCTTATGGCCAGAACCGTGCAGCAACCCTGTCCGAAAAGCTTTTCCATGTGGGAGAAGTAGTCTGCTGTTCTCTCAATGGGGATGTAGGCTTCGAGGGTGCCGGCAAAGCCGCCGCCCTGGACGCGGAAAGCCCCGTTGCATGCACAGGAATCGAGGAAGCTCTCCGTCATGGCATAGGCGAGGGCGATTCCCTGCTCGGAAGCAGAAGACGGGCTGTATATGTTCTGAAGATAGCGGAAAGAGGAAGATCCGCTTTCGGTTACCAATGAGAGGTAAGAGGAGAAATCCTTTTTCTCAAGGGCCTGTATCATCGATTCGACACGCTTGTTTTCCTCGAAATAATGGAATGCCCTCAGCAGAGCCCTGTCGTTGCCGAGCTTTCTGCGCAAAGAACCGATCTGAGCCATGAATGTGGCCTCATCGACATCGCGGAGACTGCTGTCGCCGAAAAGGGCAGCAACCGATCTCATTTCCTGAGGAATGGAGGCATAGTCTGCAGTAAGGTCGGCATGGTTGCCGCCTGTGGTAGTGATTATCAGGTTGTAGCCGTAATCCGCGAAATCCACTGCAATAGGCGTGATGATCGGAGAAGAGGGGTTTATGAAATCAATTCCCACTACGCCGCCGTTTGCACAGGCGATCTGGTCCATCAGGCCGCTGGGTTTGCCGAAATGGATGTTCTCAGCCTCCTGTCCCATGATTGCAAGTTCAGTGGTGGAGAATCGGTTGTCATTGTAAAGGTCGTTGAATATCGTTCCGATCAGGACTTCGATGGCTGCGGAGCTGCTCAGGCCGGAGCCCTTGAATACGCTGGAGGCAACATTTGCACAGAAACCGCCGATATTGCCGCCGCGTTTGGCAAATGCGTAGGCAACACCTGAAATCAGTGCGGATGTTGTGCCGAAAAGAGCGGTATCCACATCGAGATGCGAAAGATCGACGGTGATTGTGGAGTAGCCCTCGCTTGCAAAGGTGACGGTGTTGTCTTCAGTACCATTGACTGCTGCGATTGTATCGAGGTTGATTGAGCCTGCAATCACTTTGCCTAGATTATGGTCGGTGTGATTGCCGCCCAGCTCGGTTCTTCCCGAAGTGGAGAAAACCGCCTGTGCCTTGGTGCCGAAGATTTCCTGATGTCTTTGAGCCAGTGCGTCGATTCTTGAAACGGCCAGCTTTGCCAAGGCTGAGTCTGAGGCGGCGTATTTTCCGTATAATCCAGCAATATCCATTGTCGATTCTCCTGAGAAGTTTTGCTAAAACATTATACAGCAATTTGTCCGACGGGTATAGCAATCTTCCCTGGTCCAGAAACTGCACTGAGGAAACCGGGTAGTGGGGATCTTCTTCGGCAAGGTGTTTTATGGTTTTGAAGAGCAGTCGAGGATTCCAGCCGTGCACGCTTCCGAAAAAGGGATTGGTGATGGCGGCAAGCGGATTTGCATTATTGTTTTTCGTGCCGCAGAGCAGGAAAGAGGCCATCATTGCATTGAACCTGAAAGGCCATCGGCGGACAAGGTTCCGGATCTGTGGATCCGCGGAGAACCCTGAGGGAACCTGTCTGAGGCACACGTCGCATCCGGTGCATTCGTCCTTGTCCTGACCCAATTCGTATAGCAGCGCCCTGCGTCTGCACCGGTCGGAGAGGAAGATGCCCAGCAGCGGACTGTATGCCTCTCCTGAAGAGTTCCATAAAGAATCATTTATGGGTCTTTCCGATCTTTCATTTTCCAAAGGTATCACACTTCTGAATGCAGCATCACGGTATGTAACTACCACATACGCCGTTGCGGTCTCTCCATCCCTGCCTGCACGCCCGGATTCCTGAAGATACTCCTCGGCAGTCTGGGGGAGACGGTGGTGTATTACGGTCCGGACCGAACCCTTGTCCATGCCCAGACCGTAGGCGGAAGTGGCAACGAGTATGCCGTCCTTCGATTCCATGAACCACTTCTCGATGTCCCCGCGCACCTCCCTGGGAAGGCCTGCATGGTAGAACCTGACGCTAATTCCCTCAAGTTCCATCGCCAGAAACCGGCAGACCATTTCCGTATCGGTTCTGGTTCGGCAGAAGACGATTGCCGGACGCAGGCATGTCCGGGCGAGCTCCAGGATCGCCTGGGTGCGGTTCAGACATCTATATGTTCGGTATATAATGTTGGGCCTGTCGGCATCGGCCTTGACTATCAGGGGTTTTGAGAAGAAGAGGCAGGTGCGGATGTCGCGGATGGTCTGCTCGGAGGCCGTTGCCGTGAATGCCAGGACCTGATGGGGACGGAGGCGGATGACCACATTCGCGAGGCCGGAGTAGGCCGGGCGGAAATCCTTGCCCCACTGGGAGATGACGTGGGCTTCGTCGACCACCAGCAGGCTGATGCTGCGCTTGCCGAGTTCGTACAGGACCTGCCGGTTCTGCAAGGTTTCCGGGGTGGTGACCACGACCTTGGCGCCCTTGTCCAGCTGCCCGAAAAGCTCCCTGCGCTGCTCGGAGG
>CAKJZO010000083.1 GCA_918298275.1 Spirochaetota bacterium | reverse complement strand
GACATTCTTCCTCGAGAAGCAGGGAGTAAAGGAGATTGCAGGCGGTTCTGCCTTCAAGCTCTATGACACCTACGGCTTCCCGATCGAGCTTACACAGGAGCTTGCCGCAGAAAAGGGCTTCACGGTTGACGTCAAGGGTTTCCAGGAGGCATTTGCAAAGCATCAGGAACTCTCCAGGACAGCCATGGCCGGAGATTTCAAGAGCGGACTGGGAGATCACAGTGAGCAGACCACGGCTCTTCATACTGCAACCCATATGCTTCAGGCAGCCCTGCGCCAGGTTCTCGGAAACGAGGTAGGCCAGAAGGGTTCCAACATCACTCCCGAAAGACTCAGGTTCGACTTCACATACCATGAGAAGATGACTCCCGAACAGATCAAGAAGGTCGAGGATATCGTCAACGAGCAGATCGGAAGGGATCTCAAGGTCACGGTCGAGACAATGAGCCCCGAAGAGGCTGTGAAGAACGGTGCAATCGCATTCTTCTCCAGCAAGTACGGCGAGCAGGTCACCGTCTATTCGATCGGTGATTTCTCAAAGGAAGTCTGTGCAGGTCCTCATGTGCAGCATACCGGAGACATGGGCCACTTCCGCATCCTCAAGGAGGAGAGCTCCTCTGCAGGTGTCAGAAGAATCAAGGCGGTTCTCGAGAAATAAAACAGATGGCCGGTGTTGTAGCCGGCCTTATTTATCGGAGTTTACATGGATCAGAAATATATCGAATCGACGCTGGAGCTGACTGATTTCATCCAGGACAGCCCGTCTTGCTATCATGTCGTCGCCAATGCCGCGGCCATGCTCGAAGATGCCGGTGCCATCCGTCTGGATGAAAAGAACACCTTCTCCCTTGAAGCCGGAAACTGTTACTTCGTCACCCGCAACGGAAGTGCCCTCATTGCCTTCCGCATGCCGCAGGAAGCTGCTGCCGGATACTCGATTGTTTCCGCTCACACAGATTCGCCTTCCTTCAAACTCAAGGAGAATCCTGAAATCAGAAACGGCGGAACATATACCACTCTCAATGTAGAGGCCTACGGCGGAATGCTCATGGCTCCGTGGTTCGACCGTCCGCTTTCAATAGCCGGCAGAGCTTTTGTGAAGGAAAACGATGGTTCAATCAGCCAGAGACTGGTGAATTTCGATAGGGATCTCTGTCAGATAGTCAATCTCTGCATCCATCAGAACAGAGAGGCCAACAAGGGTTATGAGTACAAGGTCCAGAAGGATATGCTGCCGATTATCTCCCTTGGTTCGGAGCATACGATCCGTGAACTGGTATCCGATGCTCTGGAGATCGATGAAGAGAACCTTCTGGATACCGAGCTCTTTCTGTACAACAGAACGGCTCCTTCCATATGGGGAGTAGAGGAGGAGTTCTTCTCAAGCCCGAAGATCGATGACCTTCAGTGTGCCTTCTGCGCGCTCAAGGCCTTCATCGACTGCGAGGATTCGGCATCCTCAAAGATCCAGATGATTGCCCTGTTTGACAATGAGGAAGTCGGAAGCTCAACCAAGCAGGGTGCTGACAGCGATTTCCTGAGGCAGGTCATCCATCGCATAGGCTGTGCCTTGGATTGGGACTTTGACAAGAGATGCAGCATCCAGGCATCGAGCTTCATGCTCAGCGCCGATAACGGGCATTCCATGCATCCGAACTACCAGGAGAAGTGTGATCCGACAAACAAGCCGCTGATCAACGGAGGAGTCCTCATCAAGTATGCCGGAAACCAGAAGTACACCACCGATGCCTATTCCGCTTCTTATCTGAAGGGGATTCTGAAGGATGCCGGTGTTCCTTATCAGCTGTTCTTCAACAATTCCAATGTCACGGGCGGAAGCACACTGGGCAACATCTCGACCACACAGTTCTCTATTCCTACGGTGGACATCGGAGCTGCACAGCTTGCAATGCACTCTCCATACGAGACTGCCGGAACAAAGGATACTCTTAATCTGACCGAGGGAATGAAGGCTTTCTTCAAAGCCTGAGTTACTGAAGAAACTCTATCTGATAGCTGTAATCACGGAGGCGGTTTACTACATGTATGCCGCCTTCTTCATATTCAATGTTGTAGATTATCTCATCGTCTTCGAGAATAACTCTGCGTACGAGCTTTCCTTCCGCAAAGGATTCCACCAGAACAAGGTCACTGTTGGCGAATTCCGCCCCGATGGCATCGGTGGATGCAAAACAAAGCTGCAGATCGGCGACTATGAACATCCCTATGATCCTGTACTCCGGAAGGAACGATGACTCGAAACTGATTCTCTCACCGTCATAGATCACCTTTCCCATGGTCTGGCCTGTGGGAGCGAACATGACGAGATTCAGCGCATTCTCATCCGAGGTGAACCAGGCTTCCATCGCAACGGTCTCATAGCCGGGAAAGGTTCCGGTGATGAGCTGATACGAATCAATCGGCTCATCCATAGCGGTGAGGGGAAGAAGGTGGAAGTAGGCGCTTTCTCCCATGCGGACTCTCAGTGTGGTGCATGAGGTCAGGCAGAAGAAGACTGCCAGCAATGAAACGACAAGTAGTGCTTTCCTTTTCATTTGTCTGCTCCTATGGCGCACAGGAACGCCACAAGTATTCCGATGAATACCGTAAGTCCGAAGATGTGTACGGGTGTGAAACTGCTGAACAGCAGGGAACCGAAGCTCAGTTCCGTTGTAATGAATGACAAAAAGATTGCCTTCTTAGAACCGTTGCTCTTTTCGGATCTGGCAAAGACCATGTAGTCCAAGCCCAGGCCTACGATCAGTACAAGACCCACGGCTACGAAGAAGTCGAGCCGGTATCCGAAGAGAGTGAGGATTCCTATCGTTCCTATCAGAACGGTGTAGGGTGCAAGGCTCATGGCAAGGCCCTTCTTCCAGCCGAACAGAATCACAAGGACTATGATTATTGCGGCTATCGCCACGATGAACATCCTGAATATCAGACTCGAGAGCTTATCAAGCTCACGGCTTACATCCTTGCTTGTCTGGAAGTATTCGACTCCCTCAAAGGATTGTGAAAGGTTCTTTATCTGATCTCCATCCTTTGCATTCTGTATGACTACAACCTCGTAGAAGCGGCCGTCAATCTCACCGAGGGAAATCGAGCCAAGCATGGAAAGAATGCTTGAAGGCAGGGATGATGTTGAGAATAATGAAGCATTATCTGAAATACGGGCTATTATTGCAGCTTTATCTTCATCCGATACACCCAGAATTGCACACTGCTCTTCAAGCAGCGGAAGGAGGCTGCGGGCAGCCTCAAGGCTTTCTCTCTGTACGGATGCCGGAGGTACGAATGACGATGTTGCTATATAGCCTGATATGGAATTGTCTTCCTTGAGCTTATCCAGAGCACCTGCAAAGAGATACTCTTTTTCAAGCACGTCATTTGCATCGGTTCCTTCCACTATCGCATAGGTGGTTGAAAGGAATCCGGTGGCTTTGCCTGCAGTCGTTTCACCCTTGAGCATCCTCTCCGAAGGGGTGTAGAGGCTCGTGATATCGTTTCTCACGGTAAGGCGCGGAATCTGTACGGCAAGGAGGACTGTTGCCGCAATTGCCAGGATGGGAAGCAGAAGCGGTACACTGACTTTTCTCTCGGGTTTTGCTGCATAGGACCTGGGATTGATCATCTTCTGCGAAAGAAGCCTCGGGTAGAGCAGCATTGCCACCAGATAGGAACTGAGAAGACCCGTAAGCGAGATCACGGCCATCTGCTTCAGGATCCCGTAGGAAGAGAAGAGCAGCACCAGATAGCACAGCTCAGTGGATATGAAGCTTACGCTCAGGCTCTTGCCCAGCTTCTTGCGCAGGTCAAAACTCTCGTCCGGGGACTTCTGTGCGAGCGTCATGTAGCTGTGGATGGAGTAGTCTATGCAGGTTCCGATCAGGGTAGTTCCGAATATCATGGAAAGCACATGGATTTCCCTGAAGAAAAGAAGCAGGGAAGCAACAGCACTTCCCGTGGCGATGGCAAGGCTCATGGCAAACAGCCAGAGGATATGGAAATTCCTGCACAGGAGGAAGAACATCAGCAGTATCAGAAGGACGGAAACCACCGATATGATTGTAATCTCGTTCTGGGCTCCGCTTGCACTTTCGTAGCTATGGAAGGCAAGGCCGCTGCAGCTTATCTGCGCATCATCTTCATTATATCTGTCGCAGATTTCGAATATGCTTTCTATGCCGCTGTTCTTGCCTGCGAGGCTGAGGCTCTCTGCAGTCAGCCTTCCGCTGATGATCACATACCAGATACCGTCCACCTGGGCGCAGAGAACTCCGTCCTTCGGTGAGAAAGGAGTAAGGTTTCCGACCTTGTCCAGTAGGTTGAGCCAGACTGTCTCGCTCAGGAGAAATGGGTCCTTGTCCAGATCGGAGAGGGAAGAGATGGTGAAGGCGCTGAAGATCCTGGCAAGGCTGTCATCCTGAAAGGATACGGGGTCGGCCTTGATTCTGCTTCGTGTCTCTGCGTCAAGGAGTCTGTAGACATTGTCGGATACCATTGAGAACAGTTCCTCAGTGTCCAGGGCCGAGCTCTCGATTGAAATGGATTCGAATGCCCCGCAACCTTCCAGGAGCGGGAATATCTGAATGGCCTTGTTCTTTACCGTCTGGAAATCCCCTCCGCTCACGAAGATGTTTACATTGGAGTTCTGGCCTTCGGTGAATGCGGTTTCGGCTCTGAGCATCGAGTCCGATACCCCGCCCTGAGGTATCATGCTGGTAAAGCTTGTGCTTATCTTCCTGGGTCTGACGATGCAGGCGACTGCAGCTGCTGCAAACAGAATCAGCAGGGCCGTCAGGAAGACATAATGCAGCTTAGAGCGAATAGAGGGCAAGCTCTTCATCGGTCAGCTCCCTGATCTGCAGATCGGAGAATTCATAGAGAATTGAATCGCCGGTAGTCTCCGTCATCTTCAGGGATTCGAAAGATGTGGAACCGGTCATGATTATGCTTGTCATGAACGAGCCTACGACCTTGTCCTTGGGGATAAGGGTGAGAGTCCATTTGGTGTCTTCTTTGCTGAGATATGTCTTGAAAAGTGAAGCTATTTTCGAGAAATCGGCACTGAAAACGCATTCCATTGCTGTTGCAATCTGAATGTAGATCGGATTGTTTGCAATATCCAGATGCGACGGCTCCCCATCGCGGATCTTCTGTACGAGCCTGTCTCTTCCGACCACAAGGATGGAGGCATAAGGCTTCTCCGTGCACCACACGATTCCCATTCCGGATGCGATGGTGATTCTGCCTGTCGAAACAAAGCTCCTCGGGCTGCCGGCGACGGTCTTTGTCTGCTTGAAAAGCCCGGCCATCTTTGAACCGCCGAAGGCATCGGATATGAATGAATAATTGCCGGACATGAGATCGACTTCTGTCCCGGTCGTGTCCGTTGCAAAAAGCGGCAGGAGAAGAATCAGCATGGCAAGAAGGATGATTACTTTGCGCATAGTTTCCTTATAAGGTCGATTATCTTCCGTTTAGGCGGGCATGGCAACATGCGGAAATCATTTTCACCATGTTCCTCGTTCTCCCAAAGGCGCAGGACCTCCTGCTGGAAGGGTTTGTCCATGTCCATCTCTGTCTGCTGACCGGCTTTAAGCTTTGATACAAGCGATACCGTGAACTGCCAGAGATCCTGCTCCGAAGCTCCGGTCTCGGAGGTATCGGCCTGATTGAAAAGATCCGACCAGGTGCGGTTTTCGGGACTGAGGTAGGTATATGTCTCGCCATAGTAGCCGACTATATAGTCAGAAGGCCTTGCCTCCGGTCCGACATCCCTGACAAGGATGACTCTGTCGGCCTTTCTGTTGGAGAGTGAGACTATCGGGAACTGGATTGCGATTAGAATGCCCTGCACGATGTATGAAATCAGGGCGTTGTAGATGGTCCATATCTGAAGCGTGCTGCCGAAAACGATGAACAGGTTGATTGCAAGGCTGATTATGAAATGGATGCACCACATTATGTTCAGGGCCTTGCAGCAACGCTCCAGCATGCCTCTTCCGGGGTGTGTTTCGATTGCGCTGTCCATCATCATGGCAAAGGTGGTGATTATGGGCTTGCCTCTCAGAAGCGGGACACCGAAGGCAAACAGGAAAACCAGCGTAAGGCAGACCGGATAGAACTTCAGCACCGTCTCGCTCTGTGTAATCAGAACTACTATTGCCACAAGTCCCAGGAGAATTGCGCTCCAGTTCCGTTTGCCCTTGGTGTGGAAGAATCCGAAGTAGGCTATGGCTATGATCATCATCCCGATGGAGACGATGCTGATAGGCAGCTTGAATACAACGAGGGTAAGGAAAATAAAAAGAGGATAGGTGACGATCAATGTCACCAGAAAGATTTTCGCTACGCTTCTGCCTTTCATCGGGCTTTAGAACTGGAAACAGTAGCCTGTTCTCATTGAAGTCAGCAGCACACCCAGTGTAGCCATGGATGTCAGCGGACCGATGAACGGGCCGTGTTCTTGGACTTCTCCGTATGAATAGTAGCTTACATAGCCGCCGACCGGGATGTCGATTCCGACAAATACTCCGTGGGATCTGCGGTATCCGAACCAGTGTGTGTACTGGATGCCGAATGTCAGTCCTGCGAACTTCATGTAGGTGGGTTCGGTTTTGTTTCCTTCTTCGTCTTCAAAACCGTCGTTTCCGTTTATGTTCAGGTAGCTCAGGCCGAATCTGAGGTCCAGGTCATTGCCTACGTTCGGAATCAGGTCAACTGAAAGCAGCCCCTGTGCATAGATCCAGCCGAAGTTGTCTTCAGCCTGGTTTGCAAGTCTTGCCACCGAGATTGCTCCTCCCATCTTGACGCTGTCTGTCAGGGAAACTGTTGCACCGGCATTGGCTCCCAGAATGGAGAATCCCAGCTGGAACGACATTGTTCCGGCAAAGGCTGCCGCTGCGCAGAGCAGAATGCAGATTATGGTTATCGCTTTTTTCATCATGACTCCTTGATTCTGCTTCCGATGTAGTCGACTACATCCCGTACCGTTACGAAATCATTGAATCCTACATCGCCGAACTGGATCGAGAAGGTCTCCTCGATCATTATCACCATGCAGATCATGCCTATGGAGTTCAGCCCGACCTGTGTCCGCAGGTCGGAAGATTCATCGATGATATCCATTACATCCGCCTTGTCGGGGAGGGCGGTCCTGAATATATCCTTCAGTTTTTCCAAAATATCCTGTCTGTTCATTCCGGCTGATTCCTCAATACCTTCATGCTTGGGCTTCTTGCAAAGTCCTTGTCCCTGATTACGATCCTGTTGATGCGGCAATGGGACGGAAGCTGTGAATTGACTTCATTGATCTCGGCTTTAAGATGCTCTTCAATGTTCTGGACGCCCTTTGCCTTGAGGTTTGCCATTCTGGGAAGAACCTCAAGAGTCAGAATATCCATTCCGTTCTCCGTCCTGTGGGTGACAAGGCAGTCCTGGATATCGTCTATCATGTCGAAGGTGTTCTCTATTTCCTGCGGGGAGATGTTCTCACCGGTCGCAAGCACGATTAGTTCTTTCAGGCGACCTGTGATGTAGAGTCTCTGGTCTTCATCGAACCTGACGAGGTCTCCTGTTCTGAACCAGCCGTCCGAGAAGGAAGCTTCGGTTTCCTTGGGGTCGTTGAGGTAGCAGTCCATCACGTTGGGTCCCTTGATCCAGAGTTCCCCGTCCACTACCTTTGCCTGCATGCCGGGGTAGATGTATCCGACCGATTCGGGGTGCAGATCCGACTCCGGATTGCCGCTGACAAGGTTTGCGCTTTCAGTGAGGCCGTAGCCGGGAAGGAGCTTGATGCCGAACTTGTCATACTCTCTGACAAGATAGGGCGGAACCATTGCAGCTCCGCAGATGATGGTCTTTACATCCTGACCGAACATGTTGCGTCCGAGCTGCCTTGAAAGATTCAGGGCCATCTCCACCAAAGCCGGTACCAGAACCAGGATGCTGGGTCTGAAGATTGCGATGTCCTTGAACATGTCCTTCGGATTCCGGCAGATGCGGATTGCGCTTCCGGTGTAGATGCTTGTCATCAGGTTTCTGATCAGGCCGAAGATGTGCGTCAGCGGAAGAACCAGCACATAGCGCTGGAAGAAGACATCCGGGTATCCGTAACAGCCGTTCTTTGCGCCTGTGGTGATTGCCCTATGAGACAGCAGAACCCCCTTGCTCTGGCCGGTTGTTCCGCTTGTAAAGAGCATTGCGCACGGATCAGAAGGTTCTGCATCGGTCATGCCGCAGGGCTGTGCGTTCTGGCCGGGATTGACGATAGCCAGAGAAGGCTTTGTGCTCTTTGCAAGCTCCGTCTTGGGTGCCAATTCTTCGGAAGATATGATGGCCTTCAGGTTGTACTTCATCGTGCAGCCCATGATGGCCTGCGGAGGAAGCTGGACGGGAAAGAGAACCGCCACGGCACCTGCCGTTACGGTTGCGAAGAACGCCTTGACCGCATCATAGCTGTTGGGAAGGAGTATTCCTACGAGGTCGCCTTTGCTGACTCCTGCATCCCTGAGGGCTCCACGCAGTACGGCTGCATCTGCACCGAGTTCGGAGAAGGTTGTTTCTGCCTCATCCGATACTGCTGTCCGCTGGGCGTATGCATCCGTGCTGTGCTGAAGCAACTGCTGCACGGTGCCGTAGTCTACAATCTGATCGAACGTCTGTTTGTCGCAATATGCTCTGAATTTCTCAACGTTTCCTTCATACACGGTCATTGTATAACTCCTTGTAGTAATTCTCGAGTTCTATCTCTTTTTCGCGAAGGTTCGCGGAGATTTCCTCCAGTTCATTGACTGACGGGAACTTTCCGCGATACTCCAGATCAATCGGTTCTCCCACGATAAGCACCTTGCGTCTCTTGCCTTCGGGCTTTCTTATGTATATCGGAAGAATAGGGCAGCTGTTCATGATTGCCATGATGGAAATCCCGCTCTTGAAGTCGGCAAGTCGGTCTGTGTTCTCATTGATGTGCCCTTCCGGGAATACCGCCACGGGCTTCTCGCGCTTCAGGACTTCTCCCGCCTGCCTGATGACTGACATGTTGAGATTCTGCCTGTCCACCTTGATGCAGTGCATGTTGCGGAAGAAGAAGTTCCCGAGCTTGGTCTCGAAAAGCTCGCTTGCAGCCAAAAAGTGCACCTGCCTGTACCAGAAGGCGCAGAGAATTGCAGCCACATCCAGGAAGGAAGTGTGGTTGGACATGATCAGGAGTTTTCCCTTGGGGATGCGCTTCATGCTTTTGTCCATGAAGATCACACGCGGAGCAAGGAAAGGGGCGGGAAAGATTCCCGTCACCTTTACGAAGTAGTAGAGGAAATAGTTTCTTACCGGCCTTTTCTCAGGCTTCGAAGCTTTCTCCAAGTTCAATTACCTTCCTTCTCACAAACTCTGCAATCTCCAAGAGGTTTTCCTTATGGCTCTTGCTCTCGTCGTACAGGTCTTTCACGTAAATCGGTTTCCCGATTGCGGCCCTGACACGACCTTTCTTGAAATAATCACCGCTGGAATAGAGCGGGATTATCGGGGCATTGCTTTCAAGTGCAATGTGGACGAAGCTGGGTTTGAAGGGCAGGGGTTTTTCCTCGTCTGCTTCCGCTATGCGGGATTCGGGAAAAACCTGGACAACCCCACCTCTGTCCAGAATATGCTGACACTGCTTGATGAATCCCAGGTCCTGTGCCTTGCGGCTGACGAAGATTCCCTGGTTGAGCTTCAGAAACAGTGTCAGGAAAAAGTTGATGTGTTTCAGCACATCCGCCATGATGCATCTGTGTGCACGGAAGGGCAGGGCATAGAGCCAGAACCCGAAGTCCCAGACCGTAGTGTGGTTCGAGACTATTATCGCCTTGCCCTTGATCAGCCGTCCCTGAACCTTTCTGTCCTCATACCTGAATCTGGGATTGACCCAGAGACGGTAGACCGGGTATCCGGTGATGCGGACAAAAAGCTGGAACAGCCATGCACCGATGCTCATGGATAATCAGGCCTCCAGAAGCTTGTTCGCATTCTTCTGGAGAATGCAAAGTGCAATCATGTTCACCGGCAGAATCGGAAGAATTATGCAGGAGATTGCCAGAACGGCTTTGTTTCCAGCCATCTTGAGTCCCTTCTTGTCTGCTTCTGCCTTCATGGCATCGAAGGCCTTGAGGCTTGAGATAATGCCGCCGAACGGAATGATGCAGCCCAGAAGCCATGCCAGCTTTGCCTTGAAGGACTTGGTCTGCTCCCTGACTGACTTGAACAGATATGCGGTCCAGATGAAGCCGAAGATGAAACCTGAGAGGATTGACAGTCCGACCATGACCGGCAGGAACTCTCCCTTTCCGTTCTCGTCCACATCGACGGGAATGTTGGAGATGTCAAGGCTCGGATCCATCTTCTTGAGTTCTTTTGCCACCAGCTCGGGGGAGAAATCCTTGGGCATCCTGAAGGCCAGGATGACACCGAGGATACACACGACGCATACGATGAACGGAACCAGAAGTGTTCCGAGGTTGAATACGTTGGAAGCGTCCAGTCCGAACTTGGATGCAGCTTCTGCCGTATTGGTTGCATAGACGACTCCGGATGCACCCTTGCTGATGAAGAGCATCTTGATGTTCTCATAGACCAGCGAGCCCGAGATTGCACCGACTATCGATGTGGTTACTGCATTGGCGGCGAAGTACATGGCGCTGTGATTGCGTCCCGTGAGTTTCTCCTCAACACTGGAAATCTGTGAAGGGACAAGGTAGGGCATCATGAAGAAAGATCCGATTGCCCAGCTTCCCGAAACGCCACCGATACATCCGATGAGCATCTGAAGTCCCTTGTGGTCGGGTCCGATGACATAAAGCGATCCGAAGAAGAACGAAAGGATTGCAACGGCAAAGGCCAGAAGACAGGTCTGGTATGTGAAGCGCACTCCCTTCTTTGCCTTGAGCTTGTTGAACAGGAAAAGCATGATGGGAACCGGTGCGAATGCACATGTGTTGAGGATTGCCATCTGCAGTCCGTTCATGCCCATTCCTCCGACAATCATTGCGTTCATGCCGACGAGGAACATCTGAAGGCCGAAATAGGTGCAGCAGTTGACGAATGTCCAGCTCATGAAGAGCTTGTTTGAGAATGTCAGCTTCAGGCTCTGCCAGATGGAAATCTTCTCCTCTTTCATGCCCTCATTCTCGGGATAACCGTACTTTTCTCCTTCCTTGATGAGGAAAAGGGGAATGATCATGGTGAGCATCAGAGGCAGACCCATGAGGGCGAA
Organism: Spirochaetota bacterium; assembly: GCA_918298275.1. GTDB lineage: Bacteria > Spirochaetota > Spirochaetia > Sphaerochaetales > Sphaerochaetaceae > UBA9732. Next base: position 1,347 of record CAKJZO010000083.1, on the reverse strand, counting down.
CTTGTCGATGTGCATCTTCATGGCATCGAGAAGAAGGGGAACCAGAGCATAGACAAGACAGTAGCTGATGGTGTCGAAGAAGGACTTGTAGCCCGATACCCTCAATCTCTGGGATTCGCTGTTACAGGTAGTGGACAGCGATCCGTAGAAGGAAATGAGACACATAGTGTAGGTTGCGAAGAACACGAGGGACCATATGAAGACCCAGATGGTGTTCAGAAGCTGCCCTTCAGGACCTCCGATCGGAATCCAGCAGAGGGCATAGGATATGATCATGGGAACAAGGCAGATGGCAATCGGCGGTCTTCTTCTTCCCCATTTGGTCGAAAGAGTGTCTGTAATGTGTGCGAACGGGATATCGATGATTCCGTCGAACACCTTTCCGATTGCATAGAGAATCGGGAAGATGGCAGGTAGAATGAAGCATGTTCCGCTCATTATCGCCTGGAAGGTGTTGCCGCTTCCGAGAGCGGCGGGATTGATGGCGTCGGTGTAATAGGCACCCATGAGCACCATCAGGAAGTTCGGTCCGAAACCGGACAGCGAGAAAAGCAGTTCCTTTCCTCTTGAATCCAAAGACTTCACCATAAGTCTGCTCCTTAAATATAGGAATGATTATAGTGATACCACTTGTTATATTCAACTTGATTTTACAAAAAAAGACACCCCGTTTCCGAGGTGTCTGCAGCTTCAGCAGTGCTGAACCGATCTTACAGATGGTAAACCATTCCGAGGACGAATGACCAGCTGAACGGATTGATCTTAGCCTCGTCACCGCCGGAGACCTTGAATCTGGCACCGAGTCCGAGTCTTGCATAAGTTGTCCAATCAATTTTCTTCCAATCGTATGAAACACCGATTGTTCCTCTGACTGCAACTGCCATAGCGCTGTAATCACCGAGCCAGATATCTACACCGGCCTGTGCACCTGCGTTGACGTTGAATGTCTCTGACTCAATCTTGAATTCTGTAAGCTTGAATTCCATTCCACCTACGACATCGAGATAGAGCGGATTTCCGAGGCCTGCACCGGCTGTTACATACAGGTTCGTGCCCTTCTCACCCTTGAAACCGAAGGTGACTCCCATAGGATATCCGATTTCACCGCCGATTGTTGCTGCTGCCTTTGCTGTAACAGGAACAAGAACCATTACAACGAGTGCCAGAACAATAAGAACTTTCTTCATTTGAATTCTCCTGTTTTTCCCAATTGGGTTCTTAGTATTAATACTGCTCAAATTTTAGCACGAATAAAAGCTACTGCAAAGTATTCAAAACACTCTTTTTTGTGTATCATAGCAGGCCGAGGAGTTTTCTAATGCAGGAAGATTCAAGCAGACAACTGAC
>CAKJZO010000082.1 GCA_918298275.1 Spirochaetota bacterium | reverse complement strand
AACATGGATCATCTGGTTCTTGTGTGCGGACACTTCGAGGGTACCGATGCCCGCATCGAGGACTACGTAGATGAAATGATATCAGTCGGAGACTACATCCTCACCGGCGGGGAGATCGCCGCCATGGCCCTCTGCGACAGCGTGGTCAGACTCTTGCCCGAAACCCTCAGGGAGGGGTCCGCAGTAGATGAATCCTTTGAGAACGGAATCCTTGAATACCCGCAGTACACCCACCCGGAAGAATTCGACGGGAAGAAGGTTCCGGAGGTTCTGCTATCGGGTAATGCTAAAGAAATCAAAAGATTCAGAACAATTCAGGCTATCATTGAAACAATCAGAAACCGCCCTGACCTGTTTGATAAACTGCCGCAGTCCGAGAACATCGGCTGCTCCGAAGCCAGGATCCTGGCTTTCGATGACATGATTCTCAAGATCCAAGAAGACTGCCCTGAGACCGAGCGTGAGGAGAATGCCCTTAAGTGGCTGCAGGGCAGGCTTCCGGTTCCCGAGGTCCTTGCCTGTGAGCATAAGGACGGCAGGACCTATATCCTTATGGAGAAGCTCAAGGGCAGGATGCTCTGCGACCCGGTGATCCTGAACAACCGCAACCGACTGACCAAGACAGCCGCCGCAGCCCTTAAGATGCTTTGGGAAGTGGATATCTCCGACTGCCCGTTCAAAGATGAAGAAGAAGTGAAAAGTAAGGATGATAGGGTGCTATGTCACGGTGACTTCTGCCTTCCCAATGTCTTTGCCGACAACAAGGGAATTACAGGTTTCATCGATCTTGGCAACTGCCACATAGGAAGCAGGCAGGAGGACATCGACATGTGCATGTGGAGCCTTGAGGCCAACCTTACCGGAGAGTATTCCGACAACCCTGAGCGGGAGCCTTTGGATAAAGAAGCGTTCCTCAAACTGTTGCATTAAAACGTTTCTGTATGTAGAATCCCAGCTATGGAAAAGAGCAAATCAATCATCACTGTCGTAGGAAGGGACCAAACCGGCATCATTGCCAGAGTCACAACATATCTCTATGAGAACAACGTCAACATCGAAGACATCTCACAGACCATCGTCGGCGGATTCTTCAACATGATGATGGTTGTGGATGTCTCTGCAGCTTCCAAGGAGTTCCTTACACTCTCCAAGGATCTCGAGGAACTGGGCAAGAAAGTCGGGGTTCAGGTAAAGCTCCAGCGTGAAGACATCTTCAAGAGCATGCAGCGCATCTGACAGCTGAAAACTTGACAGCTACTGAAAATAGGTTGATACTATAATCACAGAAAGAGGTACTGCCGATGAACGGTCGGCTCCCTCACAGTAATGGCGAAATCCGTCCGGACTGTGCGAAAGTCAAGGACGGATTATTTTTTCCTGAATGACGAAACCACTAGGATGATGACCGTAAGGACAATCATCAGAATTTCATAATCACTCACGAAACATCACCTCCTTCTGAAACAATTCAATCTCATCGAGAGGCAACGCCCCTCGATATCCGATAAACGAAATCGAGGGAGTCAACCGTCCACCGCTATTGGCAGTACCCATTGATTATTATACTTAACATACTACTTAAAATCAAGACAAAACTATCGTGTCAAATATTGTTGCAAAAAGGGTTTATTCTACTGTTATTTATTAGTCTGTAAATAATGAATTTAGGAACTGAGTCTGTTATTATCTGAGTTTCATGACCAGGCGGAGAAGGGGTAGGCTTTCTCTGCCTCTTCTATCATCTGATCTGTTATCTCGGGAACAGGTTTTGCTTTCTCATTGATTCCGAAGGCTTTCAGCGCATTTGTGCAAAGCAGTTCTTCTAGTCTCGCTTCGGCCATTCCGGCTTGTCTGAGCTTTCTGATTGTCAGAAGCATGCCCTCGAATCCGGGCAGACCGCTTGCACCTTTCTTCTTGTCCTCAAGGGTGTGTGGGGCATGGTCGCTTTCGATCCAGTCGATGGTCCCGTCGAAGAGGGCGTTCCAGACAGCAAGCCTGTTCTCCTCATTCCTGAGGGGAGGGTTCATCTTGACGATTTCAGTTTCCTTCGTGTCATTCAGAAGGATATGATGCGGGGTGGCGCCGCAGGTGATTCTGATGATGTTTCTTCTTCGGGCTTCCCTTACTGCGTTCAGGGCTCCTTCGGTGCTGATGTGGGCTATGTGCAGAATGCCCTTGAAGTTCTCCTCTTCGGCGAATCGGATCTGGTCTCTGACAGACTGTTCTTCGCTCTCTGCCGGGCGCTTCCTGCTGTGAGCTGTTTCCTGCAGACTGAAGAGGCTCTCTTTCTCGCAGTGGACTGCGATGATGCCTGTGTAGCTTTCTGCTGCCAGAGTCCGATAGACGGTTCTCTGGTTGTCTTCCTCAACAATGCCCATGTTGCCGGTTGACTGGGATGCAAACATCTTCAGACCGCAGACCCGGGGAAACAGATCGTTGTAGGCCTTGACGACCTCTGTAATCTGGTTTCTGTCTGCAGTTGTTCCGCAGTAGATGTGATAGTGTACCGGAAAACCCTTATCCTTCAGAATCCGCTCGGCTTCCAGACCTTTCTCCAATCTCCTTTCGATGGTTGCCCTGTCGGTCAGAGGAGGATTGCAGTTGGGCATGTCGAAGAAGATGTCGAAGCCTGCCTTGGCTCCGACTAGCATGCCGTGGAGGATCGTCTCCTTGCTGCTCTGGTTCCAGTCTCTGAAGTGGACATGGGCATCGGTCACAGTACGTTCTCCTTCTGAAGGAAATCCAAGGTCATGAAGGTTCCCCACTGGCAGGCAAGATGACCGCCGCAGGAGCATTCGCCGCACAGGCCAATGCCGCACATGGAGTTGCGCTCCATGGAGAGCAGGACCTTCTCCGTATCTGCTCCTGCTGCCAGAAGCTTTGCTGAAGCGATCTTCATGAAGACCTCAGGTCCGATGAGATAGAAGGCTATGTCCTCAATGGAAGTATCCTTGGTCTGTTCTCGTATTTCATCCTCAAGATAGTCAAGTATTCTTCCGGGCTTTCCGTGGTCTGAAATGCAGAGATACTTACCGAATTGTGAGAGTTCTTCGGTCAAAATGCCATTGTTTCCTTCGACACTGGTACCGACAAGGAAGCTCATCGAAGTTCCCTGATCCTTGAGCTTTTGTGCAAGCGGGAAGGCCACGGCTTCTCCGGTACCGCCGGCAAGGATGATGGCCTTGCAGGTCTTGGGGGTATCGGCCTCGGCTCCATAAGGGCCGCGGAGCATGATGGTGTCGCCGACCTTGAGGGTGTCGAATACCGCCTGGGTGAAGGCCCCGCGTTTCTTGATGATGAATGTAAGCGGATCGGGGATTGCTACGCTGAAGGGTTTTTCGCCGACTCCGGGAATCCAAAGGAAAACGAACTCGCCGGCCTTGAAATCGGCCATCTTTCCGTCCAGTGTCAGAAGCAGCGTGTCTTCGCAGTGAAGCTTTCTGTCAGTGACCTTGAAAGCCTTATATTCCATGGTCCTGCCGACTGAGAGCATGGACCTGGATCTGAATTCGGTATCCCTGTTGTCCAGGATCTTCTGGGCCTCGAGGCGGACCGATCTGAAGTATTCGCTCCAGTTCTTCTGACCCACATGGGCCAGTGCCGATCCGATTCCGACTGCGTCGGCTCCGGCCTGGATGAGCTTTGCGCACTGGCTTCCGTCGGAAACTCCCCCCATTCCGATGATGGGGATGTCGTCACCGACTGCCTTTCTTATTTCGCTGATGCACTCGAAAGCCCTGTCGAAGACCCAGGCTCCGGACTTGCCGCCTTTGCCGCCGAGGGCGTTCTGGAGAATCGGGGTGTTGGTGACGGGGTCGATGTGGACGATGGGGCCGACCGTGTTGATGGCGCTGATTCCGTCGGCACCGGCCTCGATTACGGCCTTTGCAATCTCACCTATGTTGTCCACATTGGGTGTGAGCTTGATGAAAAGAAGGCTTTTTCTCTCCGGAAAACCCTCGCAGATTTTCTTCACATAGTCGGTGGCGATGTTGATGTCCACTCCGATCGATGCTCCGAAGCCGGCCTTTGCATGCGGGCAGGAGAAGTTGAGCTCAACGGAATCCGCCACGTCGTCGAAGGCCCTGACCAGGGTCGTGAAATCATCGGGG
>CAKJZO010000081.1 GCA_918298275.1 Spirochaetota bacterium | reverse complement strand
CTTCAATGCAGCAACGGTGAAGGTCCATTTCACAGGTGTCGCATATCACCTGGGAGCAGCAAGAGGCAGGATGGTCAACGCCCTTACGATGGCCGCATCGTTTATCAACGCCCTTCCTCAGGCAGAGAGCCCTGAGGCTACGGACGGCCGTTACGGTTACTACTGTGCACAGACTGCAGGCGGAAACGCCACCGATTTCGATGTGACCCTGTATCTGCGCGATTTCGATTATGACAACCTACTCAGGCGCATAGACGTCCTGAAGAAGCTCGGTACGGCAATCGAGGCCCTGTACATCGGCGGCAAGGTCAGCGTTGTCGAGAAGATCAGCTACCTTAACATGGGTGAGGCTGCGAAGAAGAGCCCGAAGGCGGTGGATGCTATCTTCAGGGCCGGAGAAGTTCTCGGACAGCCTCTGAAGAAGCAGATAATCCGCGGCGGTACGGACGGATCAAGGATTGCGGAGATGGCGGGAATTCCATGCCCGAACCTCTATACCGGAGGACATAACTATCACAGCCTGACCGAATGGGCTGCTCTGGATGCAATGAACGACAGCACCGCACTTATAGTGGAGATCATAAAGCAGTGGGCAAACTGAAGAAGCTTGTTGTTTCGGTTCTTCTTCTCTTTGTTTCGGTAGCCGGCGCTTTCTGTGCATCGATTACCTACGTTTACGGCAACAACATCTCATCCCTCGATGTTGAATCCGACTACAAGGTCGGACAGCTTTTTACCGACAGCAGTTCGAACGTGCTTGTCATCAAGAGGTTCTATCAGAAGGATGACGGCCGTGTCGCAGTCTTCGACAAGCTGATTTCCAGAAGTCCTTATCAACGTAACGATATTCTGTCTCCTCGTGGTGCAATGAATTCTTTTGGTGTTATCGGTGCATTAAGCCATTCTTTGGCATGGTGGAGTATGACAACTCCGATTTATCCGCTGTCACCTCTGGTGATGGCCGGTGCCAGCTACGGTGCAGATGCGGGAGTCGGCGCCCTAGTGCTTGCCGGAGCAAAGGTGAACATTCCGATAGCCAGGCTGTGGGATACGCAGAACACTATGATAGTGAACGGAAAGCTGTCCGGTTGGGGTGCCGCGGGAGTTTCCGTTTCATCTTCGGTAACGTTTGCCTGCAGTTTTGGTTTTTCCTACAGACACAATATCGGATCCTTCTTCTGGGAACTCGGAGCCTCCTGGCTGTGGATTCCGGACAGGACCCGGACACTGTCTCCATATCTCGGTCTTGGAGTTGACTTCTGATGATCAGGCGCATTCTGCTTCCTTGCATTGCATTCTTCCTCATTCTGACTCTGTGTTCCTGCAGTACGTTCAGCGCCATCGTCAAGTCGAACATGACCGGTCTTCCTTCATGGTACTACGATCATGACATCGGAGTCGGAAAGGGCAACACCGGAATCGTTGGAGAAGGCACCGCTTCTTCCCAGAGGCAGGCAGAACTGCTGGCATACTCCGATGTCATTTCCCAGATTTCCGACCTTGTCGGATACGATCTGGGACAGGAAGAGTACAGGGAGCTGAGCGTGCTCGGAACGCTCTCGGAGTACAGTCTTGCAGTTACCGATACCTTCCTGCTGATAGGTCAGGACGGAAGCTACAGCTTTTATGTCCAGGCGGCAATCAACAGGGAGCTTCTGGGAAGGGTCACAAGTGAAGAGAACAAGAAGAGAGCCCGGATAGTGGATGAAGTCGAAGGGCTGGTTCTTCAGGGAGACGAGTATGTAAAGGCCGGTCAGGAGACCAAGGCTGCCGCAAACTACCTGAAGGCAATGGCGCTCGGATACGATCTGGACTACATAGATAAGGAGTACTCATTCGATGAGTTACTGGAAGTGGTAATAGATTTGCTTGACTCTCTCTCCTTGTCCTTTGTTTCCGTACGTCCTGATTTGGGTACATGTACCATTGCACTCCAGCGGAAGGGGACATTCGTTTCTTCTGCAGTCAGCTCCGCAGAGGTTCTGGCGACATACACCGCAGTGGATACGAGGGATGTTTCATACCAGGATCACTTCGTCTATGTCACTGATTCAGAGGGGCATCTTGCTTTCAATCCCATCAACCGGAGTCTGGTGCGATCCGGGGCAGTGACATTCAGCCTGAATCTGGACAAGGAGCTGGAGAAGCTTGAGGCCCTGGCGGGTTCAGAGGCTCTCTCCGGTCTAAAGAAACTGCTTGAGAGCAAGAAGCTTGTGTTCTCCTACGACAAGGTCCATTCTCTCGGCAGCATCGCCGTGGCAGTAATCGAGCATGACGAGCTCGGCAATGTCACCGGAGTGAATTCCGTTTCGGACTACATCACAGCCAAGCTTTCAGACGATGGCGCGGATGCCGAATCGTTCTATCCGGAATTGGACGATGAAATGGATGTGCTTTATGAATTCAACCACAGCGACAGAACCGAGGACTGTCTTCTGGTCATAAGAATGGGTCTCACCGGTCAGATAGAATCCGCAAGCGGAGTCTATTGCGCCAGTGCGGAAGGTCTTGCCTCCTTCTTCGATGCGGGAACCGAGACATTGCTCTATCAGAGCGATGTGATCCGGTCAAACGCCTTCTCGGAGAATGCGGACCAGGCTGTCGCCGATGCATTCAAGAAACTTGCGGACATTGCATACACATTGATAAAGGCAGTATATGTTTGAACTTGTCAGGGAAACTCCCATGGAGGAGTATAACGGCTTTTCGCGCTACTATGTCCATGACCGCACCGGCATGGAAGTTTTCCACATCTGGACCAAGGACGGAGAGGGATGCTGCTCATTCATGTTCAACACTCCGTCCGAGGACAACACCGGCTGTGCTCACATCATCGAACACACCGTTCTCTGCGGTTCCGAACGCTATCCTGTAAAGGATCCGTTCTCACAGGTGCTGCTTTCCAGTCCGAATACCTTTCTCAATGCCATGACCTTCTGTGACAAGACGATGTATCCGTTCGCTTCCCCGCTCAAGAAGGACTTCGACATCCTTTTCGATATCTATGCCGATGCCGTCTTTGCCCCGCTTTTGCGCAGGGAGTCCTTCATGCAGGAGGGCATAAGGAATCTGGACGGCAAGTTCGACGGAGTTGTCTTCAACGAGATGTGCGGAGGAATGAGTACCGAGGATTCGATAGTTCAGGCCAATCTGGTGCGTGAGCTCTACAGGGGAACCCCGTATGAATTCAATTCCGGAGGGGAGCCGCTCCACATTCCCGAGCTGTCCTATGAGCAGTATCTCGAGCGCTACAGAAAATGGTACAGCCCCTCCAACTGCCGTCTGTTCCTGTTCGGTGATCTGGATGCTTCGGAGTATCTTGAGAAGCTTGAAGAAAGATATCTGAAGGATTGTCCCAAGGGTGAAAAAATCATTCCGAAATCGGAAAATTATCTGCAAAAGAATAGCAAACCTACCCGTATAGTGGAAAAATGTGCCGGTGCAGACGCCAGAAGTGTGGTTCTGACATGGCTTACGACGGAAGGTTCGGATACCATGGAAGTGCTTACCGCATCCATTCTCGTGAGCATCCTTCTGGGCAACCCGGGGGCGCCGCTTTACAAGGCGATCATGGAGTCTGATCTGGGAGAGGACCTCAATCCGATAAGCGGAACCGATGTCGATGGACCTGCTCTGACTTTCACTGCAGGTTTCAGCCATGCAAAGAAGGGCAGCGAAGACTTGATCGAATCATTCCTGCTGGATCAGATCCGTAAATATGTTGAGGAAGGACTTCCGGAAGATGTGGTGGAGGCTGCCATCAAGCGAATGGAATTTTCCGTAAAGGAGATTCCCGGGGATGGACTCCCGTTCGGAATGGCTACCTGCCTGCGTGTTGCCAGAAGCTGGATGCGCGGATCGGAGCCTGAAACGGCTGCCATGAACGTGGATAGGCTTAGGATTCTCAAAGAACGTGTGGCCGAAGGGCGGTACTTCGAGAACTGGATGAAAAGGAATCTCCTGGAAAACGACCGGCGCTGCCTGCTGACTGTTGAGTCGGACAGCTCATATGAAGAAAGACTTCAGGCGGAACTCCAGGAAAAGGCCCGAACCGGCGAAAAAGCAGGTGCAAAGGAAAAGAAGGCTTTCCTCAGGTTCGTCAACACCCCGGATTCTCCTGAGGCACTTGCCACTATAGAGAGAATCACTATCAGGGACCTTCCGAAGACCATAGCAAGGTATCCGCAGAAGAGAATCGTTCTTCCTTCAGGGGCACGTCTCTATGATTACAGGACCTTTACCCGAGGCATTGTCTATATTGCGGCTGCATTCGATGCCAGGGCTCTGAAGCTCGATGAAAAGAGGCTCCTTCCTCTTCTTGTCAGAGCCATCCAGATGAGCGGTACCGAAAAGCATGATTTCACGAAGATCAGCACCATGATGAAGACCCTGACTGGCAGCTTCTTCATGTATCCGTTTGCAGGAAGAGACGTGCACGGCAAGCCGGTCAGCTGCGTCATGCTGAAGACTAAGATGCTGCTTCCGGATACCGCCCCTGCGCTGGATCTGATAGGGGAGCTTCTGACCGAGCCGGATCTATGTGACGAGACCAGGCTAAAGGCTTCTCTTTCGGATATGCTGACCGAGTTCGAAAGCGGTTATTCCTACAGCGCAAGCTCCTATGCCGTTATGAATGCATCAAGCGATTTCTCCGCTACCGCAATGGAGAGCGAACTGAACATGGGAACCGCTCTTTGGTTCTATCTTGTGGACCTCAAGAAGGCTCTCGAGAGCGGAAAAACCACCTATGGGGATTTGTCAGTCTCGCTTACAAAGCTCTGGGAGAAGGTCTTTGTACAAAGGGCTATGACAGTCCATGTAACGAGTGACGTAAAGGATGACAGTGTAAATCAACTCGTTTCAGCATTTACAGATAAATTCAGAGCAGGGAAGTTTGTAAGGAGTTCTGACTATTACGTAAAACATAAAGCCGTGGTGCTTTCGGGCATGGACAGACCCAAATGCTATGCCCTGCCTTCAGGTCCGGCCTTCAATGCATTGGCAGTAAGGCTTTCGGGAGACGGAGACTGGTCTCTGGTGGCCGCGACATTGCTGGCATCGGTCTTGTCCTCGGGCTATCTCTGGGAGACGGTACGAGGTGTGAACGGGGCCTATGGCGTGGAGAGTCATGTGGATACGATGGAGAACCTCTTCGTGTTTTCTTCCTACCGCGATCCGTCTGTCGAGCTGACCCTGAAGACCTTCGTGAAGGCTCTCGGGCAGAGCATGGAGCCCTCTGAAATCGAGTATGCAGTGGTGACGATTATCGGCAAGGAGCTCAGGCCCCGTACGCCACAGTCCAAGAGCTCGGAGGCTTTCAGGAGAGTGCTTTTCGGAGTCAGTACCAACCTCTATCTGAGGCGTCGCAAGCTTCTGCTGGAAATGAAAGCCGAGGACCTGGCTGAAGTCGGAAGGAGTCTGATCGGAAAACTCGAGGGCGAGAGCAGCTGCACCGTGGTGTGCGGTCAGGATATGGCAAGAAGCCAAGGCTTTGAAAATGCCATTGCGCTTCCTCTGTAAATCGGAATAATATATAATTCACATAACAGTTCCGCTTTGGAGGTGAGAATGCCTGTTACCACCATAGACTGGGTACGTGCGGTCGTTCAGATCTTGCTGCTGACAGTCTCCTTCTACAACATCTACATCGCCCTCGCTCAGAACAGGGCGACCCAGATGATCAGGTCGATCCTGATCTATATTGCAATCTATCTCATCTGCAGACTTGCCGGTCTGTCGATTTTGGAAAAGCTCCTGAAAATCGGTGTCGTTCCCTTTATCGTGTTCCTATGTGTTCTGTATCAGGCTGATCTCAAGAGGACCTTCACCCCGGGCTTCAGGCGCAACAGGCTCTTCAGGATCGGTGGAGTCCAGACTTCATCGGATCAGATCGAGACCATCCTGAATGCCTGCCAGCGGCTTGTCCAGTCCAAGCGCGGAGCTCTGATCGTTTTCCCGCGCAAGCTGGCTCTCAAGAACATCATCGACAGCGGAACCAAGATGAATGCAGATATCTCCAGTGCCCTGATAGTCACGGTCTTCGACCATGATACACCGCTTCATGACGGCGCCATGATAATCCAGGGATCCAAGATCATAGCCGCAGGATGTTATCTCCCGCTCTCGGGCCAGACAGACATCCGCGCAAGCTTCGGAACCAGACACCGTGCCGCACTTGGTATGGCTGAGGAATCCGATGCCGCCATCATCGTTGTCTCCGAGGAGACCGGAGCCATTTCGCTTGCCTGCAACGGCAACCTCTACTATGACCTTTCACATGACGAGATCAAGAGCATGCTGCTCTCGCTGTTCAACTATCTCGATGTCCAGGTAAGTGCCGAGGAGGGCAGAAACGATGCGCAGTAAGTTCTTCCAGAAGCTGTTCTACAACTGGCAGGTCAAGATCATAAGCTTCCTTCTTGCCACGCTGGTCTATTTCATCCTCGTGTTCTCCATACAGAGTTCAAGGGTTGTATCTCTTCCGGTCGAAGTGGTAATGCCTAAGGACTATGTCGCTACAAGCAATGTCCCGAAGAGCATCGATCTTGTCATCCAGGGTACCGAGGACCAGATATATCTGGTGGATGTGTCCAACATCTCGCTCAAGGTGGACTTCTCGATGGTCGACCGCGTGGGAGTCACCTATGCAACCGTCCAGATAAACATGGATGACCTTGCCTCTTATGTCGACACCTCAGCCATATCGATCTACACCAGGCCTTCACAGGTGAGAGTCTATTTCTCGGAAAAGGCAGGAGCCGGCAAGTGATTCTCGGAACCGGGATTGATGCAGTTTCCATCCAGAGAATGAAGAAACTTCAGGGCAGGGTCCTTGAAAAGATGTTCAGCGCCTCGGAGCTCGAAGAATATGCGGCACTGGAGAATGCCCATGAGGATATCCGCGCCCAGTTCCTGGCCTCCCGCTTCGCCGTCAAGGAAGCCTACGCCAAGGCCCGCGGGACCGGATTCAACGCAGATGTGGTTCCCAATGAGATCTCGACGTTGAAGGAAGAGGACGGAAGACCGTATGTGCAGCTCTCCGGAAAGACCCTGGACAATGCCCCGCACTGCGTGATCCATCTGACGATTACCCACGAGGAGCCTCTTGCCATAGCGATGGTGATTCTTGAATCCGATTCGGAGACAGAGGAGGCCTGATGGCTCGCAGCGACTGGAGAAGACCCAGCGAGTTCTCTGCTTCCGAGGGGAGGCGGCGTGTGGCCTTGGAGGTAAGCTATGACGGCCGCGCCTTCAACGGGTGGCAGAGCCAGAACAACGCACTCTCGGTTCAGGACACCATAGCGGCAGCCTCCGAACGCCTTCTGGGAGAGCGCAATATTGATGTCGTGGGAAGCGGCCGCACCGACAGCGGAGTCCACGCATTCGGTCAGGTGGCTCATGTCGAGTTCGATACCTGCGACATTCCGGTGCGTGCCTTCTGCCAGGGCCTCAATGCTTTCTTGCCAACAACGGTGCGCATCCGCAGAAGCTGGGATGTGGAGCCTTCCTTCCATGCCCGCTACAGCGCAATGGCCCGTGAATACCGATATTTCTGCAAGGTCGGGGAAGGACACGACAGTTTCACCGAAGGTCTTGTGACTATGCTCAGGGAGTTCCCTGATTTCGATCTGCTGGGAAGCTATGCCTCTCTTCTTGTGGGAACCCATGATTTCACGACCTTCGCATCCGCCAGGGATATCTGTCCGAGCAAGGTCCGCGACATCTATGAATCGGAATTCAGCTGGGTCAGTTCCATCTATGGGGAGAAGGTCCTGTGCTACCGCATCTGCGGAAACGCTTTCCTGTATCACATGGTCCGCTCACTGGTCGGTTCCATGCTTGAATTCGCAAAGAGGGGAGCTTCTGCATCCGAATTTGCCTCGGCTCTTGAGGCCAGGGACCGCATGCTTGCAGGAAAGACGGCTCCTTCCGACGGACTGTACCTCTGGCGCGTGAGCTATGACCCTGACGAATACCAGTGGTTTGAGGAAGAGTATGGAAAGAACTGACGATCTGAAGGAAAAACGGGAGGCCCTCTCTTCGGCCCTTGGCAGGACCGATGCGCTTTTTGATGATTTTCTATCCGTCCTCAAACAGGATTTCGGTCCGGCAAAGAATACACCGAGGGATTTTTCTTCCGTGGCAGAGAAGATACTGCCCGATGAGGAACCTGTCCCGGAGCCCAAGACCGATAAGGAACCTGAAGACGAAAGGCTCCACATGTCCTTCAAGGCACTGTGCAGCGATGCAATGGGATGCACCAGATGTCAGCTCAGCAAAACCAGGACAAATGTGGTATTCGGAACCGGATGCACCGACCGTCCGGTAGTGATGGTCATAGGCGAGGGACCGGGAGAAAACGAGGACCTCCAGGGTCTTCCGTTCGTGGGCAAGGCAGGCCAGTATCTGGACAGATGGCTTGCAGCAATCTCCCTTTCGCGGGATAAGAACGTCTACATTACCAACACTGTCAAGTGCAGGCCGCCGCAGAACAGGGATCCCTTCCCTGACGAGAAAAGCGCCTGTTTTGCATATCTGAAACAGCAGATACAGCTCATCCGCCCGCAGTCCATCCTTTGTCTGGGGCGTCCTGCCTCTACATTGATGACAGGACAATCCGACAGTTCCATGGGTGCGCTCCGCGGCCGTTTCTTCTTCTTCGACGGAATCCCGATGATGTGCACCTATCACCCCGCCGCAGTGCTGCGCGACCTGACGCTGAAACGCCCGGTCTGGGAGGATCTCAAGAAGCTGGCGAAGTATCTCGGCCTCGAGCCTGCCGGTGGATCAAATGGTTAAATACGCCCAGGTCGCAGTACCTGTTCCGCTCAAAGACGAATTCACTTACTCGTTCGATCCGGAGTCCATGGATGTAAAGCCCGGGGTGCGTGTCATCGTCCCCTTCAAGAACCGCAGGATGCAGGGGTATGTCATTTCCGTTTCCGAAGACAAGCCCGACGTGGAGTTCGAGATCAAGGGCATCCAGAGGGTCGTGGACAAAGAGCCTCTCTTTGACAAAAAGGACTACGACCTTGCCCTCTGGATGGAAAGATTCTACTTTTCAAGCCGTGGCGAAATTCTGGATACGATGATCCCCGGAGGCAGAAAGGACACAAGTTTTGGCGGACTTGATGCAGAAGAGGCTATCGAAAGGCCGGATGTAGTTCTCTCTGAGGAACAGGAGAATGCAGTGCGGACCGTCATGGAGACGGACGAGCGCATGTACTATCTGTTCGGTGTGACGGGATCCGGAAAGACCGAGGTTTTCCTCCGTTGTGCCGAGAAGGTCATAGAGCAGGGCGGTCAGGTGATATACCTCGTGCCGGAGATAACGCTGACGCATCAGCTTGCCCTGCAGGTCCTCAAGAGATTCAGGAACAATGTCGCGATTCTCCATTCGGGGCTGACGGATTCGCAGAGAATCGCCCAGTGGAGGAAGATAAAGAGATCCGAGGTCAGCCTTGTGATCGGTGCCAGAAGTGCTGTCTTCGCTCCGTTTGCCAACCTGAAGATGATCATCATAGACGAGGAGCATGAGAACTCCTACAAGAGCGGCAATGCCCCGCGCTATCATGCAAGACAGGTGGCCCAGAAGCGCATTACCGACTGCAAGGGCAAACTCCTGATGGGAAGCGCCACTCCTAGCCTGGAGGCCTGGCACCTGATGAAAGATCCGTCCAAGATGGTCAGGATCGATCTCAGGAACCGTGTGGGCGGAGGCTCCATGCCCAAGATCGAGATAGCGGACATGGTGAAGGAAGAGGGGCTCTTCAGCTCCCTTCTGCAGGAGCGTATGATGCGTACCCTTGCCGACGGGAAGCAGGTGATACTGTTCCTGAACCGCAGGGGCTTCAGCTATTATTTCCACTGCAGAAGCTGCGGCTACGAGCTCAAATGCCCCCATTGCGATGTGGCGATGACCTACCACAAGAGGCGCAACATCCTGCAGTGCCACTACTGCGGCTACAGCCAAAAGCCGGTTACTGTCTGTCCCGAGTGCGGATCGATGGATGTCATGTACTCGGGGTTCGGGACAGAGCAGGTGGAGCAGGAACTTAGGCGTCTGTTCCCGCTTTACCGGGTCGAGCGCCTTGATACCGATACGGTTTCCAGCGACAGGACCGTCATCCAGAAGACCCTGGATGACTTCAGGGCCGGAAAGATAAACATCCTCCTCGGCACGCAGATGGTCGCAAAGGGACTCAACTTCCCCAATGTGCGTCTTGTTGGCATAGTCATGGCCGACAGCGGGCTGCTGATTCCCGATTTCAGGGCGGAGGAGAGGACATTCGACCTCCTGGTGCAGGTTTCCGGTCGTTCGGGCAGGGCGGACAGCAACGGTGAAGTAATCATACAGACCAGAATGAAGGACAATCCGGCAATCGATTTCGCCACCAGAAGCGATGTTGAGGCCTTCTTCGACCAGGAACTGGCCATTCGCAAGGATACCTCGTTCCCCCCGTTCTCACGCATGGTGAACATAGTGTTCCGCTCCCCCAAGGCATCGGCGGCCAGGGAGTGTGCGGACAATCTCGCGCAGAGCCTGCGAAGAGTCTGCAGGAATACCCAGATCTACGGTCCCAACGAGTGCCCGATCGAGAAGATACGCGAAAACTACAGGATCCAGATCATACTCAGGTCAAAGAAGGCCTCGGATATGCTGTCCGGCCTGAATTCGGTGGTATCGTCCGTAAAGCTGCCGCACAATGTGTCGATGGACATAGACGTTGACCCTGTGGACCTGCTTTGATTATATTTTAAGTATGCTTGATATAGTTACTTTAGGTGATGAAGTGCTTCGCGAGAAGTGTACTCCCGTCACTGATTTCGATGATGCGCTCAATATTCTTCTCGAAGCCATGTTCGAGACTCTGGACAATGCGGACGGAGTAGGCCTTGCTGCTCCTCAGGTAGGGGTGGACAAGCGGTTCTTCATCGTCTCGCTTCCGGACGGGACCAGACGCGAGTTCATCAATCCGGAAATCACCGGTATGTCCGTTGAGAAGAACCCGTACGAAGAGGGCTGTCTGAGCCTTCCCGGCGTATACCATGATGTAGTCCGTCCCTCCAAGGTGATAGTAAAGGCCCAGGATGCAAGCGGAGCTGAATTCACACTCAAGGCCTCAGGCCTTCTCGCAAGGGTTATCCAGCATGAGTATGACCATCTTGACGGCAAGCTTTTCATAGACCATCTGAGTGAGGAAGAGCGCAAGAAGGTCGTGCGGGCCTATGAGAAGAAGAACCGCAGACGGGGAAGATAATAGGAGAATCTGCTGTGGGAAACAGGATTCTTTTTGCAGGAACACCGGAAATAGCCGTGCCTCTTTTGCGTGCACTGCATGAGCGCTTTGAAATAGTCGGAGTTCTCACTGCATGCGACAAGAGTGTAGGGCGTTCAAGCAAGCTTGTTCCCAGCCCCGTCAAGGCTGCCGCCCTGGAACTGGGGCTACCCGTTCTCCAGTTCGAAAGCCTGAGAACGGAATCCCGCAAGGCTGTACGTGAACTGGGTGCCGATACCCTTGTGACCTTTGCCTATGGCAGGATCTTCGGTCCGAAGTTCCTTGATCTGTTTCCCAACGGACGGTTCAACGTCCATCCTTCGGCACTTCCGATGTTCCGCGGACCCGCTCCGATTCAGTTTTCAATCCTAAATGGCCTTCATAAGGCAACCATAAGCCTCCAGAATCTTGGACTCGGAATGGATGAGGGTGAAATCTGGGGCTGTGCCGAATTCCCTCTCGAAGGAACCGAGACAACCGAAAGCCTGACCGTACGTGTTGCAGAAGAGGCCGCATTGTTTGTTCCGTCTCTGCTGGAGAAGGTTTTCTCCGGCTCTCTTGAACCGAAGGAGCAGGCCGGAGTTGCAAGCTACTGCACGATGATGAGCCGAGAGATGGGCCGTCTGGATTTCTCGAAGACAGTTCTCGAGAACCATGCTCTGGTACGTGCCTGCTACAGCTGGCCGAAAGCCTGGGCGCACGTCAACGGATCGGATATTGCAATCACCGGGGTATGGGGAGGCTTCGGATATCTTGCCTCTCCGGATCCATGCGAAGGCGCAGCTCCCGGAACGGTAGTATCGATGAGAAAGGACAGAGGCATAGGCATAGCCTGCAGCGACGGCATACTCTGGATCAATGCCCTTCAGCTTCCGGCCAAGAAGGAACTTGATTTCAAGGCCTTCGTCAACGGCAACCAGTGGATTCTGAAAGCTGCATTCGAATGAACTACAACAGCTACGCTTCCTATATGAAAAGCCGCTACGGATACAGGATCTTCCGGGTGGGTGTGGATGCGGGCTTCACGTGTCCCAACAGGCTGAAAAGTCCTATGGGTGCAGGTTGCGTCTATTGCGACAGCCAGGGTGCAAGGGCTGCCTACCTGCGCTCTTCCGAGAGCCGTTTCAGACATGACAGCGGTTTTGAGGAAGCAATTGATTCAATAGCCTATTTAGCTAGCGACTGCAAAGATTATTCATTCACTTTTGATTTTCAGGATATCAAAAAGCAGGTGGACAGGGGACTCGAATTTCTGGCAAGAAGGTACGAGGCAAGCCACTTCGCACTTTATCTGCAGTCCTTTTCGAACACTTTTGCTCCATACGAGAAACTCAAGGAGCTCTATGATTATGCAACCTCCCTTTATCCGTGGGAGAGCTTCATCGTTTCCACCAGACCCGATTGTATAGACCGGAGAAAGATGGATCTGCTTGCATCCTACAAGTCATCCTGCAGGGAGGTTTGCGTGGAGCTGGGCCTTCAGAGCGGAAGCGATGAGATTCTGAGGGCGATGAACCGCGGTCACGATGTTGCGTGCTTCGAAAAGGCGGCGAATCTGGTCAGGCTAAGGGGTATCGGCCTTTGTGTGCATGTGCTGACAGGCTTTCCGGGGGAAGGATATCCGGAGCTGGACAGGACCATCGATGTGATCAACAGGGTGCATCCGGATGCCATCAAGATCCACAACCTGAATGTGGCTGCCGGGACCGTTCTGTATGAGCGGTTTCTGGAGGGGGAAGTTACGGTTCCGTGCATGAGCAGACATATCGAGAATGTGGCCTATATTCTACGTAGAATACATTCCGATATTGTAATTGAGCGTCTAATATGCGAAACTCCAAACCATAGGTTGGCCAGTCCGAGGCTCTTTCCGGACAAGAACAGATTTCTCAGAAACCTGGATGAATTCATGGAAAAGCACGGCTACAGCCAGGGGGATCTGTGTCAAAGGCAGTAAGGATCATAGGCTTTGTTCTTAGTCTCATTTGTCTTGCGGTGATTGTCTATCTTTCACTTGCAAAGGATGTGAACGTGCCTCAGTACATTGTCGGCAAGGACAAGGGTGCCCATTTCCTTGCCTACATGGCCCTCGGCTTCCTTTTCTTCGTCGATTTCCATAATTCCGTGCGGCACAGGATATTCCTGTCGAATTTCATGCCGGTTCTCGGAGCCTTCTTTCTGTCTTTTCTCTGCGGCTATACCATTGAGCTCTGCCAGCCAAGGTTCGGAAGGTTCTTCGAGGCTGCGGACCTGATTGCCGATGGTCTCGGTGCTCTTGTCGGAGCGCTGATCGGATTGCTTTGTGTTTATTTCGTGTGCCTGATTGAAAGGCGCAGGAAGAAAAAAGGATAATTTGATATCACATTTCGGGAGTTTGATATGCTCAGGAAGATTTCAGTTCTATTGCTTTTGTTGGTTGTAGCCCTTGCATTCTTCGTAGGATGCTCATCCAAGGGTTCCAAGAATGACGGGGATGCTCCTGCCCAGACTGCTGCACAGCAGCCTGCAGAGGAAAAAGCTGCTGAGGTCAAACCGGCAGAGGAACAGCCTGCAGAAGAGCAGAAGGCCGAGGAGCCGAAATCTGAGGAGCCTCAGGAAACTGCTTCTTCAGAGGAATCGTCATCTGCCGAGGAGACGGAGGAGGACATTGAGCTTGTTCTTCCGTCCACGCTTGCAGAGAGGTTCAGTTATGCATTCGGAGTTTATGTCGCAGATTACTACGGACCCGATTACGCATCATATTACTTCTCCATGTATCAGGCTCAGGTCTATCCCGAACTTCAACCCTATTTCGGTTCAATGGGCATCTATGACTACATGACCGGCAGCCTTCGTTACTCCATCGAGGAGCTTAACCAGATGCTCAATGATTATCTGACCGATTACGATGTCAGGATGGCCGCCGTTGCGGATGCAAACCTTGCCAGAGCAGAGGCTTTCCTCAAGGAAAATGCGACAAAAGAGGGCATTTATACCACGGGAAGCGGTCTTCAGTATGAGATTGTCCGCCAGGGTACAGGAGAATTTGCAGCTTCTACGGACAGTGTCGAACTGGACTATGAGCTCAAGCTCCTGGACGGAACGGTAATCGACAGCTCCTATGCCCGCGGTGAGCACTCCACATTCCCGCTTTCTGGTGTCATCGAGGGCTTCCGTGAAGGCGTGATGCTCATGCCGATGGGCAGCCATTACATCTTCTACATTCATCCGGATCTGGGCTACGGAGACAGAGCAACCGGATCGATGGATCCCAATTCGCTTCTTATCTTCAATGTCGAGACATACTCAATCGTGAAGGGGGAATGACATGACCAAGACTATCAGCGGGAAAAAAGGTCTTCTTGTTACAGTCTGCATCGGTGCTGTTGTTCTTGCGCTGGGCATTCTGATCATCAATCATACCGAGTCTTTTCTGAAGATCGTCATGATTGCCGCAGGTATCGGAGCCGCCCTTGACGGCTTCTACACCCTCATGGGCGTCAAGAAGTGGAAGTTCACCGACCTGACCAAGAACCTTACCCTCATCAAGGGTTTCGAATCCCTGACTCTCGGTATCGCAGCTGTACTGGTAGCTTTGTTCGCAACCGATACTGCCCTCACCGTGATGGTCTATATCTTTGCAATCAGCCTTGTTTTCTCTGCAATAGTTGCTCTTCAGAACTCTGCTGTGGCCGGAAAGTTCGGCGTAGAGGATAAGAGGAAAAGCTTCATCGTCGAGGCTGTGATCGAGGCCCTGATTGCTCTGCTTCTTTTCTTCAAGCCGATGGAAACCCTGGTGAAGGTTGTCCAGATCCTTTCCATCGGATTCATCGTCATCGGTGTAATCATGATTGCAATTCCGATCATCGTCCTCTTCAAGAGCAACGGTAAGGTTAAGGAAGAGGAGGTGATCGTAGGTGAGGCTGAAGTCGTGGATAATGAGGAAAAAGAACAGTAAAGAGCAGACTGCAGGAATTGATTATATAAACTCTTTTAGGGTCCGCTGCATCCGCTCTTACTGAAATTTATAGTGTAATGCTATGGTGTAATGCAGGGGCAATCGCCCCTGCTTTTTGTTTCAATACTTGGCATAGCCGGCCGCGACATAGCGGTCGGTTATTTCTTTTACATAGCCGTTGTACTCTGCACACAGATCAGGATCGTTGGAAACGACTTCCCAGCGGCACATGGCTTCCTCGCTGCGGCTGATTCTCTGTGCGACCTGCACCCACTTCTTTCCTTCAAGCGAATAGTCTGCGCTGAAGGTCTGCGGCAGGTTGAATCTCATCAGGCATGCATCGAGGTCGCTTCCGTCGTCCATGTCCTTGATGATTGTGGCACCAAGGCTGCGCATCTTGTTCTCGACTTCATCCATCAGATGCGGCATCTTCTCGGGTGCTGCCTCGCAGTGAAGCGGCCACTCGCGCTCGCGGAAGAGCGAGGTCTGAAGCTTATAGGCACGCTCATAGGCTGCCGGGTCTTCCTTGTAGCATCTTGCGCTCAGAAGAGCGATGAACAGGGTGGATTCTATGGCGGCATAGCCCTTCGAAAGATCATCCGGATCATACGGGTAGTTCATGTAGTAGTGGGCGCTTTCCTCTTCTGCAGCGAAATAGCCGTTTGCGCAGTTCTCGCGAAGCTTCTCCTTGATGAAGGAGTGTCCGTTTCTGATGATGTGGACCTTGACGCCGCTCTTTGCAATCTCACACAGTGAGAGGGGGATTGCCTTGACATCGGCATAGACTTCCATCTTTGTGCCGTGGAAGATATCGATCATCTTCTTGACGATGATGGACATGTTCAGACCCGGTACAATCTGCTCTCCGTTGGGGGCCATCAGGTCAACTCTGTCTCCGTCACCATCGAAGCAGAATCCGAAATCGAACTTTCCTTCTCTCATCGCGGCTCTTGTCGGAGCAATCGATGATTCGATGATCGGGTTGGGGTCTCCTCTCCAGAAAAATCCGTCGGGAGCGACATCGCGCAGTTCCACATCGGCACCGGCTCTCTGGAAGGCCAGGGCCATCTCGCTTCCGGCAGAACCGTTGAGGAACTCGAGCATGATCCTTGTTCCCTTGAGACTGCCTTCCGTGACGCCGGAAAGCTTCATGCAGTAGTTGATGTAGTCTTCCAGATAGTTGATGACATACATCTTTCCCTGTCTGTCACCCTCGACCTTGGCATCGGCAATGAACAGCTCCTTGATCTTTGCGATTCCGCCCTCAGGTCCGCATCCCAGAGCTATCGGGGCAACTTCGGGTGCGATCAGCTTGAGTCCGACATACTCGCCGGGGTTGTGGCTGGCTGTGACCATTATGCCTGCGCTCTCACGGTGCTTCATGCAGCTGTAGTAGAACTGACATGTGGAGATCGGAAGTGGATTGATATAGACGTCAAGACCTGCCTTGCGCAGCAGTCTTGCGATGCCCTCTGCAAGTTCGGGCACATAGAGGCGCGCATCACGGCCGATGACTACCGATTTTGCCCCGATGCTGTCTCTGACATAGACTGCGATTGCGTTGTAGAGCCTTTCCTTGAGACTGTCGCTGAGTGCGTTATATCTGGTTCTGATGTCATACTGTTTGAACATCGTGAGATTGAGGTTTTCCATTGAGTTCCGCCTTTTGTTTAGTTCTACGTTTAATTCTAAGGTTTAAAACCGGATTTGTGAACCAAATAATCCGAAAAAAAGAAGAGGTAGGTTCGGTTTGGAGTATGTGATTACAGGACTCCGATTTCGCTGTAATAACGCTTTGCCCCGTCATGAAGCGGAAGCCCTGCGATGTCACGGACAGCTTCCTCTGCAGTCAGGCCCCTGAGGTTTCCCTGGGACTGGCCGAGTTCTCCGATATTCTCCCAAAGCGTCTTTGTCAGCATGTATACCGTCTCTTCATCAAGCTCTGCGGAGCAGAACATCACCATTTTGATTGCGGTAGTGCGGACATCTTCGTTCTGGTTCGGATAGGATCCTGCAGGAATGGTATAAGTGACATACCAGGGATATTCGGATTTGAGTTTTGAGATCGTTTCTTCATCGATATCCAGCAGTCTGCATCCGGAAGACAGTGTCTGGCTAACTGCGGAGGCGGGGATTCCGCTCATGATCCATGCACCGTCGATCTGGCCGTTTCCCAACAGCTCCGCCGAGTCAGAAAATGAGATGTACTCGGCACGTAAATCATCAGGATATTTCAGTCCTGCAGCCGTGAAATGATTGCGGCATTCTCCCTCGGCGCTGGAACCCGATGCCGCAACGGCGAAGTGCTTTCCCTTGACATCGGCAAGAGTCCTGATTCCGCTTCTTGAGGTTACGACTACCTGATTCGGATTGAGGTATAGGCCTGCTATGACCCTGAGATTCGGATTTGCTCTTCCTTCGAAACTGTCTGTTCCGTTGAAGCTTTGCCAGCAGTTGGAGCTGATTGCTATGGAAACCTGGCTTTCGCCGTCTGCTATCTGGTTCAGATTGTCGATTCCCCCCGCCGATGCCTGGCTTGATGCCTTTACGAACGGGATTTGGGTGTTCCACATATTCGTAATTGCAGCGCCGACTGAGTACAGGGCTCCGGAAGCTCCTGCAGTGGGAAAGCGGATGATTACCTTGGGGTGTCCGTCGGATGCAGCGCTTTCCTTGGAGCTTCTGGTTTCTTTCGAACCGCCGGCAAATATGCAGAATGTCGCCGATATGAGAATTGAAGCAATCAACAGAATCTTTTTCATAGCAGATTCACATTATCGCATTCTCTCTTTTATTTCTACTTACCTGCACGACAATAAGGACAACGGATGCGCATAATCCGATTATGTCCGTTATCGTTCCGGGATAGAGAAGCAGCAGGCCGGCTGCGACGCAGAGAATTCTTTCGATGCAGCGCTGTTTTGCCAGAAGCCAGCCTTCAAGGCCTCCGGACAGCATCACTGTTCCGATTGCCGCGGAAGCAACGGCAAGAATCGTAGCCGCAGCGTGATTGCCTGCAAGAGGAAGCAGTACTGGATTTGCAAGGAAGAAAAGCGGAATGATGAATCCTGCAAGTGCAAGCCTGACTGCGATAAGGCCGGTTTTTGTCTGATCTGCTTTTGCAATCCCTGCAGCGACGTAGCAGCTTATGGCAACCGGGGGAGTGATGTTCGAAAGGCAGGCATAGATCAGGCAGAACATATGGGCTGCAAGGGGAAGCGCACCTGCCTTGAGCAGTACCGGAACTGCGACCGCCTGGACAATCACATATGCAGCGACTCCGGGAACACCCATTCCGAGTATCACGGAAATGATCATCACCAGAAGTCCAACGAAATAGATGTTGCTTCCCGTGAAGCCGCTCAGGATCATATATCCCAGATTCAGGCCGAGGCTTGTGAGTGTTACAGTTCCGATTATCACTCCTATCAGCAGACAGGAAACACCGACGGTAACGGCGCCTTTTGCTCCTTCCACGCAGGCTGCGATGATCTTGTCCCACGTCATGCGGGTATCTTTTCTCAGCCACGACGAAGCCACTGTGACCGGTATTGCCAACGTCGCGGCATAAAGCGGGCTTTTGCCCAAGACCATCACGGTGATGAGTACGATTAGCGGAATCATCAGATGCCAACCGTTTTTCAGAACCTCCCGTGCAGATGGAATGTCTTCTTCCGGAATACCAGTAAGACCGAGTCTTTTTGCCTCGAAATGGACTGACATGATCAGACCCAGATAGTACAGGAATGCAGGTGCAAGAGCGGCAATCATGACTGTCGTGTAGCTTGCGTTCAGGAATTCGGCCATGATGAATCCTGCAGCTCCCATTACGGGAGGACAGAACTGACCTCCGGTAGAAGCGGTGGCCTCAACTGCAGCAGAGAACTCATTTTTATAGCCGGTTCTCTTCATTAAGGGTATTGTTATCGTTCCGGTTGTAGCAACATTTGCTACTGCGGAACCATTGACCATACCGAGTAGCGCGCTTGCAATTACTGCGACCTTTGCAGGACCGCCGGGTGTCTTGCCGACGAGGGAAAGGGACAGGTCGTTGATGAAATTCGAGAATCCGCTGTATTTGAGAAACGCTCCGAAAACAACGAACAGGAATATGTAGGTAGCTGAAACTCCTGCTCCGGTTCCCAGTATTCCCTGGGTTCCCCAGAACTGGGTGATGAGAATCCTCTTCAGTGTGAATCCGTTATGCCCCAGATAGCCGGGGATGAATCTGCCGAAGAAGTTGTATGCAAGAAAAACCAGTGCAAGGATCGCAAGGCTTCTGGATGTCCTTCTTCCTGCTTCGAACACCATCAGGATTCCTGCGACTGCGATGAACATCTGAAGTGTATCTATCCTTCCTCCGGTACGTGCGAATTCCGTGTATCTGGCAATCATGTATCCGAATGCAGCTACAGCTATGGCTATGAGAATGATATCAACGATTTTAGGGCGGGAAAGCTCAGTTTCCTGCTTCTTGCTCGAGGGATAAAGAAGGAAAGCGAACAGCAGGAGAAACATGCAATGAAATGCCCTGAGGTTGACTGATGAAATTATGCCGAACGTACAGAACCACAATTGAAAGACAACCCAGAACACCATCAGTGCCGTTATCAGTATCTTGGTTTTCCCGGTATAAGTTCTCATCTCAGCGTGATCCTGCCTCGTCTAAGTTTACAGCCAGAGGAATAATGAATTCAATCCTTCCGATCTGAAGAAAAAAACTAACTTTTTTCGTTTTTCGGTGTCGGTATTTCTAATGAAAACTGCAGTTTTTCTGTTATAGGAAGTATGCAGTACGAAAAGAAAACAATCGATTTTCGATCTATCAGGGAGATGCCCAGGGAGCAGAGGCCGAGAGAGAGGCTCGTTTCACTTGGGCCTAAGGGCGTAGCGGACCTTGAGCTGCTGTGCATCATCATAGGTTCGGGCAGTCACATGCGACCGGTACAGGATATAGCTCAGGACATTCTGGATCTGATTGACAGTCGGGGTTCCGGGCAGGTTCTTCCTGAAGACCTTCGGAACATTCCGGGGCTAGGTCCGGCCAATGCCTCCAGGATCTGTGCCTGTCTTGAACTCGGACGAAGGTATTCCTTTTTCAGGTCCAAGTCCTGCCGCGATCCTGCATCCATCTTCGAACTCATCAAGCACTACGGGGACAGACCTCAGGAACACTTTCTCTGCATCATGCTCAACGGGGCTCACGAACTGATGGGTGTCAATGTCGTCAGCATCGGCCTGGTCAATAGGTCGCTTTGCCACCCCCGCGAAGTTTTTTCGGATCCGCTGAAGGCCAGGGCAACGGCAGTGGTACTGGCGCACAACCATCCCTCGGGGAACCTGGAGCCATCGCCGGATGACCTTGAAGTCACTCTGCGCCTTAAAAGGGCAGGTCAGCTGCTGGGGATAGAGGTCCTGGACCACATCATCTTCTCATCCGAGGACTATCGGTCGATGATGGAGAGCGGTGAGTTCTTATGATTTTTGGAGGATTCTACAAAAAGGAAAGGATTCCAAATTATTGTAGAAAGATAATCTACAAAATAGCCAGTTACCAAGGATATTTGTAGAACAAACTGGGTTCCGGGATGGTTGGATAGCATTTTCTTCTACAAGAAATACGATAAGAAGGGCTTTTGTAGAAAAAAGGGGCATTTATTTCTACAAAACAATGAATAGTGTCCATGTTTGTAGAAAAGAGTTTTAGGTGAGATTATGCTGTATGATTTGTTAAAAAAGAGACTGGCCTTCTTTGATTCTTCCATTTCGTTGTTCAAGAAGAAGATTCAGGGGTTGCCGTATGGGATTCTCAAGGCAGGACAATTCCGAAAAAAAGATGGAGCCTATTACCAATACTTCTGCAGAGAAGGAAAGACTGATAGTACGGGAAGATATCTAAAGAAGAATGAAATCGGATATGCCAGGAAACTGGCACAGAAAGAGTACTACGAAAAAGCGATAAAAGTAGCTGAAAGAGAGAAAACACTGCTTTGCAGATTCCTTGAACAAAGTGACGAGGATGCTCTGCTGAAAGTCTACACCGGGATGAACGAAGGGAAGCGGGTTCTGGTTGAGCCTTATGTGCTCCCTGATGACGAATATGCCAGAATGTGGCAGGCGAAGCAGTATGAGGGAGGAAGGTTTGAGGAGGGGGATCCCGAGTACTATACAAAGAGAGGGGATAGGGTCAGATCGAAATCCGAACAGATAATCGCAGACAGACTGTTTGATGCGGGAGTTCCTTACAGGTACGAGTATCCGTTGCCGATTGAAGGCGCAAGGCCGATATATACTGACTTTACTGTTCTGAACAAGAGGACCAGGAACATTTACCGCTGGGAGCACTTCGGCAGGATGGATGATTCTAAATATAGAAAGACATTCTTCTGGAAACAGTTCATGTATTGCCAGAAAGGTTATATACCCGGAATAAACCTGATCATGACCTTTGAGGATAATGAGAACCCTTTGGATACACGATATGTCGATAGGTTGATAGAGAAGTTCCTGAGGTAATGTCAGCTGAGGGCGCGCCTGAGACGATCAAGGCCGTCCAGAAGCAGTGTGCGCGGGCAGGCGATGTTGAAGCGCAGAAACTGCTTTCCCGATTCACCGTACTGTGTGCCATAGGACAGGAATAGTCCGGTCTTGCGGCGGATTTCTGCTGCAAATGACAGGGAATCCGATGTGAATGCGGAGCAGTCCAGCCAGAGAAGGTAAGTGGCCCTGGAAGGAACGACATACAGACCGGGGATGTTCTTCCGCACATAATCCAGGACAGTCTGCTTGTTCTGATATACATAGCTTCTCATCTCGTCCAGCCACCGGTCTCCATGTTCGAAGGCGGCTACCGTTGCCGCTACTGCGAAGGAATTGGGTTCATTGGCCAGATTCCGATAAAGAGCTTTTTCGATTCTGGCCCGAAGATCCGGGTTCGGGGTCATCGCGGCAGCACTCTGTATGCCCGCGATGTTGAAGCACTTGGTGGGAGCCATGGCGGTGATGCTGTTCTGCAAGCAGCATTCGGATACTGAAGCAAACGGGGTGTAGAGGATGTCCGGGTCCGTGATGTCGCAGTGAATCTCATCCGAGATCACCAGGACTCCATGTTTTTTGCAGAGCTCTCCGACTTTCTGAAGATCCTCTTTGCTCCAGATCCTGCCCACGGGATTGTGCGGATTGCATAGTACAAACATCTTTGTTTCTGGATCCGAGAGCTTTGCCTCGAGGTCTTCGAAGTCCATGGAGTATTCCCCGGAGCGGTAGGTAAGCAGGGATTCGACCACATTGCGGTCGCAGTTTCTGATTATGTTGTAGAAGGCATTGTAGACAGGGGCCTGGATCAGGACATTGTCCCCCGGTTCCGTGAATTCGCGGATTGCGCAGGAAATGATCGGGATGACGCCCGTGCAGAAACTGAACCAGAAAGCCTCGGTCTTGAAGCTGTGGCGCTTGTCCCACCAGTGGACATAGGAAAGGGCCCATTCATCCGGAAGGGTGGAGTAGCCGAAGATTCCGTTGTCCAGACGCCTTTGGATGGCCTCAAGGATTTCAGGGGCTGTCTTGAAGTCCATGTCGGCGACCCACATGGGAAGCTCGTTTTCCCTGACGTCCCATTTCACGGAGCCTGTGTTTCGTCTGTCGGTCACTGTGTCGAAATCGTACTTCATATAGGTCCAGCGGGAATCGAACCCGCATTTCATCCTCCGGAGGGATGCGCCTTATCCATTGGGCTATGGACCCGATGCCTGAACGTAAACAAAGCAGGCAATCAATGATTATATACCTGATTGAACGGTTTCGGGCAAGTGATGGAGGATTTGGTATTACCATTTCGGGGATTTGAATCTATAATCCCAGTTATGATGCAGATGCAGACAGAAAAAAGCTCCGGATACAATGTCGAACCTCAGATTCGAACCCGCTATGCCAAACGGGCAGGGACGTTCGGTATTGTTTCCAATCTTCTGCTCGGCATTCTGAAGATCGCCATCGGACTGCTGACCGGAAGTATCGGTATAGTGGCTGATGCCGCGAACAATATCTCCGACTGCGCATCCAGCGTTCTCACGATTCTGGGATTCACCCTTGTCGAGAAGAAACCTGACCGCGAGCATCCTTACGGACATGCAAGGTATGAATATCTTTTCGGCTTCACCATCGGTATAGTGATGCTTCTCACCGGAGTAGTGTTCGCAAAGGAATCCATTGCAAAGATCATCGACCCGCAGGAGCTGTCGATCACTGCAGTTACTTTCATCACTCTTGCACTGGCGATTGCGGTCAAGGTCGTGCAGATGATCGTTTATATCAGATGCGGCAAGGCCATAGATTCGCCTGCTCTGAAAGCAAGTGCCGAAGACTCCAGGAATGATATCATAACTACAGCCGGAATACTGGTCGCAATGATTGTGATAGCAATCAGTGGAATCAATATCGATGGCCTGGTTGGATTGGTTGTTTCAGTTTTTGTTGTAATCAGCAGCATTAGGACCATCAAAGAGCAGGTTGCTCCGCTGATTGGAATCAAACCCACACATGAACGGGTGAAGATGATTTCAGACAAGATCCTGTCCTATCCCGGTGTATTGGGTATCCATGATCTGGTGCTTCACAACTACGGGGTTCACAACGATTTCGTGACAGTGCATGTCGAGGTGGATGAAGCGCAGAGCATAGTCGAGATCCATGACATCGTGGACAAGATAGAGATGGATTTCAAGGATGAACTCGGCATATCGATCACCATCCATATGGACCCGGTTCAGGTGGGCAACGAGAAACTTGATGATATCAAGGCCAAGATTGCAGCTGCACTGAAGAAGCTCGACGGGGAGATTACCTTCCACGACGTGAGGATGGTGGATGGAAAGGACCTTACGAAGGTTATATTCGACTGCGTGGTTCCTCCGGAGAAGCACTACAGCGCAGATCAGATCGCCTGCTATCTGAAGCAAGAGGTCAAGTGCGGCTTCAACCTGGATTTCGTGGTTGAAATCGATATTCCGTTCTGCTGATTTTCCTCACTTTCCGTCAACGGCTTCTTAAGTCCTTGCCAAACATTGTATTTGAAGTATAATCACAACTAGTAAATAATCAGGAGATTTGTTGTAATGAAGCCTTCGTTATTGGTTCTTGCTGCAGGTCTTGGCTCCAGATACGGTGGAGTCAAGCAGATTGATCCGGTTGGAATGCACGGTGAAGCACTGTTGGATTACAGTGTCTATGACGCTTATAAGAGCGGATACGGCAAGGTCGTATTCATAATCAGGCCTGATATCGAGAAGGATTTCCGCGAGAGACTCTTCGACAGGATTGCAAGGAACATGGACGCAGAGTATGTGTTCCAGACACATGAGTCGCTTCTGAATGCCGAGCAGATCAAGCAGTCGGAGGGAAGGACCAAGCCATGGGGAACGATCCATGCTCTTCTCTGTGCCAAGGACGTCATCAAAGAGCCGTTTACCGTCATCAATGCCGATGATTTCTACGGCCGTGAGGCATATGGAATTCTGGGCGATTATCTTTCCAAGCTCTCGAACGACAGCACCGAACATGCCATGGTAGGCTATCTGCTCAAGAACACGATGAGCCCGATGGGCAGTGTCTCACGCGGTGTCTGCCAGGTTAAGGACGGTCTGCTCCAGGGAATGAGGGAAAACACCAAGATCGAGTTCGAGGGAGACAGGATAGTATCTCATCTTCCGGAAGGCGATGTGTATCTTACAGGTGATGAGTGGGTCTCGATGAACTTCTTCGGATTCACGCCCAAGGCTTTCGATTACATGACGGAGTACTTCGAGCGCTTCATGGCAGAGAATGCCACCAGCCCGAAGGCAGAGGTCCTGCTTCCCAACTGCGCTGGTGAAATGGTCCAGAAGGGTATAGGAACACTGAAGGTCTTCTCAACCACGGAGAAGTGGTTCGGAATGACGTACAAGGAGGACAGGGATACTGTCAAACAGAACCTGGCCCTCAAGACCAAGGCGGGTGTCTATCCCGAAAAACTTTGGGAGAAATGATGAAGAAACTGTTGTTCATCGCAATCCTGCTGTTTGTCTCTGTTGTCGGCTTGTTCGCACTTGACGGAATCGTCACCTGGACATGGTATGAAAACGATCCGGATGTCGAATTCTACAGGTATCAGGTCGATGGAGAGGAGGACGGAAGATGGATTGTAGTTGACCGGAACGTCAACGAGGTGTCCCTGACATTGGACGTGTCCGTCCTGCACACCCTGTATCTGCAGCAGTCCTACGACGGGATAATCTGGAGCCCCAGCAGCGCTACTGATTCCGAGATCTATACCGAGAGCGAGGAGCCCGAACCCGCAGAGCCCGAAGAACAGCCGGAGGAGACTTCCGAGCCTGAGACTCCAGCCGAACAGCCTGCAACAGATGAAGAGGTTGCCGCTGCAACGGTCATAGAGGATGAAATCGATGTTCCTACCGTCGAGGTCGAGGAGTACAAGCCTCTTGTGTATCTGGATCTGGGCATCGGCTACATGGACAGCATCCCGGATTCGGCAGCCCCGAAGACAATAGGATTCAACGCTTCATATTTCAGGACCTTCTTCAAGGCCGGAATCTTCGATATCGGAGTGAAGGGCAATGTAGGTATCTATACCTCCAAGCATCTGTTCTACAAGCCGAGCCAGATGCAGCTTCAGGCATATCTGAACGCCCAGGCCCTTGCAACTACGGTTGTCGGGAACTGCGATGTATGGGGTGCCATCGGACCTGATATGGGATTCACGTTCATCAACGGCAATTCCGTCAAGGCAGGTATGGCCATCGAAATCGGACTCAGATATCACAGATACAAGAACTTCTCGATCGGTTTCGTCGTTTCGGACCATTATTACCTTGTTCCGACAACGAAGATGGCCAACAGACTGGAGCTGAGAGCCTTCCTGAGCAGGGCTTTCTGAGGCAACTGACAATTGTTTTTTTTCCTGTTTTGATATAAAACAGTGACAATAGAGATTTTTTTCCCATGGAGGGTTAATATGGCTGGAGAAAAGAAAGGCTTTTTCGGCGAGTTCAAGGAGTTCATCTCCCGTGGAAACGTCGTTGACATGGCAGTCGGTATCATCATCGGCGGTCTGTTCACCGCTATCGTGAATTCATTCGTCAAGGATATCCTGAATCCTATTCTCGGACTCCTTGTCGGCGGAACCGATTTCGGCGAGCTCAAGGTTATCCTCAAGGCTGCAACAGAGACAACCGAGGAACTGGCAATCCGCTACGGCAACCTGATCCAGAACATCATCCAGTTCGTGCTCACTGCATTTGTGCTCTTCCTTATCGTCCGCGGTATCAACAGGATGAAGGAAAAGGCAGAGGCAGAGGCAAAGAAGGCTGCTGAAGAAGCCAAGTGATGGAGAAATGAACCAATGATGTCTAGAGGCTGGGTGTATTCCCCAGCCTCTTTGCATGAAAGGCGGTCAGGATGAATGCTAGAGACCTTGAGAACAAGATACATTTCGAACGCTATCTGATGTGTGTCATAGGCGGCGCACTCTATGCTGTAGGCGTGAACCTGTTCATAGTTCCGTTCAACCTCTACAGCGGAGGCCTCGTGGGTATCGCTCAGCTCATAAGAACGATATTGTCCGATTACATCCATATCGAATTCGGTTCGAAGGATATTGCGGGAATCATCTTCTATGCCCTCAATCTGCCTATTCTCATCTATGCATTTCCACGCCTTGACAAGCTGTTTTTCCTGAAGACCCTGGTAGCTGTGACATCCCTCACGGTTGCCATGTCACTGATTCCCACCACGGTGATCGTGGATGACTGTCTGGCATCGACCATAGTGGGTGCCTTTATCTCCGGCGCCGGAATAGGTCTGGTGCTGCGCATGTCCTCTTCCACGGGCGGCATGGATATCATAGGAATGCTGATTTCCAAGTCCCACAGCAACATCAGGGTGGGGCAGGTGAACCTTGCCGTGAACCTTGTGATCTATGCGGTCTGTCTGTTCCTTTTCGATGTCCAGATCGTTGTCTATTCGGTGATCTTCGCAGTCGTGCACGCTTTTGCAATAGACAAGTTCCATGCGCAGAACATCAACGTCGAGGTGAAGATAATCACCAAGACCAATCCCGATGACATCGAGTACGAGGTGTTTACCAAGATGGGCAGGGGAGTTACCGAACTGCACTCCATCGGTGCCTATACTCACGAGGATGAGCACATGCTCTACATCCTCATTTCCAAGTATGAGGTCCATCAGCTTCGCCAGATAGTACGCAAGTATGACAAAAACGCCTTCGTCATTGTCAACGAAGGCGTATGGGTCGAGGGTCATTACCTCAAGAAGCTCTGAGCTTCACAATCAGTTTTTCTTTACAATCTTCTTTACCGTTCTCTTCGGCGGATTGATCACCAGTGCTTGTTCCGTGCGGTGGCGGATCATATAGCAGCGGTGGATCTTGCTGTTGCGCGCGAAGTCCGCTCCGATTGTGCTGTCGGTGATATCTTCGACGATGAATTCATCGTACAGCTCACCGAACATCTTGAAGCGTGTGTAGTTGGTCGAGAAGATCAGGACTCCGTCGCTTGACAGATGTCTCATGCAGGAGCGGATCAGATAGCCGTGGTCGCGCTGGACGTCGAAACTTCCGGCTCTGCTCTTGCTGTTGGAGAACGTGGGCGGATCGCAGAAGATCAGGTCGAACACATCGCTGTTCTCCTTCAGGAAGGATATGCAGTCGTCCCTGTAGAAGAAGTGGTTCAGGGTGTTGAAGCCGTTTATCTGCATGTTCTTGGTCGCCCAGTCCAGGTATGTTGCACTGGCATCGACGCTGACGGTCGAGAGGGCTCCTCCTGCTGCGGCATAGACCGTTGCGCTTGCCGTATAGCAGAACAGGTTCAGAAACCTCTTGTCCCTGCTCATGGTCTCGATGAGCTTTCTCACCGGCCTGTGGTCCAGGAATATTCCCGTATCAAGATAGTCCGTGAAGTTCACGATGAACTTGTGTCCGTTCTCATTGACGATATTGAAGTGCGAGGAGCTGCCTCTTCTTGTGTACTGGTTGGCTCCCTTCTGGATTTCCCTGCGCTTGACATGGATGTCATCCAGATCGATACCGGTGGTCCTCTCGGTAGCTATCACCAGCTCTTCCAGTCTTCTGGTAGCATCCTCTGGGTCGATTGACGACGGGGCTGCATATTCCTGCAGGCTTATCCATTTGCCTTCATAGACGTCGATTGCGGCGCTGTACTCGGGCATGTCGGCATCGTAGAGCCTGTAGCAGGTGACTCCTTCCTTCTCCATCTGCTTTCCGATGGTGGCCAGGTTCTTCTTGAGCCTGTTTGCCGCCATCTGTGCGCCAGGGGTCAGCGGAGCAGCAAGACGCTCGGCCTTTCTGGCAAGTGCGCGCTCTGTCATCTGCTGGCGTTCCTGTTTGCTGAAGACATAGTAGTGGGCAGCCTGGCACTCGATGCCGCCGTTGATCAGCGTATTGGTGCGGTTCGGCTTCATGTCGATGAAGCTCAGAAGCTCGCTGTTGCCGCAGAGTATGCAGATGTCCCAGCCGCAGAAGCAGTTGTAGATGATCTCGCCCATTGCCGTGTAGAGTCTTCTGATTGCAGCCGATCCGCTGTCAAGTCTGACTCCGTAGGGCGGATCCGTTACGATGCATCCGGTTTCCGCCGGTACATCCTCTTCCGTAGTCTTGGTGAAATCGCGCACTTCGAACTCAATCAGATCTGCAACGTTGGCAGCCTCAGCATTGGCCTTGGAAATCTCGATGGCACGCTTGTCGATGTCCCATCCGATGATCTTGCACTCATTTTTTATGCGCATGCTTTCAGCCTGGTCTACCGTCTTCTGCCACAGCTCATCGTTATGAATGGGCAGTTTAAGGAAGGCGAAGCTCTCGGTCTTCAGCAGTCCGGGTGCGGTGTTGGTTGCCATGAGGGCAGCTTCGATACAGATTGTTCCGCTTCCGCAGAAGGGATCGAGAAGGGTGGGTGCCCCAAGTTCGGGATTCTCCAGATGGGCTCTGAGTTTCTTGTACCAGTCGCTTCTGTAAAGAAGTGAGGCAGCCATGAACTCTCCCAAAACTGCCTGTGTCTGGGCTTTGCGGTATCCTCTGTGGTAGAGGTCCCTGCCGGCGAAGTCCACATACCAGCGTACGAGGTTCCTGTTCACATGAAGGTGGAACACGATGTCCGGGTTGTCCCTGTCCACATCGGGGCGGACTCCGTCGTACTTGGTGCGGATTCTCTCCACGATGGCATCCTTGAGCCTCAGAGATGCGAAATGGCTGTTTCTGATCCATCTGCAGTCGCTCACGGTCTCCGTAATTGCGAATGTGCGCTCGGGATTGATCCAGTTCTCCCAGGGGAGGGTCATTGAATGGTCATAGAGATCGTCTGTGGACTGAAGGCCGTCATA
The DNA here is from genome assembly GCA_918298275.1 of Spirochaetota bacterium. GTDB lineage: Bacteria > Spirochaetota > Spirochaetia > Sphaerochaetales > Sphaerochaetaceae > UBA9732. The sequence goes on along the minus strand of CAKJZO010000081.1, from coordinate 47,669 downwards.
CATGTGTACCAGAACCAGAAGTCTTGTTGCACTTCTTGTCCACATGCAGAAACGGTATGCCGTCTCGAGGTCAGCGGAGAACTCGACACCGCCGGAACTGGTGACTATGTCCTGTCCTCCTGCTTCGCGGACTTCTTTCTCCACGAGGTCGTTCTGGTTTGCGGATGCGGAAGCGAAAAATATCATGCCTTCTCTCCTTTGGTTGTATCCATCTTGAAGATGTTCATTATCTCGTTCTTGTCGAAGCGGTACTTGGTGCCGCAGTTCAGGCACTCCAGTTCCAGCGGGAATTTGTCATCGGAAAGGATTCCGTCCTTCTCATCCTGCGGAAGTCTTCCCAGGAAGGTCTCGAAATGTTCCCTGGAACAGGGGCAGGAAAAGCCCAGATGCTCTGATGCAAGCTCCTGGACCCCGAATTCGGCGAAGTTCTCCTCAATGTACTGACTGACGGTTTTTCCTTCGGCAAGGGCTGCTCCCATCGAGGGAAGGCGTGTGCTCTTTTCCTGAAGCTTCTCCAGAACTTCATCGCTGCAACCGGGCATTGCCTGCAGAAACAGTCCTCCTGCACCGATGACCCGGCCCTGCTTGTCGAAATTAACCGAAAGGCTGAACATTGTGGGAGTCTGCTCGCTCTCGTTGTAGTAGAGGGCAAGGTCCTTGGCAAGGTCTCCGTACTGCATCATCGTCTGGCCCGTGAACGGGGTGCGGCTTCCCTCGAGAAGCTTCGTGACACTCACGAATCCGGGTCCGTAGAGGAATGAGAAATCCTTGCTTTCAATAGGTTTGTCCAGTGGGATGGGATTGTTCTTGATGAAGCCTCTGACGGCTCCGCAGGCCCATGATTCGACATAGATTCCGCCGATTGGGCCTCCGCACTCCACGTTGAGCTGGATGCGGTCATTGCCTTTTACGGAGCTAGCCATCAGACCTGCTGCAATGTAGGCCTGTCCGAGAATGTAGGTTTCAAGCAAGCCGAGGTTGAAATTGCTCCGCATCTGGTTCACCATTGTGGTTCCGCCCAAGCCTGTGAGACGGATCTGGCCATCAGCGAGCAATACTACCTGCCTGCCATCTTCAGGAAGCCTGTCGAGGTGTTCGAGAAGCTCCTGGTCTTCGATTTTCTTTTTAAGCATGTCGAGTCTAGAGTAGTGAAAGAATGCCTTTTGTTCAAGGGAATTTATCCATTCACATGAGAACGGTTTATAAGTTATAATTTCACGCATGAAAACTCCGAAAGTCCTTCAGGATGCGCAGAAGAACATAAAACTCAGATGGAAATTCATAGAAGGCAAGGAACGCCCGTTCGTGTATGTCGGGTTGATTCTTGCATTCGTTCTGTCCGTGGCCTTCATCTTCATGATCTATAACGGGATTTCGGAGAAGTACCTGCTTCAGATGAAATTCGATTCCGAGAAATCCTTCAACTCGATCTACATGGCCCTGAGCGACAGCACCAGCAAGGCCCTTTCGGTCATGGAAGACGAGGGAGTAAAGGGAATCGGCATCTACTCCTCAAGCGGCTCGGCCTACCAGAGGCTCGGTGAAGTCCCACTGACGCTTCCATTGTCCAAGCTGGCCCAGGGCAGAAGGACCGGACAGGATTCGACTCTAGGCATCTACATGATGGACGAGAGCACCAATGAGATCGAATATTTCCGTCTCTCAAGGCTCAATGTGGTACTTGAACTGGGAAACATCGCCCCAAGCGATCCCAGAGGAAACCAGACGCCTTATCCGGACCTTCCCGATATCATCTATGTCAAATTCGACGGGAGCAATTACTTCCACAGCCTCAGACGCGCAAGGATTCTTTCGATAGTCGGAATGGGCCTAATGCTGCTGGTTTTCCTCATGATTCTCAGCATTTACAACAACAACCGAAAATACAGGATGCAGCTTCAGAAGAACGAGAGCCTTGCAAAACTCGGTGCCGCAGCCAGAACCCTGACTCACGAGATCAAGAATCCGCTGAGCGCAATGACCATCCAGAGCGCACTCATGCGCAAGCTCATGCCGGAGGAGTTCCACCAGGACCTGGATGTCATAGACCACGAAATCTCCCGTCTGACCAGCCTTACCAACCGTGTCAGCGAGTTCCTCAAGAACCCCGCGGGAGAACCGAAGGACATTGAAATCGTGTCCTTCATCCGTGACATCGCCCGTCTTTTCAAACAGAACATAAAGGTACAGACCGATACCCCCGAGATCGTCGTGAACTTCGACGAGGACAGGGCAAGGTCTGTGTTCGAGAACCTGATGAAGAATGCCACCGAAAGCTGCGAGGGCCGCGATCCCGAGGTTGAGGTGGACATCCGTGCAAAGCACAGGACGGTGACAATTCTTGTCATGGACCGTGGCGACGGTCTTCCGAAGGAGACCAAGGAGAAGCTGTTCGATCCGTTCTTTACCACCAAGATTCACGGAAGCGGGATAGGTCTGTCCATCTCCAAGCAGTTCGTGGAGGCCCGCGGCGGTACCCTTAAGATCTACGACCGGGAGAACGGCGGAACCGTGGCAGAGGTCAGTCTGCCCTGCAAATGATTTGAAATGAGGTTTTAGATGAGGATATTGATCGTAGACGATGAAACCAACATCAGGTCCCTGATGGTCAGATACATGAAGGTCGAAGGCATTGACGGAGTAGGTGCGGAAAACGCCTACTCGGCCCAGCGCATACTGCGTGAAGAGACCTTCGACGGCATGCTTGTGGATCTCAAGATGCCGGGCATGGACGGCCAGGAGCTGGTCAAGTGGGTTCGTGATGAGGGCTTCAGGATGCCGATCATCATGATGAGCGCACACGGTGAGATTTCCGATGCCGTCACTGCCCTGAAGAACGGTGTCCAGGACTACATCGTCAAACCGTTTGACCCTGCAGAGGTCATCATCAAGCTCAAGAACCTTGTTGAAGCCCAGCACTTTAGAACGCTGCAGGAGATGGAGGAGCGCCTTCCGCAGGGCAGGGCCTTCATCGGTGAGAGCGTCGAGATCCGCAAGGTGAAGGACATGATTGGACGCATCGCCCAGACCAATTCCAGCGTCCTTGTCACGGGCGAGAGCGGAACCGGAAAGGAAGTGGTGGCAAGAACCATCCACGAACAGAGTCCGGTCTCCTCAGGCCCGTTCGTGGCAATCAACATAGGCGGAGTTCCCGAGAATCTTCTGGAGAGCGAGCTCTTCGGTTATGAGAAGGGAGCCTTCACCGGAGCCGTAGGCCGCAAGAGCGGAATGTTCGAGCTTGCCAACGGCGGAACCCTGTTTCTGGATGAAATAGGCGACATGCCTTATCCTCTTCAGGTCAAGATCCTGCGCGTTCTTCAGGAGCGTTCGATCACCCGCCTTGGCGGAACAGAGCCCATGCCAATCAACGCCCGCATAGTCTGCGCGACCAACAAGGACCTTGAGGAGATGGTGCGTGAGGGCAAGTTCCGCGAGGATCTGTTCTTCCGCCTCAACGTCGTGCGCATACATATCCCGCCGCTTCGCGAGCGCAAGGAAGATATTCCGCTTCTGGCCGCTTGGATAATAAAGAAGCTCAATGCCAATATGGGACGCCATTTTTCAGGTCTCACCCCGGAGGCAATGGAAAAGCTCAAGAACTATGATTTCTACGGCAACATAAGGGAGCTGGAGAATATCCTCGAGCGTGCGGCAATCTTCTCGGACGGGGATCTGATAACCGCAGACAACATCGAGCTTCGGGGTGATGTGCTCAGGCACGATGCCCGCAAGGCTCCGGAGGTAAACCTCGGCACCGAGGGGATGTCGCTCAAGGATGTTGAGAAACAGGTTATCGAGAAATCACTCAGACGCTGGGAAGGCAACCGCACCAAGGCTGCCAATGAACTGGGAATCACCAGGAGAACATTGATTACCAAGATTGAAGAGTACAATCTGGACATATAGGAGCAAGTTATGGAAGAGAAGAGATGGAATCTCAGCCCCATTTATCCGGCAGTAGATTCGCCGGAGTTCAATGCAGACCTTGAGAAGCTGAAGACCCTGCTCAAGCAGATCAGGGAAGAGCTCGAATCTGCAAAGCCGAATCTGGCCAAGCTGGTGGATATGGAAAACGAGATGGAAGATATATCCGAAACACTCGGTTCCTATGCCTACTGCAACGTAAGCGTCAATACTACCGACAAGGCCGCAGTCAATGCCCTGAACAAGGTTGAGGAACTCGGCATGGATGAAGCCGTGTGCTCCACGCTGTTCACTACATTCGTTGCAGAACATAAGGATGAGGTCGATGCCTACTGCAAGGACCATCCCGACTACAGGTTCATCTTCGATGAGATCGCCGAAGAGGCAAAGCATCAGATGCCCAAGGAGCTCGAGGAGCTGGCCGCAGACCTCATGAGAAGCGGTTCCGATGCCTTCGGACGTCTCCAGGAGACAATCTCATCCTCTGCCTGCGCTGAGCTGGACGGGGAGAAGAAGACCGTCATCCAGCTGCGCGCCCTTGCTACAAGCCCCGACCGCGAGGTCAGAAGAAAGGCCTACGAGGCAGAGCTCAAGGTTTGGAAGGAACATGAGGTTGCATTCTGCTATGCACTCAACGGCATCAAGGGAACAAGCCTCTCGCTCGAGAAGAGACGCAACTGGGAAAGCCCGATCGACAGATCCTGCGCAGGGGCGAGAATAACCCGCAAGACCCTCGACGCCCTGATCGGAACCCTGGAGAAGAACCTTCCCATGTTCCGCAGATACCTGAAGACCAAGGCCAAGCTCCTGGGACTGAAGAAGTGCGCTTTCTATGACCTCTTTGCCCCGGTCGGAAAAGCCGATATGAACTACACCTACGAGCAGGCAAGGGAAATGGTCATGACACAGTACGGCGCATTCAACCCCGCAATGGGAGAGTTCGCAGCCAATGCATTCGACAACAACTGGATCGATCCGTTCCCGAGAGCAGGCAAGACAGGCGGAGCCTATGACATCTACATGCCCAAGATCAAGGAGAGCAGGGTGTTCGCCAATTTCGACGGAACATACGACGGAGTCTCTACATTTGCACACGAGCTCGGACATGCCTGGCATGACCATGTGGTCAGCGTCAAGCCGGCTCTGCTGAGAAGCTACCCCATGACCCTTGCCGAGACCGCAAGCATCTTCAGCGAGTTCATCGTCTTCAAGGGTGCGGTCGAGCAGGCAACTGAGGAGCAGAAGGTTGCCATCATCGAGCAGTTCGTGCAGGGTGCCTGCCAGGTCTGCGTTGATATCCTCTGTCGCTTCTACTTCGAGCGCGAGATCTTCGAGAAGAGACGCGAGGGCGAGCTGATGCCTGACGAGATGTGCGAGATCATGATCGACTGCCAGAAGAAGACCTACGGCGACGGTCTGGACGAGAAGCTGCTGCATCCGTACATGTGGGCGGTCAAGGGCCACTACTACAGCACCGGATTCTCCTTCTACAACTATCCGTATGCCTTCGGCCAGCTCTTCGGACTGGGACTGTACAACCGCTCCACCAAGGAGAAGAGTGACCACCCGTTCTACGAGAAGTACAATGCACTTCTTTCTCTGACAGGTCAGCTCTCTGCCGAGGATGTTGCCAAGAGCGCTGGAATAGATATCACCGATCCTGCTTTCTGGCAGGAAGGCATGGATATCATCGCCAGCTACGTAAAGCAGCTTGAAGAGCTTGCAGAGAAGAACTGATGCTGATAAAAGCTGAGAAACTTGCCCAGGGCGGCCGTGCAGTCGGCCGTCTTGATGATGGCAGAGTAGTATTCATTGATGGCCTCTTCCCCGGTGAAGAGGCCGAAATATCTATAGTGGAAGATAAATCAAGCTATTGTATTGCCAAGATTCTCAGCATAATCACAAAAAGCCCAGACCGCCGTACGTCACCGTGCCCCAAGAGCTCGGAATGCGGCGGCTGTTCATGGATAGAGCTTGATTACCAAGCCCAGTTCGAAGCCAAGAGCCAGATAGTCAGAGAGCTCTTTGCCGATTTCCCGGACCTGAAATATGAAGAGCCCGTCTCCGGTCCCGAATTCGGCTACCGCAGCCGTGCCCGCTTCCAGTACAGGATAGAGAACGGCAAGGCAAGGCTGGGCTTCTGTGCGGAGAGCTCGAACAAAAGCATAGCAATCCCGAAATGTCCTGTTGCAGACAGGGCACTGAACGATCTGATTGAAAACCCTCCCAGACTCAATGCGTGGGAGCTTAAGAACAGCGAGCTGAGTTGCATCACCACGGATGACGGGGTGCTGTACGATGACAAAACAGGCTGGATCACCGTCAACGGCAGACGCCTGCCCGTGAGCAACAAGGTCTTCTTCCAGTCCAACCTGATACTCCTGCCTCAGCTGATCGACTACGTGGTCTCCCTCACGGAAGGACCCAGCGTCATGGACCTCTACAGCGGGGTGGGGACCTTCAGCGCCTATCTGGAGGACAAGTTCGATGTCACGGCAGTCGAGATCAACAGGTTCTGTCTCTCCCTGGCCAAGAGCCATCTGAAGAACACGCAGTTCTTCACCTCACCGGTGGAGAAGTGGAACCCCAAGACAAGAAAAGTCGATACCGTCATAGTCGACCCTCCCAGAGTGGGCCTGGACAAAAAGGTTCCCGACATGATCGCTTCCTGGAGCCCCAAAAGAATAGTTTATGTCTCCTGCTATCCGCCCACCATGCACCGTGATATCCAGCGCCTCACCCAGCTGGGCTACAAGGCCGATACCCTCAAGCTCTTCGATTTCTACCCGCAGACACCGCACATGGAGACCGTGGTTCTGTTGTCTCGTAGTTTCAACTGATTCCTGTTCTAAAGGCGCAGTATCATTCCGTTATTTTGCATTGTATTATTCCGATAGCCATGGTATTATTCCGATAAGCGGAGGATTATGCCTATGACAACCAAAGAAGCATCTGAAAGATGGGGAATCTCAGAGAGAAGAGTGAGAGTTCTTTGCTCTGAGGGGAAGATTGCCGGTGCAGTTCAGGAAGGTCGTGGCTGGAAGATCCCTATTGATTCTCAAAAACCTTCAGATGGGAGATTTAAGTCCAGAGAGAGCATTTTTGAGCAGATTGACCGCAAAAAAGCGGAACTTGATGGAAAAAGACCTTTAACAGAAGGTGAGTTGGAAAGACTGAGGGAAGAGTTCGCAGTCGAGTACACCTACAACTCGAATGCAATCGAAGGCAATACGCTCACCCTCAGGGAAACCGATATGGTTCTTCGTGGACTGACAGTAGACCAAAAGCCGTTGAAGGACCATTTGGAAGCTGTAGGGCACAAAGAGGCGTTTGACTTTGTGTGTGAACTTGTTAAAAGGAATGAACCGCTTACCGAATGGATAATCAGGCAGATTCATTATCTTGTATTGGCAGACAAGAAGGATGACCGCGGAGTCTACAGAAGAGTCCCTGTACGGATAATGGGAGCCGCACATGAACCGGCACAACCATACCTTATAGCGCCAAAGATGGAACAGCTTCTTATCTCTTATGCAGAGAGCAATGAGCATATTATCACGAAGCTTGCACGATTCCATATTGAGTTCGAGGGAATCCATCCGTTTATTGACGGTAATGGAAGAACGGGGAGGTTGCTGGTAAATATGGAATTGATGAAGGCCGGTTACCCTCCCATTGACATCAAGTTCACGGACAGAGTTGCATATTATGATGCATTTGACGAATACCACGTGAAACATAATCTTTCTGCTATGGAGAAGCTGTTTGCGAAGTATATCAATGAGAGGCTTGATTCCTATCTGCGAATACTGGATGAATGATGAAAGAAAAACAACAGGGTTGATAGATCATGAAAACAATGAAATACGGAATCATTACAGACATCCACAGCAACCTTACAGCCCTGCGCGCCATATTGAGGCAGCTTGAGCAACTGAATTGCGACAGAATCATCTGCTGCGGGGATATCATCGGAATTGGCCCCAATCCAGAGGAAACCGTTCGGGAAATGATGCGTGTTCCGGGACTGATTGCCGTGCGCGGCAACCATGAGGGCTATCTGCTTGAGGGAATGCCAGCTGTCTTTCCCAATGAGGAGAATATGAGCTACGGTGAGATGGAACACCACAGATGGGAGCACAGTCTGCTCTCTGAAGAATCTGTCGCGTTTCTTCGCAGTCTTCCGAAAAGAATCGATTTTGAATCCAAGGGACTGGTCATATCCGTCATGCATTCATGCATGGACAAAAGCGGTCATTATAGGGGCTCGGTCCAGAATCCCACAGAGCATGATTTGCTGACCATGTTCGCAGATGTGAAAAGCAATGTCATAATATACGGGCATGATCATTTCAGGAATATCTGCAGGGGAGACAAGCTATATATCAATGTCGGTTCCCTCGGTTGTCCTTCAAAGGAGCATGTTGTTGCACGGGCCGGTGTTCTGAACATTGAAGACGGCAAAGCCGATATTGAGCCGGTTGATGTCAGATATGATGTTGATGAAGTCATCAGGCAGATAGACGAGCTCAATTATCCTGAGGCTGAAATCATCAAGAGATACTTCTATGGCTTTTGAAAAAGACAAATTCTTGCGGTATGAAGAGGAGGTAAAACACATGAAGACGTATTGCGGAGAAGGCGTCCTGATACGTCGGTAATTATCGGTTTACAGACGATTGAAGCAGGAAACTTCCGAAGGACAACGGACGATGAACCAGAAGGAATTATACAGGTATATTGAGGAAAACCAGCCCAACATCTGTCAGATAAGCATTCTGCAGAACGGCAGGGAGATTTATTCTGAACAGTGGAACGGGTATAAGCGGAATGACTGCACTCACATCATGTCCGCCACTAAAAGCATCATGGCGCTTCTGGCCGGGATTGCCGTTGATCACGGCATGATCGGCAGTGTGGATGACAAAGTTCTCTCCTTCTTTCCGGAGTATTCCGTAAAGCGAGGAGAGAAGACTATCTATGATGTCACCATCAGGCATCTTCTCACAATGCGTGCACCTTATAAGGGAAAAGGGGATCCCTGGACAAAGGTGTGCTCCAGTGATGACTGGACAACCGCCTCACTTGACTTCCTTGGCGGGAGAAACGGCATTACCGATGAGTTTGATTATCGGACAGTCTGCCTGCATATTCTCTCCGGAATTCTCTATCAGGCTACAGGCATGAAAACAGTGGACTTTGCCAACAGGTATCTCTTTGCACCTCTCTGTATTGCAGAACATAAGAACTACTATGCCGAGAGTGCTGAGGAGCACAAGGAGTTTACCATATCAAAAGCCCCGAAAGAGAACATCTGGTTTGCAGATCCGGACGGGCTTGGAACGCCGGGCTATGGCCTTTGCATGAGCGCTTCCGACATGGCGAAGATCGGGCAGCTATGCCTGAACAAGGGAGTATGGGAAGGAAAACGGATCATTTCAGAAGGATGGATTTCTGAGATGACAAAGCCAAGGGAAGTGGAAAGCAAGTATTTCCGGGGGATGCAGTATGGCTACCTGTGGTGGATCATTCATCCGGAAAAGAAGATTTATGCCGCAATCGGAAACAGCGGGAACGTGATCTACGTGAATCCGGAGAAGGAAATCGTTGTCGCTGTTTCTTCCTATTTCAAACCCTCAGTGTTCGACCGTGTGGATTTCATCGAGGATATTCTTCTTCCTTGTTTCGGATAATCATGGCAAATATCATTACCGGAATCAGAATAGTGATCAGCGTCTTCCTGCTGTTCTGCCCTGTGTTTTCGCAGGTGTTCTATGTCTTGTATATCACTGCCGGGGTCAGTGACATGGCAGATGGGGCAGTTGCAAGGAAAACCGGTACTGTCAGTGAGTTCGGATCAAGGCTGGATACGATTGCGGATATCGTATTTGTCGTAGTCTGCATGATAAAGCTGATTCCTGTACTTAATATTCCATTATGGCTTTTCATTTGGATTGCAATAATCGCGCTGATCAAAATTATCAACATCATATTCGGGTATGTGATGAGCAAAGAGCTGGTTGCAACACATACCGTGATGAATAAGGTCACCGGCATAGTTCTGTTCATCTTGCCTCTGACAATAACAAGAATCGATTTGAAATACAGCGGGGCGCTTGTCAGTGCGGTGGCGACATTTGCTGCGATACAGGAAGGGCATTACATAAGGACAGAAAGATGTGGCATCTGTCACAATTCAAATCAGAAGTTATAGAGGCTTGAGGTTTTCTGATGGAGAAACTGACAGAGAATCCGTCTCCGTTTTTTAACCAGAATCCACCTTTTCATTTGTTTTGGTTGAATCGGTAAAAGACATTGTGTTCATTTGTATGTTACAATTTAAACATGGACTTCAAGGTTGACAATCTGACAAAGGAAGAGGCCGAGTATATTGGCGAAAAGATCAATGAAATTGTGCCTCGCGAAGTGGATGCTGATAAAGAGGAGTTCGTCCTCAAAATCGAGAACGAGGACGGAAAAATCATAGGCGGATGCATAGCCCAGGCCTATGAATACCATTGGTCCAGGGTTCTTCTTGAAGAACTTTGGGTGGATGAACGCTATCGTCATCAGGGGCTCGGCTCGATGATTATCCGGGAGGTCGAGCGCATAGCAAGAGAGAAAGGCTGCAGGGTAGTGACTCTAGGCACCGCCAGTTATATGGCAAGACCGTTCTATGAGAAGCATGGCTATACGGTTTTTACGACTCTGAAAAAGCCCAACGGCTATATCAGTTATTCTTTGGTCAAATACCTGGACAGGGATCCACCTGAATATGTACCTTCCGACAACAGCGGTGCGCGTTTTAGGGTTTCACCGGGCAATGAGGCTGATGCGGATGTTATCGAAAACGGCATAGACACATACAGTGAAGCCTATGAGCCGGAATGCGAAAGCGTTGATTACCATAAGAAACTTGTGGACAATGACGGCAGGTTCGTTGCCGGCGTGATAGCGGATGTGGACAAGGGTGCATATGGCTTTGTCGATGCACTTTATGTTGAAGAGCCGTTGAGGCGTCAGGGTTTGGGCACGTTCCTTCTGAAGGAAGTGGAGAAGCTGGCAAAGGAAAACGGGGCAACTATGATTATGACAAATGCCGGCGACTGGAATGTCGATTTCTTCAAAAAGAACGGCTATATGCTCAGAGGTGAACTCATAGACGTTCCCAAAGGACACAACTGCTACGAAATCTACAAAAACATCTGAGGGGAGAAACATGGATATTGTTGAAGTATTGAAGACAAGGTTTTTTGAAAACAAGGCTTTTCATTCGGATCTTGAATGGGCAGAAGTTGAAAAACGCTTTCTCTTAAATCCGAACGTTTTAGAGGTGCTGTTGAGGATGGAGGAGAGTGGAGGAGAGCCTGACACTATCGGGTTTGACGAAAAGACGGGTAAACTCATTTTCTGCGATTGTTCCAAAGAGTCTCCTTCGGGACGAAGAAGTCTGTGCTATGATGATGAAGCCTTGAGAAAACGTGCCAAGAACCCTCCAGCGGGCAGCGCTCTGGGGATGGCTTTTGAGATCGGAGCTTCCTTGTTGACGGAGGACCTTTACCGCAGGCTTCAGAGCCTCGGTGAATTTGATCTGAAGACTTCTTCCTGGATCAATACACCGAAGGAGATCAGACAACTGGGCGGTGCTATATTCTGTGAGCGAAGATATGGAACGGTATTCATGTTTCATAACGGTGCGGATTCGTACTATTCCGTACGTGGATTCAGGTGTTTTATTCTGGTATGAGTAAAGATATGTGCGTCCCCTGTGGGGAAGGTCTGGTGAACATCTGTGTAGGTGCTCTGATAGTCAAAGACGGGAAGATCCTCATGGTCGAAAGCTGCCGCGGTTATCTGTACTCTGTCGGCGGCAGGATCAAGATGGGAGAGACTGCAGAGGAGGCCGTCGTCCGGGAGGTCTTCGAGGAGACCGGGGTTCTGATGCCCGTCAAGAGGCTCATTGCATTCCATGAGAACTATTTCTACGGAGACATGAAAACCAATCTGGGCAAGCTGATCTATGAGGTATCGTTCTACTTTCTGATGGATGTGCCGGAGGATTTCGAGCCAGTGTGCACCAGCGTGACTGAGGAGGGTGTGAGTGAATCCCTGAAGTGGGTGAGCCCTGACACGCCTCAGAGAATGTTCCCTGACTTCTTCAGGGAAGAGGCTATAAGCCCTTCCGAGTGCATCAGATATGCCATAAATGATGAACGGAAAAACGTCAGGGTTTGCAGTTCTTCTTGAACTGATTCTGATTTCAGCTATCAGGTTTGTTTGAAGAAGCAAACACATACCAGAAGTATAGAAAAAAATCTCCAAATAGTATTGGTGGTGTGTTCCGAAACAGCTCCTTTTCCTTTATATTCAAAACATGAAACTCACACTTGCAGAAAACATCCGGATTTTCCGGAAAGAAAGGAAAATGACCCAGGAACAGCTTGCGGAAGTACTGGGTGTCACCGTAGGCGCTGTTTACAAATGGGAATCGGGGCTATCTGCCCCTGAGCTGGCTCTGATTGTTCAGATAGCGGATTTCTTCGATGTGTCCGTGGATGTTCTACTGGGTCATAGGATGAAAGACAACAACATGGATTCCATTGAAAAACGGCTCATTGATTACTGCAGGAAAATGGATCCGGAGGCCCTTCTTGAAGCGGAGAAAGCCATCGGCAAATATCCGAATTCATTTCAGATCGTCATAAGCTGCGCAACTGCCTATCTTGTGTTCGGAATAGGGAGTCGGGATAGAAGTCAGCTTGAACGTGCTCTGGAGTTGCTGAAACAGGGCAGACTGCTGCTTTCACAGAACACTGACCCGAAAATCAGCGATGCTTCTCTTTCTGGAACAATGGCAACTGTGCATTTTCTTTTGGGAGAAACGGACAGATGTCTGGAAATGCTGAAACAGAACAATGCGGGCGGCATGTTCGACAATCAGATAGGTTTTATCCTTTCGGTTTATAAAAACCGGCCTGAAGATGCTTCGGTCCATCTCTCCGAATCGCTGACAAACGGATTGTCAGACCTGTTCACGACGATTATGGGCTATGTGTTCGTTTTCCGCTCAAGAGGAGACTGGCAGTCAGCCATGGATATCGTGGAATGGGGGATGAGAATCCTTGAGGGCCTGAAAAAAGACAACAAGACTGGAGCTCTGATCAAGATACATGGCGAGATGCTTGCGGTTCTTTCTTATGTTCAGGCAAAGAACGGGAGAAAAGAGGCTTCCGGACAGTCGCTTCTGCAGGCGTTCAACATGGCATCCGGATTTGATTCTTCGCCGGACTATACTTTATCCGGTATGCGTTTTGCGGAAAACACGGAGAAAGTGTTCGTCCTGGATTTCTTCGGATCATCAGCTACAGGCAGCATAGGAAAAATCATAGAACTGCTGGATGACCGGGAACTTGCCGAAAACTGGAGCAGGATGGTTGAAAATGGAAAGTAAGGACAGAAACGTATTTGCCGGACGCAATTTCAGATTGGTTTTCTTCGGTGCCCTGGTGTCGGAGCTGGGGGCATTGCTCTACAGCTTTGCGGTGAGCTTCTATATCCTCGAAATCAGCAACAACAATGCATTTCTCCAGGGTCTGTACCTTGCATTGTGCGGACTGTCCATGCTTCTCTTCACTCCCGTGGGAGGAGTTTTGGGAGACCGGTACAACAAGGCGAAAATCATGTACTCCTGCGATTTCATCAAGGGCGGAATGATAATTCTTGCAACCGTCCTGATGCTGGTTTTCCGCGAACCGGATGCGCATCTGACGGTTCTGTTCGTGCTTGGGATAGTGGGAAACGGAGTAAGCGGAGTGTTCAATCCGGCTTCCGGGGCCCTTCTTCCGCGGATAGTGGAGGAGAACAAGCTCCAGCAGGCGAATTCCTATTTCACGATCAAAAGCTCGCTGGAAGGTATTCTTGGAGTAATACTGGCAGGAATACTATATGCTGCGTTGCCCATCTCTTTCCTTTTCTTTCTTGTCGGATTCTGTTTCGTCGCATCCGGAGTCTCCGAGATGTTCATCCGTTACGACCATACGCCGACGGAGGAAAAACTGACTCTGAAACTGGCATTCAGGGACATGCGGGACGGACTGGTCTACCTCAAGACCAAGAAGGCCATCCTTTCACTGCTCGGGGTGATTCTGTTCATCAATTTCTTCTTCAATCCGATTACGGGAAACTTCCTTCCGTACTTCATCAAGACTGACCTTTCGAGTGCTCCGTCATACCTCTTCAGCAAGGTGCTGACACCGGAACTCTGGCTGTCGGTCGTCAACGTGCTGTTCGGAATCAGTTCTCTGGCCGGGGCCGTCATTCTCAGTGCGGCAGAGCAGCCTGACAAATGCGGATATAAGGTTGCAGTCAGAATCACTATTCTCGCTGTTGTCATGGTTCTCTGGACTTTCTGCTACTGGTATTTCGTAGATAGCGGGGTTTCAATGAACGCATTCCTAATATCCCTCGGCCTGGGAACTCTGGTCATGGGGTTCTTCATCTCATACGTGAATATTCCCATAAGTACCGCAATCATGCGTGTGGTGGACAAGGAGATGCTGAGCAAGGTCAACAGCATAACCAGCATAGGTTCGCAGGGCATGATTCCTATATCATCGGTCCTGGCAGGAGTCATACTGCAGTCCTTTGGTTCCACACCGCTTCTGGTATTCTGTTCCGTGGGTTTCGCCATCACTGCAATCTTCATGCTTGTCAACAAGTCCATCCGGGAGCTGTAGGGCTTCCTGATACCCCGGTACGGCCGCACACGAATGGACCATTTCAGCCGATTTCCGCATTTGTAATTGTTTTGGCTGAATTAGCAAATCTTTGGGCAGGTATGGTAGTATAATCTGCAGGAGAGGTCGCAAATGGCATTTGATTTCAAGAAAGAATACAAGGAGTTCTATCTGCCGGCAAGCAAGCCTGGAATTGTCACGGTTCCTGCATTCAACTTCATTGCGGTAAGAGGCAAGGGAAACCCCAATGATCCCGACGGAGAGTATTCAAAGGCACTCAACCTGCTTTATGGAATTGCCTATACGATCAAGATGAGCAAGAAGGGGAGCCATCAGATAAAGGGATTCTTTGACTATGTGGTTCCTCCCCTCGAGGGGTTCTGGTGGCAGGATGATGTTGCCGGAGTCGATTATGCACACAAGGAGAACTTCAACTGGATATCCGTCATCAGACTTCCCGATTTCGTGACCAGGGAAGACTTCGATTGGGCGGTCGGAGAGGCTACACGCAAGAAAAAGGAAGACTTCTCAAAAGTCGAGTTTCTTACCATCACAGAGGGCCTTTGCGTTCAGTGCATGCATATCGGTCTATATGACGATGAGCCTGCTACCGTGGAAATGATGCATTCGTTTGCAAGGGAACAGGGCTATGAGCTTGATTTCTCGGACAGGAGACTGCATCATGAAATCTATCTCAGCGATCCCAGAAAGGTCGACCCTGACAAGAACAGAACAGTAATAAGGCACCCGATTAGAAAGGCTTAAGTACTGATTGAGGGTATTCGGAGAGAAAACAGAAGTGGTGAATTCGATCAGGCAGATTCAGACGGAATACAGGTACAACGTCGTGAACAGCATATTCAGGAAGAATCTTGCTGCCCACTTCGGTACCTCCATGGCTTTCATCCTGGGCCCTGTCGTGGACGGGATAGTCACCGGAAACTATCTGGGTGTCGATGCCGTAGCGGCCAGCAGCCTTCTGAGGCCGGCTTTTCTGATCTTCACCATTACTGGATCTGTGCTTGCAGGCGGTTCACGAAGCCTGTATGTTGAGCATCTGGGAAAGGGAGAAAAGAAAAAAGCCAACAGTGCGTTCTCCTTTGCCCTCGTGATATCCACTATAATCGCCGTCTTTTTCTCTGTGCTGTGTCTGCTGATTCCATCGCTGATAATGCGGATCCTCGGTGCTACGGGAGACAATGCCTTGCTGGAGCCTATCGGGGCGGATTACCTCAGAGGATACTCCTTCGGACTTCCGTTTGTATGCGGTGCGACAATCCTGGCAGGCTACATGGGGTTGGACAACGATTACTCCCGGTCCGTCTATGCTGTCTGTGCAATGACCGGAATCAATGTGGCTCTGGATTTCTATGTGGTGCTTTTCACCGATCTGGGCATGTTCGGGCTCGCTCTGGCGACCTCCGCCAGTTATGTTGCATACTTCGGCGTCATGGCGACGCATTTTCTCAAAAAGAACAGGAATCTCCGATTTCACGTGGACTGGAAGGGAAAGCCGTTTTCCATTTTCGGGCAACTGTTCTACCGCGGCTCCATCAGCGCAGTGAACAAAGTCACGGCTTCTGCTGCCGGAATAGTGATAAACCACATTATTGCCGCAGCGTTCAGAAGTTCCGTGATAGCTGTCTACGGAATGCAGAACAGCGTGCTGTACCTTTTCGGATTCCTGTATCTCGGGACATCCGACTCGGTTTGGGTGATGTCCGGGATTTTCTTTTCTGAAGAAGACCGATACTCGCTGAATGATCTCCAGAAAGCATCGATGAGTCAGGGAATCATCCTTAGTCTGGCGTGCGGCGTGATTCTGTTTGCTTTTCCGAGGTTCTTTGCCGGACTGTATCTGGGGTTTGAGAATTCAGACACTCTTGCCATGGGCGTGGAGGGCGTCAGGGTTGTTGCAATCACACTGTCCCTGAGAGTTTTCCTTTACTGCCTGATCAATTACCTTCAGGGCGTCAAGAAGATCAAGACCGCCAACATCATGATGACCTTAATGATATTTGTCGCACCGGTTTCCCTCATGGAACTGTGGATCAGAATCATAGGACAGCGGGGTGTCTGGCTCTCGGTTCTCGGTGTGGATCTGACTCTTACCGTTCTGGCCCTTGCTTACATCCTCTTGCAGAAAGGAAAGACTTTCAGGGACAAGCGCCTGTTTGTCGGAGACCGCTTTGATCCCGACGCCAAGGAGATGGAATTCGTCATCGATACCATGATGGAAGTTTCCGCGGTTTCAGGGATTGCCATGTTGTTCTACATGGAGAACGGCTACAGCGTAAGGGCGGCAAACAAGATCGCCCTTTTTGTGGAGGAGATGTGCAAAAACATTATCCAGCACGGATTCAAGGCCAAGAAGAAAAACCTAATCTACATCAGGCTGCTTGCCGGGGAAGAGGGGATAATACTCAGAATCAGGGATGACTGCACTCCGTTCAATCCGATTGAACGGCATAAGATGGAGATAAAGAACAAGGCTGACCCGACTGCCAACATCGGAATCAGACTTGTAATGGGGCTTGCATCCGATGTCCAGTATGTCAGCACTTTCAAGACAAACACCCTGATACTGCGTGTGGATGACAAAGATCTTAAATAGATGAACGAGAGGGCTTTTGTGATTACGGTCAACCTTTATTACACGGGAAAAAACGGTTCTGCCAAGGCATTCTGCGAGGAAATGGAATCATCCGGGATTGCGGATGAAATCAGATCGGAATCCGGCAATCTCAGATACCGGTACTTCCAGTCAATATCTGATCCGGAAACGGTTCTTCTAATTGACTCTTGGAAAGATCAGGCGGCTCTTGATGCTCACCATGCATCACCGATGATGGCCAGAATCGCATCACTGAGGGAAAAGTATGACCTTCACATGTCCGTTGAGCGCTTCGTAGGTGCAGACGTCAATACGGCGGATGAGAAATTCATAAGGAAATGATTTCATTCTCCATATTCCAGGATGGTCTGCAGGCTTACGCTTCTGTAGATCCCGTTGAACTTGAACTGAAAATCGTATTCTCCGTCCTGATTCCTTGCGATCTTGAAGACCGTGGCTCCCATTCTGCGTGCTGCTGTGATGATTGCTCTGATAGGCAGATTCATTTCCGACCTCCTTGGTTTCTTTCTGTTTTCGCCTTATTCTTGATTGCGATGCGTGGTTATTGAGCAACATATATTCAGTTTTTTTCAAAGTATGAAAAGGGGCTTGGCTTCAGGCTGCTGCCACAAAGATCGGTTTACAGGATTGTCTTTGAAGTGTTATCTTAATGCAAGATACAGATAGTATTTTGGGGAGATATGCAAAGGGGTTTTTATTTATCAGGAAATATAGGTTCAGTTTTTCAACCGATTCGCTTGAGAAGTTGCCTTACGTCAGTTATTCTATAGATGAACAGAGGCAACCGAATGGCAAGCAGACAGAAGACACTGATAATGATACTGGACATTCTGGTTGTCCTGTCGGTCTTCTATGCCGTATTCGGGATGGTCTTTTCCAAAAACGATGCCGTTCTGGTTACAAGCGGTCTGGGTGCGTTCAGGTACTATACGGTTCTTTCCAACCTGCTTTGCGCCCTGACATCCCTGATATGCGTTGTCCATCTTCTGATCAGTAAGGCCGAAAGCTTTCCGAAGGCGCTGTACATCCTGCATCTGGCCGGAAGCTCCGTCGTAAGCGTCACCCTGATAGTGGTCCTGGTCTATCTCGGACCTTCTCTAGGCTATGGTCCGATGTTTTCCGGGGTATGCTTCTGGCTTCATCTGTTTGCCCCGGTTCTTGCAATAGTTTCCCAGATTCTGCTTAAGCATGAGAAGAGTCTCAGAACCGCAGGTTCCCTTTGGGCAGTTGTGCCGACAATCATTTACGGGATAGGGTACATTGCAGTGAATGCGGCAAACTGGACAGGAAAATCCAACCCCATGACCGATATCTACGGCTTTCTGAAGTGGGGTTGGGGAGTAGGCGCCGTGCTACTGGTTGCAGTATGTCTGCTAAACTGGCTGATGGCGCTGCTTTTCTGGCGTCTGGGCCGCAACACGGACAACTGACATGATCATCAACACGGGCCAGCGAACTGATATTCCCGCATTCTATTCCCGGTGGTTCGCAAACAGGCTTCGTGAGGGCTCTGTCTGCGTACGCAATCCATTCAATCCAAGTCAGGTAAGCCGATACCGTCTGGATCCGTCGGTCGTGGATGCAATCGGATTCTGTACCAAGAATCCTTCCCCGATGTTCGTCTATATGGACCTTCTGAAGGACTACGGACAGTACTGGTACGTTACTATTACGCCTTACGGACATGACATCGAGCCCAACGTTCCCGATAAGCACAGACTTCTGGATGACTTCAGAAGATTGTCTGATATCGTGGGAATCGATGCCATAGGATGGAGATATGACCCGATTTTCATATCTGACAAGTATTCTATGGACTATCACCTCAGGGCATTCGAGAAGATGACCGCAGAGCTTGACGGGTATACCCGGACGGCAGTGATAAGCTTCATTGACCTTTATCCCAAGGTAAGACGGAACTTCCCGGAAGCCCGGGAAGTTCCAAAGGAGCAACGGCTGTTCTTGGGCAAGGCCTTCATCGATATGGCCGCCGCACACGGGATGACGGTCAGACCCTGTGCAGAAGGGGACGAGCTTGCCGGCTACGGAGCGGACTGCGGCGGATGCATGCGCATCAGCGATTACGAGAAGGCAATAGGAAAACGTCTGAATGCACCGAAGAAGAAAGGAGCAAGAGCCGAATGTGCATGCTATCTTTCCTGCGATATCGGAGCTTATAATACCTGTAGGCATCTTTGTCGCTACTGCTATGCCAACGCCGAGCCAGAGAAGGTTCTTCAGCGCAGTCGGCTTCATGATCCGGACTCTCCGTTTCTGATAGGGAACTACATGGACGGGGATATCATACACGATGTTCCGCAGGTCTCGTGGATCGAGGAACAGGAAAACCTGATTTGAGGAGTGACAAATGGACCAGATCGAGAAAAGGCTGTTTCTGATCAGATCGCTTCTGAAAGAGAATCCGGAGTACGTCAATCTTGAGATCCCCTCGGAGGGCGCTTCCCAGAAAAGGCTTCTGCGCAGTCTGTTCAACGTCAGGATGCCATCTCAGAAGGATTCCGATTTTCTTAAAGTCCAGGATGAATATCTTTCGGAACTGGCAGCGGAAAGGGGAATCGTAAGGCTCTGTAACATTCCCGTGATCCGAAACCGGATGTCAATCTGGCAGGGAGACATCACAAGGCTGGAGGTGGATGCCATCGTCAATGCCGCCAACTCCCAGATGCTCGGTTGCTTTGTCCCCATGCATAACTGCATAGACAACTGCATCCACACCTACGCAGGCATCCAGCTTCGCGAGGAGTGCAGCCGGAAGATGGATAAGCTGAGGGAGAAGTACGGACCGGACTATGAGCAGCCCACTGCAATCCCCATGCTCACGGATGCCTACAACCTTCCTTCAAGGAAAGTCATACACGTCGTAGGTCCGATTGTCACGGGACGCCTTACCGAGAGCCTGGAGAAGGATCTTGCCGATTGCTATACCAACACTCTGGACATGTGTCTTGAAAACAACCTCAAGAGCGTGGCCTTCTGCTGCATTTCCACCGGGGTGTTCAGCTTCCCCAACTACAGGGCCGCCGAGATTGCAACCTCGACGGTGGATTCCTGGCTGAAAGACCATGAAGGAGCAGTGGAGCAGGTGGTGTTCAATGTCTTCCTTGATGAGGATCGGAGGTTCTATGAGTCGCTTCTTTCATGACGGATACAGGGATACCATCCAAAGCGGATACAACGCGGTAAGGAACTATGACCTTCAGCTTTCCAGAGGGCTGGGAACCTTCGACGAGCAGATCGGTCGGCTGAGGACTGAAATAGATACGGCCGACGCCATAGTAATCGGGGCGGGGGCAGGTCTTTCCACGTCCGCCGGATTCATCTACAGCGGCGAGCGCTTTGATCTCTGGTTTCATGATTTTGCACAGAAGTACGGCTTCAGGGACATGTACGGCGGAGGCTTTGCGGATTTCGGTTCCGATGAGGTTTTCTGGGCTTACTGGGCACGCTACATATACATAAACAGATATCTGGATGCTCCGCGCCCTGTCTATAACGATCTCCTGAAACTTGTCAAAGATAAGGATTTCTTCGTTATTACCACGAATGTAGACCATCAGTTCCAGAGAGCCGGGTTCGACAAAAGCAGGCTGTTCTACACTCAGGGAGACTTCGGGCTGTTCCAGAGCACGAATCCGTCCATCCGTGAAACCTTCGACAATGAAAGCTGGGTCATGAAGGCAATGGAGGCACAGGGCTTTGTCAGAGACAAGGACGGAATCTTCCGTGAACCTGAAGACGGGAAGGTTCTGATGAGCATACCTTCCGATTTTGTCCCGACCTGTCCGGTTGACGGCTCGAAGGTTGTGATGAACCTGCGCTCCGATGACAGCTTCGTCGAGGACGAAGGCTGGCGCAGGGCTTCCGAGGCGTACTCGGACTATCTGTATGAGCACAGGAATCTCCATGTCCTTTACCTTGAGCTCGGAGTGGGTTCCAATACTCCCGTGATCATCAAATACCCGTTCTGGCAGATGACGGCATCGAACCCGAAGGCGGTCTACGCCTGCATCAACTACGGTGAAGCCTACAGCATCAGACAGATCGAGAAGCAGTCCATATGCATCGACGGAGATATCGGAATCGTGTTGAAGAAAATGAGGGGAGAAGAATGAATACTATTGATGTGATCCGAAGCAGACGCAGCGTCCGTACGTTTGACGGAAGAGCACTTACCGAAGACGATGTCCGGAAAATCATGGACTTTGCCCGAAAGGCCGGTAATCCCTATGGTCTTCCGATTGTATGGAAGATCCTCGATGCCAAGACCGATGGCCTTTCAAGTCCTGTCATCGTAGGGACCGATACCTTCATTGCCGGCAAGATGAAACGTGTTGCCCATGCCGAAGAGGCCTTCGGATATGAATTCGAGAAGATTGTCCTCTATGCCCAGAGCCTGGGTATCGGCACCACCTGGATAGCCGGAACCATGAACCGCGGAGCATTCGAGAAAGCCATGGACCTGGGCCCGGATGAAGTCATGCCGTGTGTAAGTCCGCTCGGATATCCTGCGAGGAAGATGTCATTGAGGGAAACCCTGATGAGAAAGGGCGTCAGAGCCGACAGCAGGCTGGATTTTGATGAGCTTTTCTTTGTCGGGTCATTTGACAGACCTCTGACCACTGAGAATGCAGGTAATCTTTCGCAGGCGCTTGAGGCTGTGAGGCTTGCTCCGTCAGCCGTGAACAAGCAGCCCTGGAGGGTTGTGATAAGTGACTGCAACGCCCATTTCTATGAGAAGCCGGGCAGGGGATATGTAGGGGAGAACGGCTGGGATCTTCAGAAGATTGACCTCGGGATTGCAATCTGCCACTTCGATATGATTGCAGAGGAATGCAATCTCGGAATGTCCTTTGAAATAAAAAATCCCGGCATAGCAGTGCCGGGAGAAGTGCAGTATATCGGATCATTCCTCCGGTTCTGAACTGCGGATGCTTCCGAAAACAGTGTTGATGCTCTCATAGGGACCGAAGGCAATGACCCGGTCTCCTTTTTCAAGGACGGTATCCTTGGTGATGTTCAGTGTTTCCCCGTTTCTTGAGACCATCATGATGTTGATGGAGAAGTAGTCCTTGATCTTGCTTTCCAGAAGACTCTTTTCGGAGAGCACAGGCGGTACTCTCTTGAGCTTGATGTCCGCCATGATCTGATAACCGAAGTTGGACATGATCGAGATCGAGTTCTCTTCTAATTCCGTGAATTTCTTCCTGTCATGCTTATCCGGTCTTTCTTTCAAGAGGAAAGCATCCCTGATGGAGGCAAGGGGACCGAAGGCAATGAGGGTATCGTTCTTGGAGAAGATGGTATCGGCCTTGACGTAATGGTTCTGTCCGTTTCTGGTGTACATGAGGACGTTTACGTTGTATTTCTTCCTCATGTCCGTATCGACTATGCATTTTCCTTCGAGGAAATCGGGGACCCTGTAGAGGAAGATGTTCACGACAGCATCCTTGCCGTAGGTGTCCAGAACGGAAATGTAGTTTTCTCTGGCCGTTTTCTTGAAAAGCTTCACGGTAACCCCGTCCAGACCTTTGCTTACGGCCTTATCAACTACAGGGATGCGCAGAATGAGCAGGAATGCAATCATTCCGCCGAATTCAAGGATAAGCAGATGTATCTGCTCGCTGATGGCTGAGAAGTCGATGCTCAGAAACAGGTTGATGAAAAGCGATACGATGAGCACGGAGAAGAAGTATCCGGTCAACATGGCTGCAGTGGCTATGTGCCTTCTTGTCTTCTCGCTGACTATTATCTCGGATTCACCGGTCGTAAAGCCTGCATTGGTAAGGAGGGAGACGGCCTGGAAAATTGATTTTTCCTTGGGAAGCCCGGTAATCCTGAAAAGCACGGCGAAGATTCTTATCAGTGCGTAGTAGATGATAATGACGGTGACTATAAGGGTTATCGAAGATACAAGGCTCATGGTTCTCTCTCCGTTTTCATTTTCTTTGATACCGCGTCTGCCGTCAATAGGATTCGGGAAGGTTGCACAAAGAGATAATTCATAACTATTGAACACCTTGTTGTTGTCAAAATCGACATCAGTTAATATATTCAAACCATATAGGAGAATAATGATGAAGAAGATAATCATGGCAGCTTTACTGTCGATATGCCTTGTCTCCCTTTTCGCCGCCGGCGCAAAAGAGGACAGCCTGACAACAATCAAGCAGAGGGGAACCCTGATCATCGCCACGGAAGGCAACTGGACCCCATGGACATACCACGATGCAAGTGACACCCTCACCGGTTTCGATGTCGAGCTTGGATCCCTTCTGGCACAGAGTCTCGGAGTGAAGCCCGAGTTCCATGAGGTTCCCTGGGAATCGATTCTTGTCGGCGTTGAGCAGAGCGTCTTCGATATCGCCTGCAACGGAGTAGGCTATACGGAAGAAAGGGCCCAGAAGTTCTCATTCTCGGATCCCTACCTTTACACGGAGGCGGTTCTGGTTGTCCGCAGCGACAACACCACGATCAATACCCTTGCTGACCTGAAGGGCCGCAAGACCAGCAATTCACCCAACTCGACATACGCCCAGCTTGCAGAGAACTACGGTGCAACAGTCGATTATGTCGATACCCTCGGCGAGACGATGATGATGATCGAGCAGGGCAGAGTGGATGCCACGATCAATGCAAAGGGCTCGGTGGACAGCTATCTCGAAGAGCATCCCGATGCAAACATCAAGATCGTACAGACCGTAGCCGGTGAACCCGTCTGCTATCCCATCAGAAAAGGCGAGCAGACAGAGGCGCTGCTGAACGCCATCAACGCATTCCTCAGTCAGGCAAGAGCAGACGAAACCCTCTCGAACCTGTCTATCAAGTACTTCGGAACAGACCTGACAAAGGCAAACTGACACTTAGATGAACGAAAGGCTCTGGTCGATACTGCTTGAATCCTTCCCGAAGCTTCTGGGCTACGGAATCCGGGTAACGGTACCTCTTACCATTTTCTCGTTTGCCATCGCCCTTGTGGTTGCGCTTCTGGTGGCTCTTGTCCAGTATGCCAAAGTCAGGGGACTTCAGAAGCTCTGCAGGTTCTACATCTGGATAACACGCGGAACACCGCTTCTGGTCCAGCTCTATATCGTCTTCTTCGGACTTCCCAGCATCGGAATCAAGCTTCCGGCATTCACCGCAGCAATGCTGGTTCTGGGTTTCAATGAAGGCGCCTACATGTCTGAAACCATCAGAGGAGCGCTGGAGAGCGTCTCCAGAGGCCAGATCGAGGCAGGCTACTGCGTCGGGCTGACTTTCCCGAAGATCATGTGGCATGTTGCCCTCCCGCAGGCATTCAGAACCGCATTCCCGGCGCTGGGAAACTCCCTGATTTCAATGCTAAAGGAGACATCCATGGCAGCAACCATCTCCGTCATGGAGATGTTCCGCCAGGCTCAGGTCATCAACGGCCGTGTCTATGAATCACTGGGGCTTTACCTCGAGGTAGCCCTGATCTACCTGCTGTTCTGTACCTTCCTGACATTCATCCAGCGCAAGGGAGAAAAACGTCTGTCAAGCTATGGAGGAAGAAACTCATGATGCTTGAAATCCGTGATGTAAAGAAAGGATTCGACAGCCTCCAGGTCCTTGACGGAATCAGTTTCGACGTCAACAAGAGCGATGTCGTAGCCATTCTCGGTCCCAGCGGAAGCGGAAAGACAACTCTGCTCAGATGCCTCAATTTCCTCGAGAAGGCCGACAGCGGCACGATGGTCTTCGACGGCAGGACTTTTGACCTGAACAAGGCCACCAAGGCCGATATCGCCGAGCTCAGGAAGAAAACCGCATTCGTATTCCAGAGCTACAACCTGTTTCTCAACAAGACCGTTCTGGACAATGTCACCCTTGGCCTCACCGCAGGTGCCGGCATGAAGAAGCACGATGCCGTCGAGATTGCAAAGCAGATGCTTGAGAAGGTAGGCATGGCCGACAAGCTCTCAAGCTATCCGTCCCAGCTCTCCGGTGGTCAGCAGCAGCGTGTTGCCATCGCCCGTGCCCTTGCCTCAAAGCCCGAAATAATCTTCTTCGATGAGCCGACAAGCGCCCTTGACCCCGAGCTGATAGGGGAAGTCCTGAACGTTATGCGTCAGCTTGCGGAAGAGGGCATGACCATGCTTGTGGTGACCCACGAGATGAGTTTTGCCAGAAACGTATCGAACAAGGTGATCTTCATCGAGGGCGGACACATAGTGGAAGCCGGGCCTTCAAAGGAATTCTTCGCAAACCCGAAGGAAGAGCGCACAAAGGCCTTCCTGCGTTCAATAGAGTACGAAGACTGATTAAGTACCTGCTTATCTTGCAGCCTTGAAAATCCGATACATATCCTCGGTCTCGAGAATACGGAAGTTGCCCAGGGTCTTTGCGCCCTTGAGCGAGGCCTTCTCTGCAAGCATCCTGCACACATTGTCGGTTGCATCGATTCCAAGTCCGCTGATCCTGACGGGCATTCCGAAGCTTGAGAAAGTCTTCTCGAAGGCATCTATGGTCTTGTCTGCGGCCTTGTCTACATCCTTGTCCTCGATTCCGAATACCAGCTTTCCGAGCTTTGCAAAGCGTGAGGGGTCCGTGGCCTTGACGTATCGTGCCCAGGAGCTCCAGATCGCCGAAAGACCTGCACCGTGGGCTACGTCGTAGATTGCAGAAAGCTCATGCTCCAGTCTGTGGCAGGCCCAGTCTCCGTTTGATTCGAATCCCATGTTGGTAAGGCCGTTGTGGGAAAGCGATCCTGCCCACATGAGGTTTGCCCTTGCATCATAGTCATCGGGCTTCTCGAGGGCTATCTCGGTATTCTTAATGACAGTCTTGAGAAGGCTTGCCGCAATCCGGTCTGTGAAATCAAGTGCCGGGCCGTTGTGGAAGAACCTTTCGATGGTGTGCATCATGATGTCGGTGCTGCCGCTTCCGGTCTGATATTTCGATACTGAATAGGTGAGCTCAGGGTTCAGAAGGGCAAACACCGGTCTGCCCAGGTTTGTGTTGCAGCCGAACTTGTCGTTGGGATAAATCTCGTCGTTGGTGATGACGCTGGAGTTGCTCATCTCGCTGCCTGTGGCAGACAGCGTAAGCACCGCTCCCATCGGAAGGCGCTTCTGCGGTACCACCTTGCCGCAGTAGAAATCCCAGACATCCCCGTCGTACGGTGTGCCGTAGCCGATGCACTTCGCGCTGTCCAGAACAGATCCTCCGCCTACTGCGAGTATGAAATCGATGTTCTCCTTCTTGCAGATCTCGATTCCCTTGCGGGCAAGAGTGAGTCTGGGGTTGGGCCTTACGCCGCCTAGTTCGATGAACTTGATTCCGTTTTCCTCAAGGGACTTCCTGATTATGCCGAGCAGTCCGCTCTTCTCTGCAGAGCCCGATCCATAGTGAAGAAGGACCTTCTTTGCGCCTTTCTCTTTAAGAACTTTTCCTGCAAGATACTCTGTTTCCTTTCCGAAATAGACATGTGTCGGTGCGAAATACTCGGTGTATGCCATGATATCCCCCTTTGCGTGGTTGATATCATTATGCACCCTATGGTTGATATAGTCAAAGACAGACGGGTTGGAAAAAAAGGGTAGAAAAAGAGAACGGAATAGTGTAATCATTATAGGCGGGTAAAACATATGTGGATCGTGAACTATTTCCTTGAAAACTATTCCATGATCTATGAGCTGATAGGCCTGATGGTCATCCTCGGTGTGAGTGCGCACCTTTCGGAGAGGATGAAGAAGCTGACTATAATCGTCGTTGTCCTTCTTCTTCTGGAATCGATTATCTTCGAGCTTGAGAAATGGACCCAGACTTTCGAGCACCTCAGTCTCCTCAGACCCATGTTGACGGCATGCCTTTATTCCCTCTATCCGTTGATTCTGATGATCATGACCATCCTTACGGAAACCAACGGGATTCCAAGACGAGCCTGGCTGTTTGTCATTCCCTGGCTTATAAGCCTTCCGCTGTTCTTCTTCTCTCAGTGGACACATATCGTTGTCTGGTACCATGAGAGCAACCATTTTGCAGCCGGACCGCTGAGATACCTGCCGTATGTGCTGTTCGGCTTCTATATTATCGTTTTCGTAGTTCAGAATATCCGCTATTTCCGCAGTTATTCCAAGATGAACAGGACAGCTTCCCGCTACATAGTCCTCGGCGCATTGGTAGGAGTATTGCTCTATTTCTACTTCGACGGGTTCAAGGATTACAGTGCTATCTTCACTTCTGCCATCCTGCTTTACTATGTGCTTGTCTACATACACATGGCCAAGATGGATCCGCTGACATCACTTCCCAACCGTCAGAGCTTCTATCAGGACATGGTGATGGAATCCCAGACCATCACCGGTGTGGTTTCAATCGACATGAACGAACTCAAGTACCTCAACGACAACCTTGGCCATGAGGCAGGAGATATGGCGCTGGAAGTGGTTTCCGGAGTCTTCCGCAAGGATTGTCCGCAGAACTGCACGGCCTACCGCGTCGGCGGTGACGAGTTCATGATAATCTGCCGCAATACGAACGAGTTCGATATCAGATCAATCATTGTCCATATGCGTGAGGACCTCAAGCAGACTTCATATATCTGCTCGTTCGGCTATGCCATGCTCAATTCGGAGACTTCCCTCGAAGATGCCATCCGTCTTGCCGATGCGCGTATGTATGAAAACAAGACTGCCATCAAGAAGGAACTCTCAGAGAAGGGTGTGGAGATCCACTCCCGCGATTAAAAACCTACAGTTACTAATGTATCTTCTCTCCGGTAATATTTAGTTAACCCGTGGTATTAGTCTGAAAACGTGATACAATGGATAAGCGACTCTCTTTATTTCGGAGGGAAAAACAAGTGCAGTTCGTTTATGTTCCGATCGGCGTACCCACGTTCGATCTTGAGGTGGCAGGGGACCAGTTCGGAAAGTCCTGTGCCCTGATGCGTTCTCTGTTTGCCGATGAGGCAGTCTGTCCTGACAAAATGCTTTTGTCCATTGCGGATCTGAAGGACTATCTTGCTTCGGTCAATCCGGATCTGATTGTCCTGCAGAACATCACCTTTGCCAATGCGGCCTACTGTTCAGCAGTCATGGATGTATTTGCCGATGTCCCGGTGCTTCTGTGGACTCTCAAGGAGCCGGTAATTGATGGCAAGAGGCTTCGGTTGAACTCGCTGACGGGTGCCTATTCCGCGGCAAACATGATGAAAAAGCGCGGAAAAGGCAACTTCGGATATGTTTTCGGCTCTCCTGAAGATGCTGCCGTACGCAAGGCAATCGAGGCCAACGGCAAGGCGGTGAAGGCCATGAAGCAGCTTCGCGAGACCACGGTGGCGGCCATCGGGGACACTCCGGAAGGCTTTGATTTCGGCCGTGCGGATGCCTCTGACATCGGCAGACTCTTCGGAGCCGGTCTGGTCAATGTGCCCCTTGAGCAGATTCTCGACAAGGCCAAATCGTACACAGCAGAGGAGTGCAGGGATTACCTTGATGCCTTCAGATCGACATGCTGCGGTTATGAAGGTATTCCGGAAGTAAACATGGAAGGCTATTCGAGGCTCATGAAGGCCTACAGCGACTTCTGCGCCGAGAACAACGTGAAGGTCATAGGTTCCAGATGCTGGCCTGATCTGTTCACGAAGTTCGGAACTCCCAACTGTGCGGTTCTCTCCATGCTCAACGACATGGGAATTGCCAGCTCCTGTGAAAGCGATGTCTACGGAGCAGTTTCCATGTTCATTGCATCCAGACTCTCAGGCGGAGCGGTCTTCTTCGGAGATCCCGTCTCGATGAATGCCTCCGAGAACACAGTAACCTACTGGCATTGCGGAATGTGTGCACCGTCCCTGGCTTCCAGACCCACCATCGGAGTGCACCCCAACAGGAAGATAGGTCCAGCCATGGATTTCGGCTGCAGGCCATGTGCTTCCGTGACGGTGTTCAGGATCGGAAAGGACGGCAACGGGACCTTCAGGGCCTTCATCGCAGGCGGGGAGGCACTTGAAAAGAGCAAGCAGTTCCAGGGCGCATCTGTTGTCGTGAAGACTTCTGCCGATGCCGAGAAGCTTGTCTATGCTTCCGTGCAGGCAGGCTGGGAGCCTCACTTCGTGGTTGCCTATGCCGACATAAGGGATGAGCTTGAGGCATTCTGCCGACTGCTGGACATACCTGTGGAAAGATATTGATAAGAGGTGATAGATGAAGGATTATTCCGAACTTGAAAGATTTGCAGCGCTTACCCGCAAGAACTGCTTGTACTGCATTGCAAATCTGGGCGTAGGACATCTGGGCGGTTCAATGTCCATCGTGGAGATACTGACGACCCTGTTCAACGGCGAGATGAGGAACCTGGATCCGAAGGACCCCAAGAGAGATGACAGGGATCTGCTGGTTATCTCCAAGGGCCACTCCGGACCGGCTCTGTATTCCGTTCTGGCAGAGAAGGGTTATTTCCCCATGCAGTGGCTTAAGACCCTGAACAAGGGAGGAACCTTGCTTCCGAGCCATTGTGACCGGAACAGGACCCCCGGCATAGACATGAGTACCGGTTCTCTGGGACAGGGTATCTCCGTTGCCTGCGGCATGGCCTACGGCGCAAAGCTGGGCTACAAGGACCAGAGGGTCTACTGCATCATCGGAGACGGCGAGACGGAAGAGGGTCAGAACTGGGAGGCCGCGATGTTCGCAAGCGCCAACAGGCTGGACAACCTGATCGTGATGACCGATTACAACAAGCTCCAGCTTGACGGCCAGGTTGCCGAGGTCGTAGGGCTGAAGGACCTTGAAGAGAAGTGGCAGGCCTTCGGCTGGGAGGTCTTCCGCTGCGATGGACACGACCTGAAGGACCTGGATAGGGCGTTCTCCCGCTGCCATGAGAAGAACGGCAAGCCCAAGATGATCATATGCGACACTGTCAAGGCCAAGGGCTTTCCAAGGCTTGAGAACAAGGCCGAAAGCCACAACGCCAAGGTCACCTTGCAGGAAGTGAGGGAGCTTTACCACGGGGAGGATCCGCAATGGCTGAACTGAAAGAACTCAGGACCGCTTACTGTGAAGCGATAATGGAACTCTGTGAAAAGGACCCGAACGTAGTGATTCTGGATGCCGACCTCATGAGATCCGTCGGAACGCTGTCTCTGAAGGACAAGCTCGGAAAGAGGGCAATCGACTGCGGAATAGCAGAGGCCAACATGGTCGGCATTGCCAGCGGTCTGAGCACCCAGGGCTTTGTCCCGTTTGCATCCACCTTCAGCTGCTTTGCCGCAAGAAGGACATTCGACCAGTTCTTCATCTCCGCAAACTATGCCAAGCTCAATGTAAAGCTTGTCGGAACTGACCCCGGAGTTATGGCTGCCTTCAACGGCGGAACCCACATGGCATTCGAGGACATCGGGATTATGAGGATGGTTCCGGATCTGGTTATTGCCGAGCCCAGCGACTGTGCATCCGTAAAGGGAATAGTCAGGGCGATGTACGAGCATAAGGGAAGCTGCTATCTGCGTCTCCAGCGACAAGCGGCGACCGATATCTACGGAGAAGCTGAGCACTTTATGCTCGGACGCTCCAAGATACTGTGCTCAGGCGGTGATGTCACAATCATAGCTCTGGGTGCACTGATGGTTCATAATGCAATTGCCGCAGCAGAAAAACTAAAGAAAGAAGGAATCCAGGCTACTGTTATCGATGCTCTTTCGGTTAAGCCGCTCGACAGGGACCTGATTGTTTCCTGTGCCGAAAGGACCGGCGCAGTGGTCACATGTGAAAACCATCAGATCGACGGAGGGCTGGGAATTGCAGTTACCAAGCTCCTTTCCCAGGAGTGTCCCGGATGCAGGATCGGATATATAGGAATCGACGACCGCTTCGGGCAGGTCGGAACGGTGGATTATCTGGTAGGTGAATACAATCTTAGGGCAGAGGATATCTGCGCCAAAGTCAAATCGATATTGAAATGAGCAAGGAGAACAATATGAAGATAGCAATCGCATCGGATCTCAGCGGATATCCGCTCAAGAAGGCAATAGTAGAACATCTGACCGCCAAGGGCGGAATCGAGATTCTGGATTTCGGTATTCCCAACGAGAACGAGCCGCATCCCTATACCGAGCAGGCTCCCAAGGTCTGCAAGGCCATCCAGAACGGAGAGGCGGAGAAGGGTATTCTGATCTGCGGTACCGGACAGGGAATGGCAATCGTTGCCAACAAGCACAAGGGAATCTATGCCTGTGTGGTTGATTCCGTGTTCTCCGGAGAGAGGGCAAAGATCATCAACAACGCCAACGTCATCACCCTCGGCGGATGGATTACTGCTCCTTTCCTCGGATGTGAGATCGTCGATGCCTGGCTCTCGATGCAGTTCACGCAGAAGATGGAGTTCAAGAAGGAGTTCCTGACAAAGAACTTCCACATCGTAGAGGACATCGAGAAGGAGAACTTCAGATGATTTCTTCCAAACTCAGCCCGCTGAAGGTGCTCGAGAGAAAACACATAACAAAGAAAGAGCTTCTGAGCATAATCGGACCCTGCCGCAGGATTGCGATAGTCACTGACAATGCACCCATCGATGCCAAGAACGAGCTTCTGGCAAGCTTTGCCAAGAAGGAAGCAGTCATCTTCAGCAACGTCCAGCCCAATCCCAGGACTGCGGACATAATGCAGATGTTCTCGGATCCCGCGTTCGGAAAGTGCGATGTCGTCGTCGGAATCGGAGGCGGAAGCGTCCTGGACAGCGCCAAGGCCCTTGCCATGCTCAGGACCAACGGCGGGGCTCTGGATGATTATCTGGGCAACAGCCCCAAGCTTAAGATCCGGAAAAGATGCGCAGATCTGATTCTGCTTCCCACTACGGCGGGAACCGGAAGCGAAGTCACGAAGGTCGGAGTCTACACCTCTGCCGATGGTCGCAAGTACACGCTGGGTTCTCCTCTGATGCATGCCCACAAGGCGGTCCTGGTCCAGGACTTCGTGGTGAAGGCACCGCCGGCATTGGTTGCCTCGACTGGCCTTGATGCGCTGGACCATGCCCTGGAGTCCATCTGGAACAAGAACGCAAAGCCCGATACCCTCAGGCTCTCCGTAGCAGCGGCAATTGAAGTGCTTTCCAACATCAGAGCCATGTACGATGCAAGCGTCGCAATCAAAGCAGGCAAGGAAGTCGGAGAAGAGGACTACATTGCCGCCCGCAGGATGCTTCATGCTTCCTGCATGGCAGGCATGGCATTCAACCTCACCGGTACCGCCGCAGGCCATGCGCTGAGCTTCGTGCTCTCCGAGAGCTGGCATGTCCCGCACGGTACGGCCTGTGCTTTTACTCTCAACGGAGTATTCCGTCTTGCATGTGAGATAGAACAGACCAGAAAGTACCTTGCCCAGGTAGCAAAGCCCTTCCATCCCGAGATAGAGGACACCGAGGGCCTTGTCAGCGCACTGGAGAAGGATATCTTCAATCTGACTGTCTATCTCAGACAACCCA
Organism: Spirochaetota bacterium; assembly: GCA_918298275.1. Classification (GTDB taxonomy): domain Bacteria; phylum Spirochaetota; class Spirochaetia; order Sphaerochaetales; family Sphaerochaetaceae; genus UBA9732. Next base: position 14,915 of record CAKJZO010000081.1, on the reverse strand, counting down.
GATGTTTTTCTGATCTCGGAATCACGCTTTCCAAGGATCAGATCGATGAGAATTTCGAGCGCTCATTCGACGATCCCAAGATGTGGAACCAGCTTCCCGTGGCAACCAAGGAGAACATCTATCCGCTTCTGGAGGAACTGCTATGACCAGACTGGAGCAGCTTAGGCAGAAGAACCCCGGCCTCGTGATCCACACAGTGGATGAAAAACTGTTCTCACGCTATGCGAGGCTTGTTAGCTCCCCGGTCTTTGAGAAGCTCGCTTCTTACATCGATGAGAATACCGTCATTCCCGAGCGCAATACCTATGTGGCCGATATCCCCGAGCTGCACACGCCTGAAATCGACAGCGCACTTTGTGCGTATTACGGCGCCCTTGTTCCGCAGATCGGCTACTGCAACGGTCCCAACTTTTCCATGAACGGAAGCGAATACCACAAGGGACCCGAACTTACGATAGCGGTCACCGATTGTCTGATGTGGTGGATGCTTCCCGAGGATCTGGTGGATTTCGACCATGTGGATTCCTCCTGCGCAGAGGTCTTCTACATTCCCAAGGGATGTGCGTTCCTTCTCAAGCCGGAGATCCTTCATCTTGCTCCGTGCAAGGTGGATAGATTCGGCTACAAGACGGTCATCATCCTTCCGATGGGAACCAACAGACCCCTTGATCCGGATCTCAAGGCCGCAATCAAGGCCAACGGTGACCCCGAATCAAAGCTCCTGCACATGTCCAACAAGTACATGATCACCCACAGGGACTGGGAGCCTTTGGTAAGCCAGGGCGTGCACATCGGCCTTCTCGGAGAAAACAGGAAGGTCATTCCCATAGACTGAGATGCAGAACGTTCTTCTTTGCGGTCTGATTGTATTCTGCTCGTTTACCCTTGAAGTGATTACCGGTTTCGGAGGCACCGTGATTGCGGTGTCCTTCGTGACTGCGCTTCTGGGAATGCATACGGGCGTTGTTGCCCTGACCTTCGTGGCCATGGTTCCGCAGCTTTCCGTGGTCATCCGCAACCGCAGGGCAATCGACTGGAAGAACTATCTGATCATCGTGGGAATAATGCTGCCGTTCCTCTTTGCGGGACGCCTTCTTCAGGGTGCTGTGGATTCCGCGGTTCTCAAGAGGATCCTGGCGGTCTTCATCATCCTTGTGTCGGCTTTCAGGCTGATTCAGTACTATCGGACAAGCAAGAAGGGCAAAGAGGAAGAAGAAACGAAGGCAGTGTCCTGGTATTCTTACCTGGCACTTGTAGGCGCAGGCCTTGTCCACGGCATGTTCTCCTCTGGCGGGCCGCTTGCAATCGTCTATGCAACGACCGCCATCAGGGAGAAGGACCGCTTCCGTACCACGCTGTGCCTTCTGTGGGTCACACTCAATACGATACTGTCGGTTACATACATTGCCGACGGATCGGTTACGGGAGAGATCCTGAAGACAATCCTGATAATGGTGCCGTTCGTAATCGGCGGGGTGATCCTGGGCAGCCTTGCGGTAAGCAAGGTCAACGGCAAGGTATTCACGCTTCTGGTCTACATCTGCCTGCTTCTGACAGGCATCTTCATGCTGATATAGTTTTATTCGGGAGTAGTCATGATTGAAATAGACAGACAAGGTCTTAGGACTTCGGACGGAAGGGTTATCCGGCTGCCTGATATAGCCGTCGGAAAGGGAAAATCCGATATCTCGATGTACAGGGGAAACTTCAAGGTCCGTGAGAGCCGGATCTCATGGATTTCCCTGAACTGCTCGGTTGCCGCAGGCCGAGTAGTCTACAGCGCTGCCGATACCGAGATAGAAGTCAGGGCAGAGGAGGACAACGGCTTCGTGAGGTTGTCCTTCAATCTTGTTTGCGGGGACTGGAACAGGTTCCGTATTTCCCTTCCTGCCTCGAGTCATGAAGCAGTCTACGGAGGCGGAGAACAGTATTCGTACTTCAATCTCCGAGGCCACAGGTTCCCGATCATGACAAGGGAACAGGGCGTGGGAAGACGATACTTCAGACTCCTGACTATTCTTGCACAGCTGCACGACAAGGCAGGCGGCGCATACCATACGACCTACTATCCGCAGCCGACGTTTGTTTCCAGTGAAAACTACTTTGTGCATGTCGATAGCTTTGACTACGGAGTCCTTGATTTCAGAAAGCACGATTGTCATAGAATAATGTCCTATAGTCTGCCTAAGAGCATAGTTTTTGGATTCGGATCTTCACTTCAGGATACCGCTTCCAAGGTCAGTCTTCTTCTGGGCAGACAGGAGGTTCTCCCTGACTGGGTTCATGACGGCATGATCCTGGGCGTCCAGGGCGGAACCGAAGTTGTGAAGGCAAAGCTGGAGAAAGCCCGCTCCAAAGGTGTGAACGTCTGCGCCCTGTGGGCTCAGGACTGGTCGGGAAAGATAGTCACTTCCTTCGGAAAGCGAGTTCTGTGGAACTGGAAATGGAACCCCGAGATGTATCCCGGCCTTGATGCATGGATTCCCGAGCTGGAGAAGCAAGGTGTCTTTTTCACTTCCTACATCAATCCCTACCTGATAAAGGGAAAGAGCCTCTGTGACGAGGCGGTGAAGAACGGTTATCTTGTGAAGAACAGCGCAGGGGAAGACTATTTCATCGACTTCGGGGAGTTTGACTGCGGTCATGTGGATCTGACCAATCCCGAGGCCTTCGAGTGGTACAAAGCCAAGATCAAGCAGAACATGATCGCCTTCGGTTGCAAGGGATGGATGGCCGATTTCGGCGAATATCTTCCGACCGATGCCGTGGTCTGCAGCGGCATAAGCGGCACCGAAGCTCACAATTTGTGGCCCGGTCTCTGGGCAAGGCTCAACAGAGAAGCCCTGGAAGAAACAGGCAATCTGGACAAGATCATCTTCTTCATGAGAAGCGGCAATGCCCAAAGCCCGCATTATGCACAGAGCATCTGGGCAGGAGACCAGAACGTAGACTGGTCGCGCGATGACGGCATAGGTTCCGTGATTCCTGCGGCGCTTTCGCTGGCATACAGTGGCCACGGGATCTCTTTCAGCGATATCGGAGGATACACGACGGTTGCCTGGCTGAAGAGAACCAAGGAGCTTCTTCTCAGATGGACCGAGATGAGCTGCTTCTCCCCTGTCATGAGAACCCACGAGGGCAACAGGCCGCAGACCAACTGGCAGTTCGATTCCGATGACGATACTCTGTCTTACATGGCCTTCTGGTCTGACCTTCACAAGAAACTCAAGCCTTACATCGTTTTCTGTGAAGAGGAGAACAGGGACAGGGGTCTGGCGGTCATGCGACCCATGAACTGGTTCAGCAACGAGAGCTGGGCACGCAACTGTGTCAGCCAGTACATGCTCGGGCCGGAGCTTCTTGTTGCCCCGATTCTGAAGAAGGGGGCAAAGAGCCGCCATGTATGGCTTCCTGAAGGCACTTGGGTCCATCTCTTCACCGGCAAGGTCTACCGCAAGGGCCTGTATCAGATCTCTTCGAGAATCGAAGACAGGAGCATCCCGGTCTTCTACAGGCAGGACGGCACCTGGGCGTCATTCTTTGATAAAATAAGGTCTGTGCTATAATCGATGCGGAGGCGAACATGCGCTTATTGAAGAGGATTCTCTCTGTTCTGGCATTTGTTGTTCTGGCAATCCTGGTTGTCTACGGTGTTGCCATGCTTCTCGGAAAATGGATTCTTTATCCCGATTTCTCGCGTCAGGCCAAGAAGGGTGTTCTGATTCCCGATCTTTCAAAAGGATTCACTCCGCAGGGTGTGAGCTATCTGGACGGTGAGGAATGCACCCTGATCTGCGGTTACTATCCCGGAAGCGAGGCTTCGCGCATCTACATGGTGTACGCCGACGGGCGGGTGAAGGAAGTTCCGCTCAGGCGTGAGAACGGGGATGTCTACACCGGCCATGCCGGAGGACTTGCCGCTACAGACGATTTCGTCTATATCAGCAATGCCTCAAAGCTGTTCGTACTCCGGACCGAAGACCTCGTGAAAGCCGCATCCGGAGACTATGTAAGCTTTGTCGGCTACATCCCGGTGCCGTGCAGGGCATCGTTCTGTGCCTCCGATGACGAGTATGTGTATGTCGGCGACTACCATGCCGATGGCTATGAGACCGATGAAAGCCACAGACTGAAGACCGCCGACGGAGAGTATCAGGCAATGGTTTTCGCCTACAAGCTGGACGGCGGACAGGCTTTCGGGCTTCAGACAGTCCCTTCAGAGGCCTTTGCTGTGCGTGATTTCGTACAGGGTTTCACGGTCTGTGAGGGCAAGGCCTACATGTCATGCTCGCACGGTTTTGCCTCATCGAATCTCTTTTCGTACAACCTAGGACAGCCTGACGGGACCTTCGTGCAGGACGGACAGACCATACCGCTCTACATCCTGGACAGCAGAAAGCAGGCCGGAAGGCTCAGAATGCCCCACATGAGCGAGGACATCGAGGTCCGTGGCTCAGAGCTGCTGGTAGGCTTCGAGTCATCGGCAAAGAAGATGGCTGCCGGCTTTGTTCCGTGTTCGCTGAAGAACGTTATGGTTCTTCCGCTTATCTGACGTAGGAGCCTCTGAAGGAAACCTGCAATCCGTCCAGTTCTTCCGCATCAAGAGTGACCTCTCCGGTGAATCCTTCGGGGAAGGCTATCGTAATTTTCCTGTTTTTCAGGCTCTCTTTGTTTCCGCAGTGCTGAAGATTGATTCTAACTGAGCCTTTCTTTGTTTTCTCATTGTATGCAACGCTGAATTCCCAGATGTTGTGGCTGCTTTCGGTGACTTCAGAAACGCCGTCGTCCTCGAAATAGGAGAAGGTGAACTCTCCGTTCTTGGGAAGGACAAGCATTTTAAGGTTGCCGAAGAAGCCGGTTGTCAGTTTTCCCGGTTTCTCTGAAAGCGGAATGATGCTTCCTGCCTTGTAGAAATACCAGACTGAATCCAGTGGGGCATCGAATGTCCTTTCCGTTCCTCCGCATAGCAGCTTGCCGAGCCTCGGACTGTACCAGTTGTCCCCGATGGGAAATCTCACCGTCCTCTGTGTCTGGCCCTGATTCAGGACCGGGGATTTGAGGACGCTTCTTCCGAACATGAAGTCTTCCTGATTTGTCTCAAGGGTATCGTCCTCGGGATATTCAAGAACCAGAAGCCTCTCCAGGGGTTCTCCGGTGAGGCTGCTGTGGCGTGCCTCGTTGTAGATGTAGGGGATGTGGCGGTAGTGGTCCAGAAGGGCTTCTCTGATCAGGGGCAGGACCTCCGGGAACTTCCAGGGTTCGGTGGGCCTGTCGTCCTCGCGCCAGGAGTGGATCACGAAACGACTCTGGAAGATTGCGCTCTGACAGCATCGGACAAGCAGTTCCGCGCTCGGTTCGGGGCCGTAGAAGCCTCCGAGGTCGTGGCCGACAAACGGTATGGCGCTGATTCCCATGCTAATTCCCTGGAACTGGTTGAATCTGAGGGTCCGGAAGTTGCTGCTGTTGTCTCCGCTCCAGGTGCGCGCATACTTCTGGATTCCGGCATAGCCGCTTCTGGAGTAGATCCAGGGGCGGATGTGGGGGTTCTTCTCCCTGCAGGCCTGATAGGCCGTGCGGGCCATCAGAACGGGGTAGGTGGTGCGGGTTTTGTAGGCATTCATCTCAGGGTCTGAGAATTCGAATTCGTTGTTGTCGTTCCAGATTCCCTCGGCTCCGCTGTCCAGATATGCTTCCTTGAGTTTTTCCTTCCACCACAAGCAGGCAGCGGGGTTTGCAAAATCAATGAATGAGGCATCGCCGCCCCAGAAGTATTCTACGATGGGCTTTCCCTCATTGTCCTTGATGAAATATCCCTTGTCCGCCAGCTCCTTGTACTGGGGGTGAGTCTTCAGGATTCCCGGTTTGATATTGAACAGCAGGTGATAGCCGCGTCTGCTCAGACCTGCAATGAATCCGGCAGGGTCCGGGAACTTGCGGCGGTTCCACACGAATGCGTGCCTGAGTCCGTCATCCGATTTAAGGTATCCGGAAGAGACATACATTCCTTCGCAGGGAAGGTCATGGGACTCTACATCGGAAAAGAACTGCTCGATCCTGCTCTGCGCATCATAGGCCTCGACGTAGTTCATGGATGACCCCAGATAGCCGAAGGAGTAGAGCGGCGGAAGAGCAGGAAGCCCGGTAAGTGCACAGTAGCGTCCCAGAACCTGCCTGTAGTCGTCGCCCAGAAACAGGAAGAACCTGAACGGTCCTCCGTTTATGTCGGCAGACCAGTAGAACGGACTTTCTTTTCCGAGGTCGATTGCCTCGATGCAAGGGGAGGCGAAGAAGTAGCCTGCAAAAGTCTTGTTCTTTCCATTGAACCTGAGCACGAACGGAATGCTTTTGTAGAGCGGGTCCGAGAAGGATGCATCATAGCCCAGGGCATCCTTGTTGTACATCCGGTACCTGTTGCCCCTGTGGTTAGGGTCACCGCTCTTGTCTCCCATACCGAAGAACATATCCGGATCTTCCAGGGCAAAGGTGAAGCTTCCGGTTTTGTGTTTTCCCTCGGAGATCAGGCTGAACTGTGACTGCGGAATGACCGTGTCCTTGCCGCCTGCCTTGCCTCCGTGGACAAGAATTCCATTTCTGAATACGGAGACGACGGCATTGTCCTTGGAAACCTTTATCTCAGTGTCTGCATGGACTATGGACCAGCAGTCGGATTCTTCTGAAAGGACTGAGTTCTGATTGCTTGTTTTTGCATGGTATGTTTCTTTTATTGCATAATCAAGATATTCTGGAACATCATAAGAATCTGTGTTGTACTCAAAGAGTATTGAATCCGTACCGTTGAAACCAACCTCAAGACTGCCGTTTGCGGTTCTGAAGATATAGCCGTCAGAAGATGTATCTACACCAATTATCTTTCCAAGTTCGGTTTTCACTGTTCATCCATTCCTTGAAATTAAACAACATTTAGTAAAAGTGATATGTTATCATTCTAAGTTGAATTAGGAGGAAAGTAAATGAGCGAAAGCTACATCTCGCGCACCAGCGGACTTAAGACAAAGGACTATCTGGGCTATGCCATGGTCGATACCGCAGGGTGCTTCACATTCGCACTCGTGACCACACTGTTGCAGAAATTCTACACCGACGTGTTCCACCTGAGCCCGTTGTTCATCATGATAATGTTCGTCTTCGCCCGTATCTGGGACGGAATCAACGACCCGATCATGGGACGTATAGCCGATACCGTACATCCGGGTAAGAACGGCAGATACCGCAGATGGATTCTGTATGCAGCACTTCCGCTGACATTGTCAGCCATCCTGATGTTCTTCAGATGGCCGGGACTCGGAGATGCTGAGAATTACGGCCGCACATGCATCTACGCCACCGTTACCTACATCCTCTACGGAATGGTCTACACCATGCTGCAGATTCCATACGGATCCCTGGCTTCGGTTGTCACGACTGACGATCACGAGAGAAGCAAGCTCTCCGTCTGGAGATCCATGGGAGCCGCCCTCGGTTCCATCCCGGCCCTTGCCCTTGCAAGCTTCGCATATGCCAAGAGACTTGATGCTTCAGGAAATCCCGTAATCGGAGAGAACGGAAAGCCGATTACCGACCTCATGTACAAACCTGTCATCATGGGCGTGGTTGCAATCTCACTGATTGCAATGGTCCTTCTGCTCATCAGCTTCAAGCTCAACAAGGAAAGGGTAAAGACCAAGCCGCAGCCCAAGGAGAAGGGTGCCGGCATGAAGGCCATAAGGATTCTGTTCAAGAACAGATCGTTCGTAGCCATCAGCCTGGTGTCCATGCTGCTTCTTGCAGGCCAGATGTTCACCCAGAGCTTCTACACATATCTGTTCAACGATTACTTCCATGCAAACTGGATGAACCTTGCATCCCAGGCCTGCACATACTCTCCGATGCTGGTCTTCATGTTCTTCCTGCCCAAGCTGGCAAAGTCCAAGGGAAAGAAGGAAATCACCTCATACGGAATGATACTTGCAGCTGTTGCAAACCTCGTACTGTTCTTCCTCCGCGGCGTGTCCCCCGAGAAGCTCATATGGCCGTTCCTCGGACTCTGTCTGATCAGCGGATTCGGTCTTACCGTGCTTGTCATGCAGCTCTGGGCAATGGTTGCCGATACCATCGATGACATCTATGTCAAGACAGGATCCAGAGACGACGGAACCGCTTATTCCTACTTCGCGTTCTTCCGCAAGCTGGGCCAGGTCGTTGCAGCCATCTGTGTCAACGGAGCCCTGATGGGAATGAACTACAAGTATGAGAAGGGTGCGGTGCAGACTCTGGAGAACCTCAAGAGCATGTACAACCTCGCAACCCTGATACCTGCCGTGATGTTCGGCATCATGAGCATCCTGCTTCTGTGGGCATATCCGCTTTCAAAGCAGCATGTGGCGGACCTGCAGGTTGCCAAGGAACAGAAGCTCAAGGAGCACTACGAGAGCAAGAAGATCGATATCTGATCGTTTATTCGCTCTAAATAAAAGCGCCAAGGTTTTCGGACCTTGGCGTTTTTTTCAAAGAACTCAAAGTACTTTTCTCAGGAAATCCTGGAGCCTCGGGCTCCGGGGATTGCCGAATATCTGATCCGGAGTGCCTTCCTCCACGATCTTTCCGTCGGCCATGAAGACAACGCGCTTCGCGACCTCCCGGGCAAAGCCCATCTCGTGCGTTACTATCACCATGGTCATGCCTGTATCGGCAAGTTCCCTGATGACTTCAAGGACTTCTCCTACCATTTCCGGGTCCAGGGCGCTTGTAGGCTCGTCGAAGAGCATGACCTGGGGTTCCATCATCAGGGCCCTGACGATGGCTACACGCTGCTTCTGTCCGCCCGAGAGCTGGATGGGGTAGGCGTTTGCCCTGTCTTCCAGGCCTACGCGCTTGAGAAGCTGCATTGCCTTGGCCTCTGCCTGCTCCTTGCTCATCTTCTTGACCTTCATCGGGGCCAGCGTCATGTTCTGGAGCACGGTCTTGTGAGGGAAGAGATTGAAATGCTGGAACACCATGCCCATCTTCCGGCGGTGCTCGTCGATGTTCTTCTTGGCCTTGGTTATGTCCGTGCCGTCAAAGATGACTTCTCCCGATGTGGGGATCTCAAGCAGGTTCAGGCATCTGAGGAAGGTGGATTTTCCGCTTCCGGAGGGGCCGATGATGGCCGTGACATCTCCTTTTGCTATGGAGTAGGACACGTCGTCGACTGCCTTGAGATTGCCGTTGTAGTAATACTTGCAGAGGTTTGAGACCTGAATAAGCTTATCTTCTGTCGCCACGGCTCATCCTCCTTTCGAAGTATGCGATTATCTTGCTGGTCGGGAAGGTAAGGCAGAAGTAGACTGCCGTCGCAATCAGAAGCGGCTCTGCGATCCTGTAGGTGGCTCCCTTGGTGGCGGAGACCGCATACATGATTTCCTGTACGCCGATGGTGTAGCAGATGGACGATTCCTTTATGATGGTCACGAACTCGTTTGCAATTGCCGGCAGGATGTTCTTGATTGCCTGCGGAAGGATGATTTCCTTCAGCGTCTGGCCCGAGGTGAGGCCCAGGGACCTTGCTGCCTCGGTCTGTCCGTGGTCGATCGACTGGATTCCGGCCCTGATTATCTCGGAAAGATAGGCTCCTGAGTTCATCGACAGTGCGACGACTCCCGGAAGGAAGCGGTCGAAACGTATGAAACCGAAGAGCTTGAAGTTCGGAAGGCTGGTATTGGCGAAGACAACGTAGTAGATGATGAAGAGCTGAACCAGCATCGGGGTTGCTCTGAAAAGCTCGACGTAACATGTCGCGAACCAGGACAGGGGTTTGATCTTCGACATTCTCATCAACGCCAGGATCAGTGCGAAGATGAAGCCGAAGAGAACCGTCAGGGCTGACAGCGACAGTGTGCATATCAGCCCTTGCTCGAATAGTTGGATATATTGCCAGGTCTTGGCAAAGCCTGCGGATGAGAACATCTATGCCCTCAGTTCAGAAGACCTTCGATGATGTTTCCGGATGCCTTGACGTTGGCCTCGTCTACGAAAGCTCCCATGCTTCCGTCCGAGAGAGCCTGCGCAATTGCCCTGTTGACGCCCTCGAGCAGTGCCAGATTGCCCTTGGAGATTCCTACGACCGAACCTTCTTCTGCATAAGGAACGGCACAGACGATCTGAAGATCGGGATAGTTCTGCTGGTAGGACTGGGCTACGACGGTCTCGATGTAGGCTCCGTCGATCTTGCCGGTCAGAAGCTCTGCGATGATATCGGTGACCTTGGAGAGGGCGATGATGTCTGCATTGGGTGAGAACTCGTTTGCAAGACCCATCTGGATGGAACCGACCTGAGCAGCAACCGAAACCTCTTTCTTGTTGGTGTCTTCAAGGCTCTTGAACTTGTCAGCATTTGCCTTTGTTGTTACAAACGATTGCCCGCCTGTGTAGTAAACGGATGAAAATTCCATTACTTCTGCTCTTTCAGGCGCCGGTGAGTATCCTGCCATTCCTGCATCGACGTTCTTGTTCTGAACCTCCATGATGGTTCCGTCGAAGTCCATCGGGATGACCTCGAGTTCAAGTCCGAGGAAGTCTGCAATGTACTGTGCAAGGGACATATCGAAACCTGCCAGGGACGGGACTCCGTCTTCGCCGATTGCATAGAACTCGTACGGAGCAAAATCAGGGGAGGTTGCTACCGTGAACTTGCCCTTGTTGACCGTTGAGATTGCACTCTTGAGCTGATCAAGGGACATCGATGAATAGTCGGTATTTGCTGCCGGTGCCTGCTCGGCTGCTGCTGCAGCAAAAACGGGAAGACTTATTGCCAGAATGATAAGGATGATTGCAAGTTTTTTCATATTATTGTCCTTCTTTGCAGTTTTTATGCAGTTAATATGCCACTTTTGAGAATAATTGTCTAGAGTATGCAGAAAAAACTTAGAAAAATTGCATATTCATGTCAATCTATGCATTTGTATGAGATGAATGTGCTGTTGTTCTTGCCCGGGGTCCTGATCACTTCATACCTGGTTGGGAATGCCTCCAGAAGGCTCGAGAGCTTGGAATGCCCGTAGGTTCTGGTATCGAAATCCGGCTTGGCTCTCTTGATGTAGGAACCTGCTGCACTGACTTCAGCATAACCGTCGTTGTCCTGATAGGTGTCGTAGGCCTTGCGGAGCAGGTTGTGTATTTCTTTGGGGACTTTCTGCTTCTTGGGTTTCTGCTTTTTCTCTCCGTCCTTCTCGGGGACCTTGGCTTCTGCGGACTTATCCTGGATTTCGACGGTCTCGGGGGTATCGTCATTGGTGAGGTTTTCCAAAAAGAGGAAGTCATCGCAGGCATTGCGGAATGACTCCGGGGTTGTCTGCACGCCTATTCCCACGATGTTGGCTCCGCTTTCGTGCAGTCTGATTGCAAGCGGGGTGAAGTCGCTGTCGCTGGAAACGATGACGAAGCTGTCGAAGGCGTTGGAGGAGAGAAGATCCATGGCATCGATGACCAGGGCCATGTCGGTGGCGTTCTTGCCGGACACGTAGTCGAACTGCTGCTCGGCTTTGAAGCCCAGGCGTTTGAGCTCGTTCTCCCACCTGTTGAGGTTGCGCTTCTTCCAGTTTCCGTAGGCGCGCTTTACGACGATGCGGCCGCGGGTGGAGATTTCCGTCATGATGGCATCCAGTTTCTGAAGCTGGGTGTTGTCTGCATCTATAAGTATTGCAATCTTTGCTGAATCGTTCATGGTTGTATTCTTACTATAATATTGAATTATTTGCAAATGCCGGGGAGTGCGTGGAAGAAGGCTCACCAAGTGCCGCAAAAAAAGAGAGGACAGCGTGAACTGTCCTCTCCGTGAAAGATCCGATCGAAATCAGTTTGCAATGTAGTAGACTGCAAGAGCCAGGATTTCTCTGGTTGCAGCATCCTCTGCGGTGATTCCGAGTGTTGCAAGATCCTCTGCGATGAGGGAATCAAGCTGGGCTCCGGCAGCTGCGGCAAGGAAGTTGCAGCACAGCATATCCAGGTCGCCGACGGTAAGCTCTGTTGCCACATCCATCACAGGAACGATTCCGTACTGTGCGAGGAAGGTGATGGAGTCTGCCTGTGTGTAGTCTCCGCCGAGCAGAGCGACCATGATCTGGGAGAACTCTCCGAGAGTTGCTGGAAGTTGTGTTCCGAACTCCGTGTCGGAAGCCTGCTCCATGAGACCGTTGACGAAACAGAACTGGACAGCATCGTAGAACGGGCTTGCCTCGTCGAAGTCAGAAAGTGTCAGCTGCGACTTGTCCTGGACACCGAACGGGTTGATGACGCTGTCGAATGCATCTGCTACACCTGCGATTGCGGAAGCGCTTCCTGCAGTGTAGTAATAGTAGTTGTCTACGAGTGTCTGGAACAGGGGAGCGTAGGTCTCTGCGAATGTCTCTGCCTTGATGCTCTTGAGCTGCTTCATGTAGTCGAAGATTCTCTCCTGATCCTCATGTCCGATCTGGTTGAGCAGTGCGGATGTTGCTCCGGTGAGCTCTCCGGTGCTCAGTGCATAGCCGGAGTAGGAAGACAGGATGTATCCGTCCAGAGTCTCCTGATCGATCTCGATGTTGGACACGAAGTCTGCAAGACCGTCATAGACTTCATAGGAGTCGGCGATGTTCGGGTCTCTGTAGGTGAAGGCATAGATTCCTTCATCAGTGAGATAGATGTAGGCGCCGTAGGCTCCTCTCTGGTCTCTGAGCTGCGGCATGAGATAGAGGTCGTTGACAAGAGCCGACACTGCATCGAAGTCTCCGGTTGCCTCTTCGTAGCCGAGTGTTCCGTTGGGAACATAGATGACGTTGTAGTTGACGGAAGAGTCGACGATCATTGCCTCGCTATCTGCAACCGGCTCGAACTCATATGTCTGCTTCTCGATAGGCTTCTTGTCCAGAGCGGCCATCCATGCATCTGCGACCTTGAGGTAGTTCTCATGGCTTGTCTCGTTTCCTGCGAACAGGATGATTCCATTGGTTGAGTTGTTGAAGTACTCGACGACTTCCTTCAGGCCGGCGATCACGACTTCAGGATTCGTTTCCATTGCCTGGGATACTGCATCAAGGAAGAAGTAGTAGTCCAGATAGTTGGCGTAGTTGTAGTAGGTGTTTGTTCCGCCGTTCTTTGAAAGAGCTCTGTAGACCAGTGTGTTGTAGCTGGAGTTGTTGATGCTCTGCTTGAGGGAGGTCTTGAGGTTGGAAACCAGGTCCTTGACTCTTGTCACGTCGAAGACATTGTCGAAGATAAGCTCGTGAACAAGGTTCAGGGCTGCTTCCATATCTTCATCCATGGCGATGAAGCCGACTCTGAGTCTCGGTGTCATTTCCTTTGTGATGTCATCCTCGATAAGGGACATTCTGATTGTACCGTTGTAGAGGTAGCGGGTCATCAGGCTTGAAAGCTCAGTTCTTGTATGGGCAGTGGTGTCAAGCTCTCCGATGAGGCTGACAAACAGCTTGAAGAAGTGGATCTGGTCCTGTCTGAGGCCGCTTGCATCCAGAAGGAGTCCGGCATAGCCGACATCGGATACTTCTGCCTTTGCCCAGATTCTGCGGATTCCGTCTGCTCCGATCTCATCCTCGATATCATAGAGTCTGGCTTCCTCTGGAAGGCTGTCGACATCGACGACCTGGATCTGGCGAACCATGGCTGCAGTGTCTGCTGTCTCTTCCTCGGGCTCGTTGGTGGCCTTGACGATGGCGGCGATCTCTTCGTCGCTCATCTTTGCCTTTGTCTCTGCCAGACGCTGGGCGAGCTCTGCGTCCTTCTGCTCCTTGAGGCCTGCGACTGCCTTTGTGGAGACAAGGGCATTGAGGTCGTTGGAGACGATATACTTGGAAATGAGATCCTTGAACGAACCGTCGTCGTTCCACTTCTGGAAGTTCTCGACACTGTCAAGGAAGTCGAGATAGCCGTAAAGCTTATCCGCACCTGCCCAGTAGTAGGCGATGTTCGGCATGACATCGGTTCCGACACTGGAGCTCTCTCCCGAAAGCAGGGTCTCGAGTCTGAACGATGCCACGATGGAATCGACTACGACGGGATCGAATCCTTCCTTTGCAATCTGTGCCATTGAACTGTCGACGATAGCCTTGAAGGTCTCTGCATCTTCCGGGTTGACGTTGTCTGCGATGAACTCGACGATCATTTCCGGTCCGCCGAAGTCTATGTAGCAGCCGAAGGAACCGTAGGGAAGGGCGTTCTTGAGGTTCTCCATGAGAACGGAGCTCGAGTCACCGGCGAGGGTGGTCATGAGATCGATCTTGTTCATGGTCTCCTGGTCGACATCCTTGCAGATGAATCCATAGTAGACTGTGGTTGAATTGGTTGTGTCGCTCGAAGCTTCGACAGGGAAGTCGAACTCTGCGGTCTTGGATTCCGTAATCGGCTTGTATCCCGGATCCATGAAGACGAACTCCTTCTTCTCGTAAGCCTTGAAGTAGGAATCGAGCATCTCGAGATAGCCTTTCCAGTCATCGATTCTTCCGTAGAGGATGGTAAGGGAGTTGGACGGATGGTAGTACTTTCCGTGGTATTCCTTGATGTCTTCCCATGTCATCTGGGGAATGACGTCCGGGTTTCCGCCGCTGTCATTGGCGATGTAGCTGCCCGGGAAGATCACGCTCTGGAAGTTCTTTCCGGCCTTGCGGCTTCTGGTCGTTGCACCGAGCATCTCGCTGTAGACGGTACCTGCGATGGTGAGGTCATCCTCGGGGCTCTTGAGGACATAACGCCAGGCTTCCTCGTCGAAGATGGACTTGTCCTCGAGGAGCATCGGGTTGAAGACGCTGTCGGTGTAGTAGTCGGCAAGCGTGAAGAGCTGGTCTTCGGAAAGCGATGCAACGGGGTAGATGGTCATGAACGGATAAGTGCTGGCGTTCATGTAGGTGTTGTAGGTCTGGTAGCTCAGGTTGAACCACAGGGCCTTTGAG
>CAKJZO010000080.1 GCA_918298275.1 Spirochaetota bacterium | reverse complement strand
GGCCAGTACCTCTGGCAGCCGGGAATCCGCGACGGTGAGACAAACACCATCCTCGGAAAGCCCTATCACACCTCCGCTTTCATGCCTGAAGTAGCAGCAGGAAATAAGACCATTCTCTTCGGAGACCTGTCCTACTACTGGGTTGCAGACAGACAGGGAATCGTGTTCAAGAGGCTCAACGAGCTCTTTGCGGGAAACGGCCAGGTCGGATTCCTTGCGTACAAGCGCGTTGATGGCAAGACCGTGCTTCCCGAGGCAATCAAGGTTCTCCAGCAGAAGGCATCCTGACAATAAAAGACCGGGCCAGCAGTGCGGAACCGGCCCGGTCAAGTGTTAGTAACGCCAATGAACACTCACTAAGTTTATCACAAAGGAGAAACCATGTACAACACAAAGAATTACACTGAACAGGGTGGAGACGTCACCCATTTCGGAGGCAAGGTCGTCTTCGAGGAAGAGTGCGTCATTGAAGGCTTGAATTCAAAGCTTCCCGATGCTTCCACTACTGCCAAGGGCCTTGTCAAACAAGGTGCAGCTGTAGCTGATGCAGCGGGAGAAGCGCCTACGGCACTTGAATACAACGCCCTTCTTGCATCCCTGAGAGCCGCAGGAGTCCTGGCTGAATCGGAGACATGAAACCATGATCGTCACAGTTGCCCAGTTCAATGAGTATACGGGGAACTTCGAGGACTCCGAGCAGGTAGTGGCCATGAAGACCATGTTCCTGCAGTCTGCCCAGGAACTGGTCAGTGAGCATCTGAGATTCAATCCCGAGACAAAGTGGCAACCGGAGGAAATCCCCAGTGTGGTCAGACTGACTATCATAAGGATTGCCTCCCTGATGCTTGAGGAATCCGGAGGAAACATAGGGATTTCGAGCAAAAGCTTTGCGGACAGCAGCAGGACCTTCATCTCCTATGCGAACTACAAGAAGTATCTCTCTCCGATCGATACATACAGGGAGGTCGCATTTTGAGCAGGAGAACCATCGGACAATACAGTGGTGAATCCCTCATAAACGTCAAAGCAGATGTGGATGAGGTAATCAAGTTGCTGGAGAACCTGAATGGAAACCGGAACTCGATGAGACGAAGAATTCTCTCCGGGATAGGAACCTCGGTAAAACAGGCAGTCAAGAAGAGCTACACTTCCCTGCTCCAAAAACGTAGCAAGACCCTTTACAAGAGCATAACCGCAAAGATCTTCAAGTCGGGTGCGGCAATCAAGATTTCGCCCAGAGCTGAACGAAGCGACATTCTCTACGGTTATGCTCTTGCCAAAGGCTCAAAGATAGAAGCGACAAAATCCGAGTTCCTGACTTTCAAGATTGGGGACAAATGGGTAAAGAAGCACCAGATAAAGCTCAAGCCGGTTGATTGGGTTGAAGGACCAGCGAAACGATATCTGACCAGTTCAGCATACAGACAGAGATTGGATGAGCTTACACAGAAGGAGATCATCCGAGCTGAAAAAGCTGCTGCAAAACATCACTGATACGAAGAGAAAAGGAATAGCTGAATGGCGAGTGAGCTCACGATTCTCAATGCAATGAAACAGGTCATCCAATGCGGCCTGAATGAGTGTCTGCCTCAGAATATCGAGCAGATCAGCGAAAGGAATGTCGAGATCGATTTCCCGGATACAGATCAGATGCCCATGAAAAACATGCTTTATATCGTTCCTAATTGGGCAAATTATGAGACATTAACAACAGAAAGCGACAATTCAACCTTCAATATTGCGGTTTTCATTGTCTGCAGGAAGGACAAGCCGGAGAATCTAACGGAAAAAGTCCACCTCTATTTCGAAGCTCTTCAGAACCTGATCCACAGCAACACCACCCTCAATGGAGAGGTTGATTTCAGCACTGTGGACAACGTGGATTTCTACTACGGTGTTGACGGTACCAGAAACGTACAGGCTGCAGAAGCATCCATCTCAGTCCATTACACCAAAGACTACATCTAAGGAGAACAGACCATGCATAAAGTCGGAACAGGCTCCGTCTGCCAGGCGGGGCTCCAGGCATCATGGGGAACACCCGTCCCTCCTGATACCCTTCTGAACATGACGGGTGAGACCATCAAGACAACGGTCGAGAAAGGTGATGAAGGAAACCTCATGGCCTCCAAGACCAAGAACCAAAGCGATGTCATTGCGGTCAAGGTGGAAGGCGGAATCTCTCTGATACTCAGACCAGAGTTCGCGGACTGGCTCTTCGAGGCAGGATTGGGAGCCAAGAACGGGGTAAACTATACTCTGGCACCTCCGAACACGGAACTTCCGGTATCCACGATTGTTCTCTCTCGCGGAGGAATCGTAAAGACTTATCCCGATGTGACCATCAAGTCCATCAAGATCAGTGCTGCGGCTCATGACTACGTGAAGGTCGATGTCGATATCGCCGGAGTCAAGGAACTTTCTGCAGGTGATACGGATGCAAAGACCATACAGACCATCTCATTCACACTGCCCTCCTACCGCTGCACCCATGCAGTGCTCAAGTATGCTGCAGGAGGAACAGCAAAGGCCTCCGTCACACAGGAACTGGCAGTCGAGAGCTGTGACATCACCATCGACAACGGAATTGAAGAATCCCCTGCGACCTATGCTACCGGACTCTATTCCGACCGTCCTGTTCCCGGACTCAGGAGCGTCACAGTCGATTTCTCGATTCCGTACTCTGATGCAATCGATACGTTCAAGCGGACCTATTACATCGATGAGTCAGCCCCGAAGATCGCTCTTCTTCTGAAGTTCACGACCTCAAATGTGGACGAGAATATCGAAATATATCTTCCCAACATCTCCATCACATCAGCTGACGGAAATGTGGGAGGAGCAGGAATCATCGGCACTTCCTTCAGCGGAGAAGCTCTCTCTGTCGGAAATACGGAACCTATCACCGTCACGGTGAACCATGACCAGGAGTAACAGATGGCATATGTAAGGAACAAGGAATACAAGAACGCAATCCAGAAGATCAAAGTCGAATTCGGAACCATCATCGGGCAGGAGAAAGACGAGGACGCCTATGTCGTCCTGAAGGAACTCCCCACAATGGAGATGATGCAGCTCAAGGAAGCCCATGAGAAAGGACAGATGGAACTTCTCGGCTTCTTCAAGGAAGTCCTTCCCCAGATCATCGTAGAGCACAACCTCTATGAGACCGAGACCCAGAAGATGAAGAACACCGATGTCGCAGCCTTCATCTACGAGAAGCTGGATCTCACAGGCAAAATCATCGGAGATTATGCATCAGCAAGTTTTTTTACCCAGCCGACAGGGAAAGACGGGAAATAATCTCTCTTTCCCAAGAGGTCTTCAACGGCAGGTATGATGAGGAACTGTACTCGGAGTATGGACACTGGCTGATGTACATAACCGACATTTACCTGCCGATCTGCGACTCGGACACAGGCGACTTCAGGACTCTTCCGTTTCCTGGAGGTGTCCTTGATCAACCGTATATGACCATGCAGGTGTTGAAGGTCATCCAAGGCGAGTATCGGAAACATCTCAATGAAAAAATGAAACGTATCAAATAAATGAAAAAGAATCTCAAGCGCGGTCGGATAACAACTCCGGGCTGTTCTCAAGATTCCTCTTCAATACTGAATACTAATGGGCCATTCTTATTATTTCAAGGCTCAATAATGGAGCATTCTCTATGGCAACCGCAAAGGTCATCATAGCAGGCCAGAACAACATCGGGCCTGCGGTCAAGTCCGCTCAGGGCGACATATCAAGTCTATCCAACGTCGCCCAGAAGGCAGGCGACACATTGAAAAAGGCCTTCACCATTACTGCCATCCTTGCTGCCTTGAAGAAACTTGGTGACGGATGCGCAGCATGCCTCAATGATTTCTGGGAGGCTGAGCGCAAATACAAGCAGCTTCAGATAGCTCTCGGAAACACATCCGCATACAACCATGCTGTCAATACAATCAGGAATCTCTCGCGTCAGACGCTTTCCTCGAAGGATGACATAGAATCCATGGTGTCGGAGCTTGCTGCTTTGGGGAAATCATCTGATGAGATCGAGAAGATCAGCTCCGCCGCAGTATATCTCTCCAACGTCACAGGCAAGGATCTCAACTCCTCGATGACGACACTACTAAATACCTACAACGGTACGACAACACAACTTCGGAAACTCGGAATCGATGTTTCCGGGCTTACAAAAGAGCAGCTTTCCCAAGGTGCTGCAGTCGATACCGTCATAAGCAAGCTCAAGATTTATTCCGAGCAGCTTTCTCAAATAGATACCCGACAACACACAACAAATATAAAAAATGCATGGGGAGACATAAAACAGGCTATCGGAGATCTGGTGGACTTCTCGTTTGCTCCGATGATTGCCAGATTCGACAATGCCATCTCCTCCTTCAGAGACAAGTTCAATACTTTCATCCAGAGCGTGAAGATTACACTGTCAAACTTCCCCGAGTTTTTCTCAAAGCTCGGTGAGACCGTGAAGTCCATGCTGGGCAAATTCTTCAGCTTCGACAATATCAAGAAAGTGTTCTCTTTCATCGGTGACTATATCGTCACTTCAATCAAGAACACAGTCACCAACATAACAAACCTGCTCGATCTTTTCCTGAATGCCATTCCGGACACGATAAAGACATTGGCAGACGGAGTGTTCAATTACCTGATGTACCTGCTGACCTCCTACTGTGACGAGGTCGGATTCAACATCTCCGATGTCGTGAACAGCATCGGCAAGTGGCTCACGGATTCCTCAATCGGCAAAGTAATAGACAAGATCATTTCCACCTTAGTCAACGGTCTTAAACTTATCGGAACCATCATTCGAAACATTCCTCAGATTGTTAGGATAGTCTTCTCTCATATTGGGAGCATGATCTCCGAATTCGTCAAAGGATTCCCGCAGGGGATTACCAATGCATTCAAGGGAATCGGACAGAGCATCCTGGGCGGCATCCTGAACATCAAGAACAACTTTCTCCAGAGCGTTGAGGATGCACTGAACAGCATCGGAGAGTGGATCCAGAGCACCTGGGTCGGCAAAGCAATGGCATGGATGGGCCTCGATCTTGGAGGCAAACTGGCCAACATAGACTTCGGGATAGACAGATCTTCGCAGTATATGCACGAGGATCGCGCCTCCTATTACTTCGATAAAGCCGGCGAAGCATGGTCGGGCGTGAAGGAAGTCGGAGCCGAGATGGTCCAGCAGATCAACGAACTGCTCTCCCCGAAAATCGCAGAATGGGCAGCTGACAGTTCCACCACCATCGGAGAAAAACTGGCCACATGGACTGCCAGGTCATCCGATGAGTACTTCGAGGCTGCAAAAACCTCGTTCTCCTCCATAGGCTCATTCCTCAAGGACTGGGGAGTTCAGGCATTCGGTGACCTCAAGGACGGCTGGTCCGAGAAATGGGAGAAGATATCATCCAACTTCGAAAATATGTTCGGAGATGATGTCTCCGGTTTTGTCACATGGTTTCAGGGTTTTCTTACAGACCATGCAGATGATGTCTCTACGTCGATTGATCCGGTACTTGATGCAGTGGAGGATGTCGAGGATGCTGTTGAAAACAGCACGAAGACCTTCCTTCAGACGCTGGGCGATAAACTGGGAAACCTGGCTTCAAGAATAACCGGAGCAACTTCGGAACAGGGTTCGTCATTCGGAGCATCGGTCATTTCTTCAATGACATCCAGTCTTGGTCAGGCCGGTGAAGTTGCAGGCAAGCTTGCACAGAACATGGCCACCATGGGACCGCTTCTCGGGGCCATTGCCACGGCATTGGAATATGTGTTCCAGGGACTTGCGGAAACGCTAGGACCGATACTCAACGAGTTCGTACAGTTCGGCATAGAACCTCTGAAGGAACTGGGACGTGTCATAGGAGATATACTGATACTCGTTTTCGAGGATTTGATGCCCTTAGTCGAGGACTCTGCCAACTTTTTAATGGGGATATTCAACATTCTGGGCATTGTTTTGAAACCCATAATCCAGGTTCTTTCCGGTGCTCTGAGACCTGTAATCAGTGCAATTACCAATATTCTGGAAGCTTTGACTCCCGTGTTGAAGGTTCTTGCCAAGGTGTTCGTCACGGTCACCGGAACCATACAGTATGTCATCCAGACTCTTCAGCATTGGGTAGCAACGCTTATGAACTGGCTGGCATCACTCAACCTTATGGGATGGGAACCTTTTAAGGGACTCAGGACCACTGATCCAGGATCTCCAGGAGACTTCGGCAAGTACATCAGATCCAAGTGGAGTTCAATCGATGCTGCCTTCGAACAGTCTTCATCCGGAGGTTCTTCCGTTCAGACCTCCACAGCGACAGCAATCTCTTCTGCAGGATATCAGGGAGCAACCCATGTGACGATCAACATCTATCAGGAAGCACCTGTGGTTGGAGATGCCGGGATGCGGGAGTTCGCAAGAATGATCCGCAGCGAGTTCGACCAGATGGCATATTTCGGGAGCACCGCATGACACTGACTGATCCTTCCCTCATTCTGATCTTCGATGAGACGCCTCCTTCCGGCGGTCATCCGATCAAGACGGTCCAGAAGCAGTATATAGTCAACCACTCAATCCGCATCCGTAGCCAACTTCTGAATGGACTCAAGAGCTCAAGCAATCAGGCAACACTGCAGCTGACTCAGAAATGTCCTTATATTTCGGACATTATCGCATCCGATTTCAACATCGGAGCTGTGCTGATGGACGGCAACAGCACTATTTTCACCGGATATCTTTCCACCAACTGGACATGGATTGTAACGGATACTGGGGAACAGAACCTGAACATCACCATCGAGGATGTAGGAACCCGGAAGCTGAACCGTCCATTCATACAAAGCGGAAGACATATTCTGGACTGTACAGTGGATGAGGCACTCCAGGCAGTCTGCAACAGCTGCGGCATTCCCCTTTATGATGGCAGAATCAGGATTACCGTCCATGTCACAAGGGTTATTGAAGCTTCCGATACCTGTAAAGCCATTCTCGAGCAGATGCTCTATGAAGCAGGATTCGTCTATTACTTCGACAGCCAGGGAAAACTTCGGACATTCGGTATCGATTGTACTACAACATCGGGAATCCCGGTTCTGGACAATGATGATCTGGTTATAGTCGGAGGAAAGGCAATCAATTTGTCCAAGGACATCCGCCAGTACAGGTCAGCCAGAGTTTCCTTCTCGGAAATCGGGAGAGCCTCCAACTATCTGATCTACAGCAACAGCACCGGACGTGATGACAATCATCCCAGTTGCAACCTCACACTCCCCTCCGGATCACACTTTGACGGAACGGAGATCTATTCCCAGCAGGAATGGGCTTTGGAAACAGCGGATGAGTTCCGCGAACCTGCAATGATAGAGGCATGCAATGCAGCAAGCGAGACCGAAACCGTTGGTTCTGGAAAGATAATAGCCATCTTGAATGTGCACCAGGATATCGAAGGCGGAAACGGCCTCACCTGCTCCATCACCGCTGCAGGCGGACCATATATCACCATCAGTGCCCATAACCCAACTGCATATGACAGGGACTTCTCCAAACTGGATGCCTATGCGGACATAATCTACGGGAAGTCCACGCAGATAGTCCGAACAGGCTCCGATGGGACTGACAGCACTCTTGATGAGGAGATGGTTTTTGTACATGACAGGGAAAGCGCATCAAGGCATGCGAACCTGCTGTGCGACTATCACAGGTATTGCTGTGCCAGATACACATTCCAGAGCCGTCAGGACCTGGACTGCGGATCTCTTGTCAGACTTGTGGACAACAGTTTCTCAGGTCTGACTGTTGATGTCATGATCATTGCAAGGCTTGACAGTGATTCCACGTCTGTCATCGAGTATTCTGCAATCGGAATATCACAATTCCATCTAGACAGGGATACCTTCCACAGAAGATCAGAGAGTGCTTCAGTATACCTCAAGGGTGAAAAAGGAGAACAAGGAGATCCCGGCATACCCGGATCACCCGGTCAGCCCGGAGAACCGGGAACAGGCGGAACGGTCTGCATACAGTACGCCCTGATGGTTGGATCTGTTGTTCCTGCAGCCTCTGATTTCAGCGACTCCAGACCATCAGGCTGGTATGTCGGATGCACCTACTGGACAAGGCTCAAGACCTCATGGGATGACGGAACAGAGACCTTTTCCTCTCCTGAGATTGATTATTCTGCCAATGAAGTCATGCAAAGTA
>CAKJZO010000079.1 GCA_918298275.1 Spirochaetota bacterium | reverse complement strand
GAAGGGCAAGGCGAGTCCGTACCTGTTCGTGCTGCTTTCTTCTGCAGGCCTGGCCGTGAGGCTGATGATCTACTACCTTTTCAGAAACATCTGGGCGTTTACATTTGCCCAGCTTTTCCATTCCCTTACATTCGGCGCCCTTCATATAGGAATGGCTAAATTCATAGCACAAAATGTTGATAAAGAACACTATTCTTTAGCTATGAGCGTATACTGGGCTATCGGAACTAATCTTCCCTCAACATTAGGTGTCCTTTTCGGCGGCTTTGTAATCGACTCTCTGGGGTATTTGAGCCTCTTTGCTCTCTATACTATATTCCCCCTCATTGCCGTGGTTCTCTGCATCCTCTTCAGGTCGAAACTCAGAGATTGATGTTTTTTTGTCCGGCAGCTGTTACTTTTGGCATCCTCATTTGTTATATAATATGGTAAGTAAAAGATCCGCTTCACAAAGCGTTATTTGTAGTGGATAATTGAAACAGCAACTTAAGGGTTCACGAAGTGATTCCATTAGGAGGAGAACAATGAAAAAGATTCTTTTGGGTCTTCTCGTCATCGCCATGGTTCTGGCACTGACAGCCTGCTCGCAGGAGACATATGCAAAGTGGGCAGAGAACATGGGCAAGATGGGAAACAACGTCTATGGCATCGAAGCCAACATGGCTGAAGTCAACAATGCCACGGAGACTGTAAGCAATTCCGTTTCTGTCTCAGTCGACAATGAAGGAAATGCAACAGCTGAAATCAATTTCTCTGATGCAGCAAAGATCACCGATTCTGTGGCCAAGGTCAAGGATTCCGAGCAGAAGGCAGAGGCTCTCAAGGAAGAGCTCACAAAGCCGGTTGTCGATACTTCTTCAATGACAGAGGAAGAGGCAGCCAAGCAGCAGGAAGCAGTCAAGACCGCTATCCAGAATCAGGCAACCGAGCTTTCCTCACAGGTTGAGGCAAAGATCGCAGAAGCAGTGGCTGCCGGTGCAACAGAAGAGCAGGTCGAGCTCCTCCAGACAGTCAAGGATACCCTCGACAGTGTAAAGGAAAGCATTTCCGATACCCCGACAATGGCAGAACTTGCAACAGTCGCCGTTCTCTCCGAGATGGCCAATACCGTTCAGGAAGTTGCTACAGCAGCAACAACCGAAGGCGGTGCTGACAAGTATGTAACAGAAGAAGGACTTACAGAGGAAGGTCTTGCAATTGCAGATTCAGCTCTGAGCTCCCTCGATACCCTCAAGATGACATCAGAGGTTGCCGGCATGGATCTCCTCGGCGGTGTCGATATCATGACACTCATCGGTTCCCTGAACGGCGGTTCCAAGGCCGTCAGCCCCGAGGTTCTTCCTTATCTCGCAGCCTTCAAGGATCCGATTGCAACTCTCACCAAGCTTGTCACCAAAGACGGAAAGTTCAACGAAGCAATGTACAATTCAATGATTGCACAGTCCAAGGCTGTAAAGATGACTTACGACCTGCTTTCATCACTCTATGTAAATCCCAAGACAATCGCCGATTGTGATGCAGTTCTCGCTGCAAAGACCAACCACGGTCTGATCGTCGATGATCTGCTTCGCTACTTCGTCGCAATGACTTTCGTCACTGTTGACAAGGCCGGCGGAAAGGCAGCCCTCCAGGAATTCGTGGATGCATCCTATAATGCACTGATGGATATTGAGGCAAATGCTGAGGAGCTTGCAAACGCACCTGTCGACGGATTCGGAGACATGTGGAATTCACTGCTCACCTCCCTCAAGACCCAGGATGCATATTCTCTCAGATGCATCGCAACTCTTGCAATCCTCATCAACGATACCGGATACACGGATCTTCTCTACCTGGGTGATGGAGACGGAACAATCTCCAACTATCTCGCCAAGCTCTGATAGGGGGACGAACCTATGAAGAAAACTATCGTATGTATTCTTATTGTCCTGCTTGCCTGCTGTGCAGTGTTCGCAGATAAGATCGACAAGGTGGAATATCCCGAGATCGATTTCGCATTCCATCCCTCTATGATCAGATATGATGCAATGGGTGCCAGCGGAATTGCTTCTCCCACCAAGCTCGACAGCTTCTACGCAAATCCCGCAAACCTCGCAATCAAGAGAGGTTTCGGTATTGCCGTTCCGTCGATCAACCTTACACTCTACAACCTCCAGAGACTGATTGCAGATCCCGAGGCTATGGAGATCGTTAACAAGATCGCTGACAAGAGCGCATCAGACGAGGATAAGATCAACCTGGCAACCAAGTACCTGAACAATCTCGGCAGCGGCCGCAATGCCATCGCCAAGATCGATACCGGTATCGGTATTCAGCTCGGTTCCTTCGGACTCGGAACAAACCTGCAGGTCAAGCTCCATTCACTGAACAAGGGTTCGTCGCTTGCAAGCATCAGCATCATTCCTGAGGTCAACGTCGCACAGACTCTCGCTCTCGGTCTCAAGATCATCGATTCCAATGCAATCAGCCTGTCGCTCGGTGCTTCGGTACACGGCGTCTACAAGGCCTATTTCAAGGGAATCGGCGGCAACACGGCAATCTCCTTCATCAATCACAGCGATGAGATCAAGGAGACCCTTCTGTGGAATACTCCGGTCATGGGCGGATGGGCACTTCCCGTCGATGCAGGCGTGACAGTCGGATTCGCAGATGATGCAATCCTTCTCAGCGCAACTGCCAGCAACATCAACGGAACCTACCACATGCAGAGCTTTGCCGGTGCAGGATATCTGATCAACTCGTTCAGCGAGGGAGCAATTCCTGATCAGCCTGAAGCAGATCCCGGCGAGTCCGTCAAGTTCGACATCAATACTCCGTGGCAGTTGAACTTCGGTTTCGCCTTTGCTCCGGATTGGAGCCTCATCAGACCGACAGTCACTGCCGACCTGGTAGACATGCTCGATATGATCCGCAACTTCAACAAGGAGACATTCCGCGCATCGGATCTTCTGCTTCACCTGAATGCAGGTGTCGAGCTCGAGCTGCTGAAGATTGTTTCTGCCAGAGTCGGAATCAACCGCGGCTACATGTCAGTCGGTGCAGGCCTCAATCTTTTCGCAGCCAGAATCGATCTTGCCTACGGATGGCAGGAGTTCGGTGCAGAGCTCGGAGACAAGCCGGTTGACAGCTTCTCCGTCAAGTTCACACTCGGATACGACAGATAAGGATTATTCCTGAAACAATACAGGGTTGCTTTTCGGCAACCCTGTTTTTTTATCTTCGCAGAGGTCAGATCCTTTTCAGGAGAATCGTGGAATCTCCGCCGCAGACCATGCCCAGAGGCTGGTTTGCAGTAAGGGTGTGATGCTCGATCCTGAGGCTTTCCCCGCTCTTGAGCATCTGCCTGGCAACCTCGATCGTATGGCTCTCTATGCCGCCTCCGCCTACTGTGCCGACAATATCATCCTCTGTAACGAACATCATGGAGCCCGTGCTTCTGGGTGCGGATCCTGAGGATTGGACTATGCGTGCCATTATGCCCGGCTTTGTGGCTGCTTTTGCAAGCACGGAGGCATCGATAGTAATTATACTTTTGTTTTTTCTGAATACGGAAATGATCTGGGCCATTATCGATATGGCGATTTCCTGTGGGGTTACTGCATTGATGGGCAGTCCGATGGGGGAGTGAACGCTCAGGAGCTGCTCCTCGGAAATGCCCTGTTCCCGCACCCTTTCGAAGCAGTGCTCTATCTTTGCCTTGGAGCCGATCATGCCGATGTAGGAGCTCGGGTGCCTGAGCGCATAGAGAAGGCACTGGCTGTCGAACCTGTGTCCGTGGGTGAAGATGCAGTAGTAGGGAGCCACGATATCCGGATAGTCTTTGTCCAGAAGCTCATCATACTCTCCCACCAGGCGCGTCGCCTTCGGGAACCTCTGCACGTTGTTCTGGTCTTCCCTGGGGTCCAGCACCGTAACCTTCATGTCCTGCAGAACTGCAAGGTCATAGAGCGCCTTTCCGATGTGTCCTGCTCCGAAGAGAACCAGATGGGGCTGTACTCTGATGTCCTCAGAAAGATCGGGCTCCGAGAGAGGATCATCGCTGTCCTTGCAGATCAGTTTGTCATCACGATAGATTGCTTCGGAACCGGTCTTCAGATCCGTCCTTCTCCGGACACTGCCATGGACCAGGGCTTCCAGGAACCTTGCGTAGTATTCACTCATTTCCGAACTCCTCTTCAAATGCCTTCCTGAGGGCCTGTCTGCCT
Organism: Spirochaetota bacterium; assembly: GCA_918298275.1. Lineage (GTDB taxonomy): Bacteria > Spirochaetota > Spirochaetia > Sphaerochaetales > Sphaerochaetaceae > UBA9732. The sequence goes on along the minus strand of CAKJZO010000079.1, from coordinate 9,721 downwards.
TTCTCTTCGAATCTCATGTATTTCCCAAGCAGCATCCTGCCGGCATCCGTGAGTTGCGCGGAGCCGCCTTCGGTGCCTCCGTGGGTCCTGGTCACTGCAGGTTCTCCGAGTGCCTTCTCCACATTGCGGATCATCTTCCAGGCCTTGGAATAGCTGAGGCCCATCTTCTCGCTGGCTCCCTTGACCGAGTGCTCCGAGTCGATGTTCAGAAAGAGGTCCCTTACGCCCGGGCCGAAGAACCCGAGCTCGGAATCGAATAGCATTATCTTGGCTGCGAAATCCATATGTTAAGGATAACTTCAAGATTCCGTTTGGGCAATCATCAGTTTGATTAACCATTGTTTTTGGGTTAGTATTATGGCATGGATCTGTATGAAAGCCTGAGCTCCGTTGCCGTGCATGATGGTGCCTTCATCTCCCTGACCGGAGGGGGCGGCAAGACCACGCTCATGATAGAGTGGGCATCCCGGCTAAGGAGCCGGGGCTATAGGGTCCTCATGACAACCACAACCAAGATAATGTCCCCCTCGTTTCTGGATTACAGGGCTGACCGTGTGTTCTCATCGGACGATATCCTTTCATTCCGGCCTGCCGGCCCGTGTTCCGTTCTCTATGCCGTAGGCGACAGCCTGACCAACAAATGGGTATCGCCCCCGCTGGAGCAGTTCGACCTTCTCAGGGACAGATTCGATGTGATCATAAACGAAGCCGACGGTTCCAAGCGTCTTCCGGTCAAGGTCCATACGCAAAGGGACCCGGTGGTTCCGGATCTGACTACGTATACGGTGTCGATATTCGGACTCTGGGCATTGGGGCACAGTACATCTGAAGTCGCTTTCGGAGAGAGCAGGAATCTGGTTGTGGATCCTTCTTACATCCAGTGGCTTCTGGATGATCCCGAAGGCCTTCTGAAAGGCAGCCTTCCCGGGCGGAGGGCGATTGTCTTCAACGGCGCCGACTGCATCGGATCTGATGTTTCCGCAGGCCTGAGGAGTCTGGTTTATCCGTCCGATGTCTTTGTCTGCACAGCCTCCGAGAGGGAAGGAGAAATCCATGAAAGAATCCAATGACAGTATCTTCGACAATCTGGTCATAGTCCGCGGGGCAGGGGATCTTGCCACGGCAACGATCATCAGGCTTCACAACAGCGGCTTTCCCGTGATTGCCCTTGAAGTCGAAAAGCCTACGGTAATCAGGAGGACAGTCTCGTTTGCACAGGCGATGTTCGACGGCAGTGCGACTGTGGAAGGCGTGAAGGCATTGCGATGCGAACCCTCGGATGTGATGTCCGTTCTTGCCCTGAACTGCATCCCTGTTGTCGCGGATCCGGAGGGAAGCCTTATCGATGCACTCAAACCGACTGTAGTGGTGGACGCCATAATAGCCAAGAAGAACCTCGGGACAAACCGCTCGATGGCTCCCTTTACCGTGGCTCTTGGACCGGGATTCACTGCAGGCGAGGATGTTGACTGCGTGATAGAAACGGCCAGAGGTCATAGGCTTGCAAGGCTTATCTATGAAGGAACGGCAGCCCCTAACACAGGTATACCCGGAAATATTGAAGGTTTTACATCAGAACGGGTCATCCATTCACCTTGCAGCGGCGTTTTCACTGGATGTGTTTCCATCGGGGATATCGTCAGGAAGGGGGATGTGATTGCGCACGTGGGAGATGTCCCTGTTCCGGCCTCCCTGGACGGTATGGTCCGAGGCCTTCTTCATGATGGCCTGGAGGTTCCTCAGCATTTCAAGATCGCCGATATCGATCCGCGAGGAGAGAGGGCGGACTACCTCAGCTGCTCCGATAAGGCAAGGGCCCTTTCCGGGTCGGTTCTGGAAGCGGTCATGCATTATCTTTCGGACAAACGCTGAAAATTCGACATAGTGTTGAAAAATAGACTCTTGTGTAGTATCATGCCCCCCGTGAGGAATTCTCACGGAGGTCCGCATGAACGCGAAGGGTGAAAACAACAGAAGTGTCCGTAATACCAAGAGGCGTCTCTATGAAAGCCTGATGAAACTTGTAGGGGGCAAACCCCTCAGTCAGGTCACGGTCAAGGAACTGACCGATGATGCCGACGTAAACAGGAGCACTTTCTATTTCCACTATCAGGATGTCAACTCCATGGTCCTTGAGATGGAGAACAGGTTCCTGGATGATTTCTCGGTAGCACTGACTGCACTGGAGCAGAAGTCCCATGATTTCATAACCATATTGGTCAAATGTCTGGAGAACCATATGGAGCTGTGCCAGCTTCTTCTGGGAAAGAACGGAGACATAGCCTTCGTGGAGAAGATGAAGGCCATGGTTGCTCAGAAGTGCTCCAAGATCTGGAAGGATGCGGTTCCCGAACTCAGCGACATGGAAGCCAATGCAATGGATTCGTTCCTCATCGGCGGGGTCATGAGCACACTTCAGTCCTGGGTCCTTTCGGAAAACCGTGTTTCCTCAGAGGAGATCTCCGAGGTCCTGAACAGACTGGTATTTGACGGAATCTGTCCCGTCATAGCATCCTGGCAACTTGAGAATTCACTGTAGGAGGTCCCATGGCACGCAGAGCAGGTGTTGTAATAAGATGGATAGTAACTCTTCTGATATTGGCCGGCGGACTCTTCCTCATATGGAAGTTCATCATAAACAGGCCCAAGACTGCATATCAGAATCCCCTGGCCGCAGTCAAGGTCGAGAAACCGTATAGGGCAACCGTCAGGCAGAGTCTGTCTCTCAACGGATATATAGAGGCGCAGGCTATGATTCCGGTAGTTCCGTTTGTCCAGGGAACCATCACCGGTTACTACGCCAAGGCCGGCGACTATGTTCATGAAGGCGATGTCCTTGCGCAGATAGACAGCGAGCCTTACGAACTCCAGGCCAAGCAGGCCGAGGCTGTATACCTTGCCGCCGATGCCACGTTCACCAGAGTCTCCAACCTATACAACTCGGGGGCCGCGACCAAACAGAACTACGACGAGGCCAAGGCCTCCCTTGATGCATACAAGGCCCAGTACGACCTGGCCATGGTCCAGCTCGGCTATGCTACGGTGACCGCACCGAAGTCGGGAACCATCCTGATGGCTGACAGTGCAGAAGGGTCCATCGGAACCAGTTCCAATCCCCTCTACGTGATAGCGGATCTGGATAAGCTTCAGATCAATCTGAATGTTCCTGAGCGCTACTATGATATGATTTCAAAAGGTATAGGAAGCATTCAGGCTATCGTAACAAGAGACGGGGCAAGTACAAGCGCCCATGTGGATACCGTTGCCCCGTACATATCTCCCACATCCAAGACCTTCGGCGTGAAGCTCAGCCTTGACGGTGATGTCTCGATGTTCAGACCCGGAATGTACGTGGATGTGAATCTTGTCTACAGCACATACGACAATGCCCTGGTCCTGGACCAGAGGGCAAGGAACACCGACGGCTCCTCATATTACTATGACCCGGAGACGCAGACTGCACGTCATGTGGTCCTGGATATCATCGCGGCCGACAACGAGAAGTTCGTCATCGACGAGAAGTGGGCGGATACCCTGTTCATAGTTGACGGGCAGGGTACGGTTCTGGACGGACAGAAGGTGAACGTGATATGAAGATCTCCCGCTACGCAGTAAAGCACCCTGTAGTCATAGCCATGATCCTCATTGCACTGGTTGCCTTCGGTGTCTACTGCCTTCTGAACATGGGAATGGAGTTCATTCCCGACATATCCCTTCCCGAGGTCGAGATCATCACGATATATCCGGGAGCTTCGGCAGAGGATGTGGAAACCGATATCACCAAGGTTCTGGAAGACAACCTCGTGACCTTGCCCTATTTCAAGAGCATGAGCAGCCAGAGCAACAACTCGTTCAGCTGGATCACCATCATCTATCAGGACGGTGTGGATGTCTACGAGCAGCTCACGGAGCTCAGGTTCCGTCTCCAGCAGCTGAAGTCCAGCCTCCCGGACGACGCCCATGAGCCGATGGCGATCGTCGGAGGAGCGACCATGCTTCCGATCATGCAGTTCGCCGTCCTGGGCGGACCCGATACCGGAAGGATCACGCAGTACATAAACGATACCCTCAAGCCCAAGCTCACGCGCATTGCCGGAGTTGCCGGTGTTGAGATGTACGGAGCCGCAGAGAGCCGGATCAACGTGAAGCTTCGCATGGACGATGTGGCAAGCAAGGGCATAAGCGTCCTGCAGATCTATCAGGTTCTCAATTACTCGAACTTCACGGTCCCTCTCGGGCAGGCTGACTATCAGAGCCACACCATCAACGCCAAGTACGACGGAACCATAGAAGACCTGCACGAGCTGGAGAACCTGCCCGTGGGAATGGGCAGCGACGACGTGATGGTCTGCCTCAGGGACATCGCAGACGTCAGCATCATATATCCCAAGGCATCCACATACTCCATCAGCGAGGGCAGCGACCTGATAATGGTATCGGTCACCAAGCGTGCAGGCGGAAACACGGTCCGCATAAACTCCGAAATCAAGAAGGTCCTCGAGACACTGGAAGATGATACCGACGGAGCCCTCTCTTATCAGATATTCTCGGATGATTCCAAGAGCATCAGGGAATCGTTGTCCAACGTCCTGAGTTCCGGCCTCATGGGAATAGTCATAGCCGTCGTGGTCATCCTGCTGTTCCTGAACAACGGAAGGGCGACGATCGTCATCGGGGCATCCATTCCTCTCTCGTTCCTGTTCACATTCATAGCGATGAGGCTATTCAATCAGACCATCAACCTAATCACCACGGCCAGCTTCGTCGTATCCCTTGGTATGGTCGTCGATGCTTCTACCGTCATGCTGGAACAGATTTCCAGACACCTGGGACGCAGGGACATCTCCGTGGACGATGCGATAATCCTCGGTTCCGACGAGGTGGGTTCGTCGATTATCGCATCGGCCATGACCACCATGGTCGTGTTCATACCGATCATCTTCCTCAACGGAATGGTCGGAATGATCCTCAACGGCTTTGCCACGGTCCTTGTGCTGTGCATCGGAGCATCGCTTCTGGTTGCCATTGTCGTGGTGCCGTTCATGGTCAGGGCCCTGATGTCCGGCAGGAACAGGGAGCCCCGGAAGACCGCATTCATGAAGATGATAGACAAGCTGGAAGGCAAGTACAGCTCTGCCCTCAAATGGAGCCTCGTGAACCGCAAGTACGTGCTTTTCCTTCCGATAGCCCTGCTTCTGATCTCCTTCGTGCTGGTTGCGAATCTGGGCTACAGCTTCATCCCTTCGGTCGATACCGGAGAGTACTACATCAATTTCACCTTCCCGCGCGGCTATGACATGGAGATGACAAAGGAGAAGACCATCCGGGCATCCGAAATCGTCAGGGAACTGCAGCCGGAGGTCGACGGGATTGCCCTGTTCGTGGGAATCAGTGACGGAATGGGCGGAGGAATAACATCCACACCGAACCTCTCGTACATGTACGTCAAGCTCAGGACCGACAGGAAAAGGGATGTCCACCAATTGATAAACGAGGCACAGCAGGAGCTTTCGGCCAGAATTCCGGATTGTACCGTAACGACTACAAACGGCGGTTTCGACAAGCTTGTTTCCTATATTTCAGGTGGTGGCGGCTACAAGTTGACCTTAGTCGGAACGAATCTTCTCGATCTGTACCAGGAAGGAGAAAGGCTCAGGACCTTCCTTGCAACGGACCCCGACGTAACTTCCACCGAAATCTCGACCAACTTCGACGAGCTGCTTCTTACCATAGATATGGACAAGACCAAGCTCAATTCCCTGGGAATCACAAGCTATGAGGCAGGCATGGTAAGCGCCATCCTCTTCAACGGAGTCGATCTGGGTAACATCAACCTCAACGGAGAGGAGAGAACCTCGATACACCTGGAGAGCGACATCGCCGACGGCTATGTGGATACGGCAATGCTCGGCCGCATCCCCATCTCCACGCTTGCAGGCTCGACGGTATCGTTCGAGGAGCTGGGCAATCTGACCATAGAGAGCACTGTTTCCTCTATCAGGCATACCGACAGATCTCTCTCGGTGACGGTCGGCGCCACGCTGGTGAGCGAAGATGCCTCGGGCGTATCCTCGAGAATGACTTCCTATCTTGCCTCCAACCCGCTGAAGAAGGGCATAGATACCAAGTCCAGCGGAATTATCGGTCTGATCGAAGACAGCATAGTCGCGGTAGTCACTGCAGTGGTGATCGCAATCTTCCTGCTGTACTCGGTCATGGTCATACAGTTCGAGCGCTTCAGACAGCCTCTGATCATCATGGTCAGCGTTCCGTTCTGCCTTATCGGAGTAATCGTCAGCCTGCTTGCCTTCGGAAGCTCCATAACGCTGATGAGCGTAGTTGCCCTTGTCGCCCTTGCCGGAACGGTCGTCAACAACGCCATCATCCTGATCGACTACATCAACCAGCTGCGTGACCGGAAGAGGGCGGCGGTGATACTGGGGGTTCAGGAGAGCGTCATAGACATGCCGGGCAGCCCGTACACCCAGGAAACCGGGCGCGGAAAGCTTCTGGATCTTGCCAAGGAGGAGCGCATCCTTGCCCTGAGCATAGTGGAGGGAGGTTCCTCCAGACTCAGGCCGATTCTGATTACAACGCTTACCACCGTCGTGGGAGTCATTCCCATGGCTCTTGCCCTGGGCGAGGGCTCCGAGCTCTATGCCGCGGTGGGACAGTCGATAGCCGGAGGTCTACTGACCTCAACACTGATAACCTTGTTCATTGTGCCTGTAATTTATTATATAGGCGAGAGAAGAGCACTTAAACGAAAACTCAGGAGGATACGTTCCCATGAAAAATAGACAAGCACTGTCAATTCTGCTTTCACTTCTGATTTTGATCCTGCTTGCAGGCTGTTCCGTGGTATTCGAGGCCGGAATCAGCGGCAAGGTCGTCACCCCCAGCGGAACCAACAAGGTTGCAGTCTCGGATGTCAACGTTTTTGCCTATACGGACCAGAGTCTGCGTGATTCGGATTTTGCCAAGTTCCAGAGCGGAAGCATCACCCGTCCAAGCGAGGGCTCGGGTTACGTGGCAACCACGACCACCAATGCAAACGGCGAATTCGTGGTCAACAAGATCGTCTGGGAGTCCAAGAAGTCCGAGTACGGCAAGACCGCCGATGTGAGCAAGCTCTATCTGATCTTCTATCATCCGGACTACTATCCCGCAAAGGACGAAGCCACCATAATCAGCGGAAGCACCAATTCCAGCAACGTCTATGTGACAATGGAGGGCAGCAAGAGCTACACGACAATCAATCTGACCGTGTACGACGTCACCACCGGCAAGGCTATGACAGCCGCTTCCACGCTCGAATACTGGAAGGATGAGGAGAGCATTCATGACACGATTGCCCTTTCCGGTGCGGCCTCTATTCAGATCTCGTTTGCCAAGGGCTCCGCTCCTGATGTTACGTTTGTCCTTTCAAGTCCCGGGGACGGATGGAGGATGTGCGACAAGTACGGAAGCCTCATGGAGAGCTTCACCGTCGAGGACCTGGAGGCGGGATCCCGAAGGGTATCGCTCTACATGAAGAACTACGAATTCACGCTGCCGGCCTTCAGCGGGGACATCGACGGCACATTCTCGAATACTCCCAACACGGATGACGTGGACAACATCTCAGTCAGACTCGCATATGTGGACAAGAACGATGCCGTTCATTTCTTCTCCGAGCCCGACAGCGCCGAGCACAGGACCTACTGCACAAGAAACGTCGTGGGAAACAACGTCTATTTCGAGCACGGGCTCTTCTCCGCAATCGGCTACAACGACAACTATTCCATAGTCATCAACGAGGAAAACTACCCGGATATCATCGATTGGGATGCCTACACGGGAAAAGAACTATCCGTGAAGCTCCGGCTCTATTTTGACTTCTCGACCCCGAAGTACTATGAATTCAGCTATTCGCCTCTCAGAGATGCCACTCTGGGCCACATAAAGGATGATCTGGTTGCACTATGAAGAAGACTCTGACTGTCCTTATTTCAGTTCTGATCCTCTTTCCTGCCTTCGCCCTGACGATGGGAGACCTTGAGTCTGCCATGCTGGGCAACAATCCCGATATCCGAAAGGCGAGGGAAGAGGTCAACAAGGCGATGCTGGATGTGCGCGATGCCAAGGCCGGCTACACTCCGACCATTGACCTGACTATAACCGGAAGCTACATAGCCAATCCCATAGACCCGATTAGGGTGAATCTCGGGGACTATGTGGATACCTCAGCCTACGGAATAGGCAACGACTACATAACGCTCTACAACGGGCAGGAGAACATGTACTACCAGTTCTCCCTGTCTCTGACACAGCCTATCTTCACCTGGGGCAAGATCACCAATGCAGTAAAGCTCTACCAGAAGGTCTACGATGCCAGGCTGCTGCAGCTGGAGGACTCGGTGCAGAAACTCCGGACCGAGCTCTTCACCCGCACTGCGGTCCTTCATTACCTTCTTGAGATCCAGGCAATCCTCGAAGAGCAGGCCGCCATCTCGGAGCGCCTGGTGCAGATGGCCCAGGATGCCAAGGAGAACGGAATGATGCTTGAGACCGAGGCATTGTCTGTGCGCGTTCAGGCCAGACAGCTGGATGTTGCCAAAGCTCAGATTGACCAACAAATAGTCCTGATGCTGACTGAACTTCAGAATATTACAGGGTTATCTGCCTTACAGGCTATCGATATCGAGTTTGACGAGTCCCGTCTGGATGCTCTTGTGAAGCAGCTATGCGACACTGAATACAACAATCTCCTATCTAAGAGTCTCTCTCCATCCCGTACAACATTCCAGATGCTGACAAGGCTTTCGGAGATAGCTTCTCTTACCCATGACATAGCCGGAGCTTCGGTGAACTGGAAGCCGGATCTGGCCCTGGTGGTGAACGCCGACTACAGCGGAAGCCGTCTTCCGTTCGCGGAGAAGGACTGGTACGGGAAGGACGACTGGAGCGCAACCATAACCATCGCCCTCAGGACTACTGTCTTCGACGGCGGCAAGGCGGTGCGGAATCTCAAGCGTACCGAGAGCGCCCTCGACGAGGCCTCCATAGACATCGAAAGCGCCAGGGCAAAGGTCAGAAGCGCACTGGATGAGAACTGGACCGCATTGTTCGTGAACCTTGCCAAGATAGATTACCAGCAGGCCATGTGCGAGCAGAAGGACGCCGAGAGCGAGGTCGCAAGGAGCCTCCTTGACACGGGCTACGGGTCTGAGTCAGACTATCTGCAGGGTCAGCTGGAACGCAACAACTGCGAGATCGAGATGCTCAGATCCAGGATCGATCTGGCTACCTCCGTCTATACCATTATGTACCTGCAAGGAGAGGGCAGCAAGGCTGCCGACTGAACATGACCTTCACCACAATCGACTTCGAGACAGCAAACCAGATGCCCCAGAGCGCATGCTCGGTGGGCCTTGCGAAGTTCGATGAGGACGGCAGGGTCATAGACCGCTTCTATTCGCTGATAAAGCCTCCCAGAGGTTATGACTATTTCTACGCCAGGAATATAGAAATCCACGGAATCAAGCCCCGCGATGTGGCCGATGCCCCTGATTTCGAGTACATCTGGCCGGAGATCCAGTACTTCATCGGCGACGATTTCCTGGTTGCCCACAACGCGAAGTTCGACATGGGGGTCCTGACCAGCCTGCTCAGGTACTTCGGCATCGAGATCCCGCCCATCAGGTATCTGTGCTCCCTTCAGATCTCGCGCAAGGTCTGG
>CAKJZO010000078.1 GCA_918298275.1 Spirochaetota bacterium | reverse complement strand
GGGATGGCAAGGGCCTTCACGTAGGCATCAAGGGTATCGGGGTGCTGTCCGACGCCCGAGGGATAGTTTTCCATGGCTACCGTGACGCCCACACGGGAGAGGGCTTCGCAAAGGTAGCGGATGTTGTCGTTGATGGGCTTTCCCAGGATCTGCACGAAGCGGTCCTTGTACTCCTCCTCGGGGTGGATAACCACGAATTCGGTCCCCGCGGCCTTGGCAAAGGATGCCAGGTTGTCTGAGAAGGCCTTGGATTCGCGGAACATGCCCGGGTTGGCGTTATAGAGGATTCCGAAATAGACAAGAGGATAGTGGATGGACGAGATGTGGATGCCGATCTGCTCGGTCTTCCTGAGCATGACCGGGGAGAGGTCCTCCTGGCACTGCGGCATGAGCTCGGCATGTTCGAAGCCTGCTTTCCTGATCCTTGTCAGTGCGTCAGCGGTCTCGAGGGTATAGAAGGCGCCTGTTGAGAATGCTGTCTTCTTCATCTGTCACCTCATTTAAGGTCCGCGAGGAGGCTTTCCTTTGCATCCTGGAAGGCTCTCTTGGGATCCGTGCCGTTCTCGATGTCGTCCAGGGCCCAGGTCAGCTGGGTGTCCATGCTTCCCATCTCGCCGAAGTGGACGTATGCGACGCTGTAGTCAAGCTGCTTGATTGCAGTTGCATAGAGATCGCTTTCTGCCATGTAGGCCTGTACTTCGGGAAGCGCGACGGAGCTTTCCCTGATGGGCAGATAACCGGTGGTCAGGGCGTAGGCGGTCTGGTTCTCGGTGTTCAGCAGGTACTTGAGAAGCGCCCAGGAAGCGGCATGCTTGACCGGATCAGTGGTCATGATGGTTGCAGTGCTTCCGCCGAGGGCTACGTTCGGATGCTTGAAGTAGGGCATCTCGATGGCGGCGATGTTGAACTGTACGCTCTCTGCCCACTTGGCGATTCTATTGCTGGTTGCGGCGATGAACACGAGCTTTCCGGAGAGGAACTTGTTCTCTGCGTTGTCGTGCTGGCTCTTGGCCATGATCTTCTCATCGATCATCTTTGCCCAGAAGCGAGCGACCTCGATTCCGCTTTCCTGATCGAAGAGCGGGGTGATTGTGCCGTCTGCTGCGAGGCTGACGATGTCGTTGCCGTTCTGATAGAGCATGCTCTTGACCAGCCACTTGGCATCGGAGGTATCGAATCCGTAGGTTCCCTTGGGACAGGCGGCCTGGATTGCCTTGGCTACTTCCAGGAACTCATCCCATGTCTTGGGCGGATTTGCCTCGAGGTCATAGCCTGCCTTTGCGGCAAGGTCCTTGTTGTAGTAGATGACCTGTGTGGAGATGCTGAACGGAACTGCAGCGACGTGGCCTCTGTAGTTGGCATAGTCCAGGATTCCCGGTCTGACATCGCCTACATTGAAATCGGGATCAAGGATATCGGTCTCGATCTGGAAGTTGCCGTCCTCTCCGGTGTAGAGCTGGGATGCGGAGGTGATTGCGATATCGGGAGAGTTTCCTGCCAGCTTGGCTGCAGAGATCTTGGTTGCGCTGTCGGCATAGCTTCCGGTGTAGGTCAGCTCGATTGAGATCTGCGGATTCTTCTCCTGGAAGGCTCTGACCTGGCTCTCGAAGAACTGGCCGTTGGTGCCGCTGATCGAGTACCAGACTTTCAGCGATGCGGGGGCAAGCTCAGCAGGTGCAGCCGGCGCGGACTGTGCAGCCGGAGCGGGTTCTGCCGGTTTCTCGGCCGTCGTTCCGATTCCTGATGTCTGAGCGGTCGTTGTTTGAGACTGTGTGGCCGGTGCAGGTGCTGCCTGAGTTGTCGTGGCCGGGGCCTGTGCAGTGGTCTGGGTCTCGGATGCCTTGGAACATGAGACCAGACAGATCATGAGAACTAAAAGAACGATAAGAAATCTCTTCATTATGTATTCCTCCCTTGGGTGTGTTTATGACTTCATGCCGGTGAGGGTAATGGATTTCACCAGCTGTTTCTCGAATAGGACAAAGAGGATCAGAACGGGCATGATTGCCATCACAGAGGCGGCCATCATGACCTGATACTCCTTGGAGGACTCGGCCACCAGATACTTCATACCGATGGGCAGCGTCCTGTACTGTTCCTTGTTTGTGATGATCAGAGGCCATGTATAGCTCTTCCAGTGTCCGAGGAAGGCGAACATGGCTGCAGTGGAGATGGCGCTCTTGCCGTTCGGGATTACCACGTTGAACAGGATCCTGAAGTAGCCGCAGCCGTCAAGCTTGGCAGAATCGCAGAGGTCCCTCGGAATGGAATCGAAGAACGACGTGATCAGGAAGATCGTAAAGGCCGAGAATACCTGCGGCAGGATGATTCCCGCATAGGTGTCCTGAAGTCCGTTCATAATCAGGTACATCGGAATCAGCGTAACTACCATCGGTACGAACATGGTGCTCCGGATCAGCGTTACCAGGTATTTGCGACCGGGGAAATCCAGGAACACGATCGCGTAGGCTCCGAAGATGGAGAGGGCTATCTGGATGAAGGTCTGCATCAGGGATGTGTAAATGCTGTTGAGATAGTATCTTCCGAACGGAATCATCTTGAAGACTGCGGTGTAGTTCTTCCAGTTGAAGGTGGAAGGCAGCCATTTGGGCGGGTAGGTGTAGATGTCCTTGGTTGTCTTCAGGGAGCTCATCAGCATCCATACGAACGGGAAGAGCATGATTACCGCACCTAGGATGAGGATTACGAAAATCAGATAATTGTATTTTTTCTTCGCCATGTCAGCCTCCTCAATCGTAATCCACTGTCTTGGAGGCGTTCATCCTGCTCTGGATCTGTGTGAGGATGAAGATGATGACAAACAGGATGATGGAGGCTGCGCATGCACGGCCCATCTTTCCTCTGGTGAAGGCCTGTTCGTAGATGTAGGTGACGATCATGGCCGTGGAGTAGCCCGGACCGCCCGTGGGTGTCATGACGTCTATCTCCGCGAAGACCTTGAACGTGTTGATGATTCCTATCATCACTATGAAGTTGGTGATCGGCCTGAGAAGCGGTAGCTTGATCTTGATCAGACTCTGCCACCAGGAAGCTCCGTCGACCTTGGAGGCCTCGATGTAGGAGTCCGGGATGTTCTGCAGTCCGGTCAGAAAGAGCATGACGTTGTAGCCGATGCCTTTCCAGACGGAGAACATCAGGATCGATACCAGAGCGGTGCTCTTGTCGTTCAGCCAGAGAAGGGGCTCCAGTCCCAGTTTCTCCAGGATCATGTTCAACGGACCTACATCAGGATCGAAGAACCATATCCAGATCAGGGATGATGCGACTACCGGCACTACGACAGGTGCGAAGTAGGTGCTCCTGAGGAACTTGCGAAGCGGGATGTGGCTGTCCAGCATCAGGGCGATGATAAGTGCAAGCCCTGTGTCGAAAACAAGCTTCATCACTGCGAACAGAACGGTATTTCCGATGGCCTTGAAGAACTTCGAATCCCCGATCAGGTATTTGAAGTTCTCAATTCCGACGAAGGTTCCGCGCTTGCTGGTGGTCATGTTCGTGAAGCTGTAGTACACGACCTGGACAACCGGCAGGATGAAGAGCATGAACACTGCCACGAGCACGGGTGTCATGAGCACTGCGGCCGCAATGACCTGCTCGCGCTCGTAGACGCGTCCGAAGATCCTCAGCCTGTGTATGCTTGGTCTGATTTCCTTTGCAGCCGATTTCATTGCTACCTCACTTTTTTTCAATATCCCAAAGGGCGGTGCAGACCCATGGAACGACCCTGAAGGTCAGTTCATCGGTCTTTCTGATGAATGGGTTGCCGTCGATGATTATGTGTGCATCGTTGCCGAAGCCCGAGACTTTCAGTGTGTCTTGCTCGTTGAAGCATACATGGGTTGTCTTGACGGCACCCCTGTAGTTCCAGGAGGAGGGGGAGCTGTCAACTATTATCCTGTCTATGAAAGCAGCTGCAGCAGGGTGCTCGAAGCCCTCGGCATTGAGGATTCCGCCGAAGACTGCGCGCTTGTTGTATTTGTCGAACTGCAGGGTCGATACGCAGATCTGCTTCACGTCGGAATCGATCCTGAGGTCTTGTCCGTTGAGGCTTGCCGAGAAGGTAACCGAGGCGATGTCTGTTCCGGGCGTGATGGACTTGATTTCACCTCTCTGGGCCATGGCGACTGCATCGAAGTTCTTCAGCTCTCCGTTGGCCGTGCCGAGGAAGCTGTTGCCTACTATCACGTCATTGAAACCGTAACCGATGGGCTGTTCTCCATCCAGGACCTCGATTCCGTCGATCTTGATCATCTTGAGCTTGGAGATGTTGTCTGTGCCCAGCCGTCTGACTATGGGACCTGCGTTGGCGGTGCCTGCAGGGAACCCGATGAAAAGAGGACGGAAGGTGCGGTTGCGGTTGTTGAGGATGGTGGAGGAGGCGACATAGCTTACGGTGCCGTCTCCGCCTGCCGTGACATAGACGTCGACTATGTTGTCAACTGCGAAGGAGACCATGTGGTTGATGTTGCTGACATACTCATTGATTTCGGTGTCTTCATCCTTGTCGGGAAGATCAAGTCTGAAGGCCTTGATTCCGAATCTGACACATTCGTCATAGAGTTCGGACGAGGTATATACTATGGAAAAACCCTTGAGTATGCCTATGAGATTGGTTATGTCCGGATCCGGGTTTCCAAAAAGGTGGAAACCCGGTTTTGACAGGAACAGGGCTTTCATGCTTCTTCCCTCCCGTTTATGTCTGCTCCGATCAGGATCTTGAAGGCTTTTCCGGCTTTGAGCATATCGAAGGCCTCCTGGCCGTGCTCGAAGTTGAAGCGGTGGGTAATCATCTGTCTGAACCGCTTTTCATTGCCCCTGATGGTCTCGAAAGCCTCCTTGAAATGGCTGAGGGCAAAGCCGCTGCAGCCCTTGACCGAGACTTCGCTGTAGTGGATTGCGCCGGCATCTACGCTGAGCATCTCTCCCTTGGGAAGGCCGCTGAATACCAGAAGCGTTCCGCCCTGTCTGACCAGGGGAAGATAGGCTTCAACCAGAGATGCGATGTTGACTGCTATGACTATGTTGTCGTATTCGCCTTTCTGAACCTGGTCCTGCTTGACCGTGCTGATGCCCCAGGACCTGAGCTTTTCAGCTCTCTGGTCATTGGGCTCCACAATGGCTGCCTCGATACCCTTCGATGCGTAGTAGAGTGCAAACAGCGCGCCCATGGGACCGCCTCCGACTATCAGGACCTTGCTGTAACCCGGAATGGTCTCCAATCTAGAGGTGCCGTTGATGACACAGGCAAGAGGTTCGGTAAGGGCATAGACATCGTAGTCGGCAGTGTCTTTCTTTTCGGGGAGGACGAACAGTCCGTCCATGTAGTTCTCCGGAACTCCCACGTACTGTGCAAAGGAACCTGCCTCGACATAGTTCTTGTTCTGGCAGAGGTCTCCCTTGCCGGCCTTGCATGTCGGACATTCTCCGCATTCGTAATAGGGGGCTGCGACGACCCATGTTCCTTTCTTGAGGGGGAAGTTGTCCGGAGCCTTGCAGATCTGGCCGTAGAATTCATGACCCAGAACCGTGGGGGGCTTGAAGTACTTGTGTCCGACATAGACGGACTTGAGGTCAGTTCCGCAGATTCCGGTAGCCTCGACTCTGATCCATACGGGGTAGGTTGGGTCGGTTGTTTCGGTAGCCCTGAGCTTTCCCAGCTCTTCGAACATCAGGCATTTCATTTGATTTCCTCCTCAAGTGTTTCCTTTATCTCACTTACTGTCTTGTAATCCGTTATAAGGGTATCGAAGAATTTGTTGTGTGCGGCGGCGATTATTGGAAGGACCTTCTCCTTGCCTCCGCAGATGCAGACTATGTTGCTGACGTTGGCCAGGTCTTCTCTCTTGATTCCCGAATAGTAGGAACTCAGGCTCACCGGAGCCAGATAGCCGTGGTCATTGAAGAACCGTCCCAGGATATCGCCCCTGACTCCGTTGGAAAGCAGGTATTTGTAATCCTCTTCGCTGAATTTGTTCATGGGATAGTTCTTTATGTTCGCGAATGATCCAAGTCCTATGACCGCCATATCGAGATTGGCCCAGGTTGCGATGACATCCTGGTGCTGATTGGCTATCCTTCTCATGGTTTCCACATCGTAGATCTGAAGGACCGGAACATTGTAGTAGTAGGCCTTTGCATTGAACATCGTGGCTGCATGGTTGACTATGACGCTTTCCTGATATTCGGCCTGCTGGGTTCCGATGCTTCCCATAAGAGGGACGAACACAGGCGGATCCGTCTGCACGACCTTGGTCTGCCGGATTTTCTTTACCGTGCTGTAAATGGTATTGCCGCAGCCGAAACCTACGTTCATGCCTCCCTTGATGTTGGTTTCAAGATAGCTTGCCGCACGGTCCGATATGTCGTTGATCCTGTCGAGTCTGTCGTTTCCCGTCGCACTGGAAGAAGGGGCGATTATTATCTCCTTGATTCCCAGGGCATCGGAAAGCTGCTTGGAAAGATTCGTGAACTTCTTGGGAGGCAGAACCGAAATCTTTACAAGGCCGATGCTCCGGGCTTTATCCAGGGCACGCGATACCATTGGACGGGACATCTTTACCTTGCGGGCTATCTCGTCTTGGGTATTGCCGCTTTCGTAATAAAGCGAGGCTATCTTGTATAGGGTGTTAATGTCGTCAAGCATCAGCTTCTGAGCGCTCTGTTGAGGTCTCTGACAAGGCCCTTGATGTCATCTGCCTGGAAGAGGTTGCGGCCGAATGCAAGTCCCTTTGCTCCCTTTGAAACTACTTCCCTTACGACTGCGGTGATATCCGCATCCTTCGGTCCGCCTGCAAGGATTACCGGTACCGGGCAGTTCGAGGTTACCTTGTCGAATTCAGGGCAGTAGAAAGCCTTGATGACATCTGCTCCTATCTCTGCTGCGATTCTGGCTCCGGAGGCGATGAATGATGTGTCGTTGTTCATCGTGTAGTCGGCATTGAGGACTTCGGCGATGACAGGGATTCCGAGCCTGTGATAGTCTTCGCAGACTCTTGCAAGTTCAAGCTGACACTCCTTGTCACGCTTGCCGTTGAGTACGAACATGAACAGGGCTGCGTCTGCTCCGAGTCTGGCGGCCAGCTCTGCAGAGGCAATGCTCTGATGAAGGTCGTTGTCATAGGACTGGTAGTTGTCTCCGATCATCGTTCCGCCGACGGAAGCCCTGAGTACAAGAAGCTTGTCCGCAAAGCTCTGGGTCTCGATATGTCCGACCATCCCGGGGTTGAGGATGAAACCGTCAAGTCCGGTGTTCTGAAGGGATTTCACCAGCTTCGGCGTGTTTTCCAATCCCTGCATTGTTCCGTAAATCTGCGGATGATCGAAAGCTGCCACGAACAGCTTTCCCTTGTTGGCAAATAGTCTGGCGACTCTTTTTTCAAGTCCTGTCATTCTCAACCTTCCTTTCAGTGTCTATGAACATCTGTTCATGTACTTTGTTCCAAGTAATTGAAGTATAGACTGCACTTTCTTATGCTGTCAAACAATATTATATAAATTACAGCCCTATCGGCGGAACAAAAATGATAAGTGTTACAGGTTTGACAAAAACCTGATTTTTGTTACAATTATTACGTTACAGGTATTACGTTACAATTTTAACGGTAATGTATTTGGGGGAGTGGACTAGATGGCAAGAAGACAGAATTCCAGCTCAGCGGAGAGAAGCCGTTTCACAAAGGACTGCATAGTCCAATCACTTTTGAACCTGATGGATGAACAGCCGTTTGCAACAATCAGCATTCAGGAGATAGTTGACACGGCAGGTGTCTCGAGAATGGCCTATTACCGGAATTTCTCAAGCAAAGAGGATATTCTGAGGTATCACATCTCTATAGTTTCCCAGGACTTCATTTCCAAATGGGAGATTTCGAAACCCAAGAACTTCCAGGAATATCTGGTGCTTCTTTTCGACTTTCTGCTGGAGGAGAAGGAGTTCGGGCTCAAGCTTGTGAATTCAGGTTTGTTCGATCTCGGAAAGGAAGCCTTCGACAAGGGAATCCTTGCCTATGCAAATGATACCAAGGGTTTCTACAACAGGTGCTTCTTCTCGGGCGGACTCTTCAACGTGTACAAGTTCTGGCTTGAGAACGGCTGCAAGGAAACTCCCAAACAGCTCTCGGAGTTCTTTGCCAAGAAGATCCACCTCTTCAGCGAGTAAGCTTTTCAAGATTTCCCTTTATGTATATCCTAGACTCATGAGCACACGGATCGAACTTGAGACCCTTGCAAACACCAGAGATCTCGGAGGGATGGTTGCATCCGATGGCAGGCGTATCAGAAATGGCCGGCTCATAAGAAGCGGACAGCTTGTAGGCATATCCGCAACAGACAAGGCAATCCTTTCTTCATTGGTCGATACCGTCGTGGATTTCAGGACCCCTGAGGAAGTCAAGGATCAGCCCGATGACATCATGGACGGGGTGAAGAACATAAGCATTCCGATAGTGGAGAGCTTTACTGCCGGCGTATCAAGGGAAGAGCAGTCGGATGAGGAGCTGATTGCCAATCTGGCTTTCAAACCCGAGGCTGCACTTGAGTACATGAGGACCATGTACCGCAAGTTCGTCACCGGATTCTGCATCTCACGATATTCGAAGTTCCTGGAAATACTGCTTGAGGATCATGAAAAGGCTGTCCTGTGGCACTGCTCCGCCGGTAAAGACCGTGCGGGAATAGGGGCAGTGATAATCGAGGAAAT
Source organism: Spirochaetota bacterium (assembly GCA_918298275.1). GTDB lineage: Bacteria > Spirochaetota > Spirochaetia > Sphaerochaetales > Sphaerochaetaceae > UBA9732. The sequence continues at coordinate 8,141 of CAKJZO010000078.1, read as the reverse complement.
CCTCGGAGTTCCCAGGGAGTCGATCATCGCAGACTATAACAGAACCCGGGATTTCCTTTCCCCGTATACGGAAGGCTATGTCTCTTTCATCTTAAACGAACTGGGAAAGCAGCGCAGTCTCAGTGAGGTTGAAACAGCCGTAGTGGAAGCTTCCATGAGAAACCTCTTCGGCTTGCACCGATCCTATCTGGAGGCTTATTACGAGGAAGTCGAGAAACAGTTCGGAAGCTATGAGGCATTCATAAAGGATGGTCTCGGATTGTCCGAAGACCGGATACTGCAGTTGAGAAACAATTACCTGGAGTAGGAGCGTATCATGGATCATATCAAATATCTTCTTGCTGCCAATGAGGTTGCACGCAAGGCAAGGGAAAACGGCAACACTCCCTTCGGAGCGGTTCTCGTGGATGAAAACGGAAACATCGTAATGGAGCAGGGCAACGCGGAGCGCGATCTTCATGATGCAACGGCCCATGCCGAAAGGATGCTTGCAAGCCGTGCAAGTCAGACATTCAGCAAGGATTTTCTGGCCAAGTGCACTCTCTATACCACCTTCGAGCCCTGCTGCATGTGCACCGGAGCCATCTACTGGGCAAACATAGGCAGGATAGTCTACGGCCTTACGGAAGAGAGACTGCTGGAGATGACGGGCTCAGATGACAAGAATCCCACGTTCAACATCTCATGCCGCACGATCCTGGCTGCAGGGCAGAAACCCATCGAAGTCCTGGGACCTTTCCCGGAAATCGCCTCGGAAGTAGAGAAGGTACACGCAGGGTTCTGGAATCCCGGGAAATAAGATGGAGTATTTCATCAATCTCATTCTGCTTTTCTTCTCTTACTCTTTTGCAGGCTGGTGCATTGAGGTGATCCTGAAGTTCCGTCAGTATCACCGGTTCATAAACAGGGGTTTTCTGGCAGGACCCTGGCTCCCGATCTATGGTTCGGGTTGTGCTTTCATAACGCTTGCAGTGGATGGCCTTTCCAGACTCTCCAGCTATGAATCATCCTATGGTTCGGTGTTTGCGCTTTCTTTCGTGCTGTGCGGCGCCCTTGAATACGGCGTAAGCTGGTTCATGGAGAAGCGTTTCCATGCCAGATGGTGGGATTACAGCCAGAAACCCATGAATCTGCACGGAAGAATCTGGATAGGCAATCTTATGCTTTTCGGTCTGGGCGGTACTTTCGTCTACAAGTTCGCCAATCCTCTGCTGTACAGGCTGTTTTCCGGGGCAGGGTTGAATGTCAGGGAGATCGTTGCCTCGGCGCTTTCAGCCATTTTCGTTTCGGACTACATCGTCTCGCACTTCGTTCTCAAACTGGTCAAGAACAGTGTAGAACACAGCGAGGCTGACAATACCGAGGAAATAGGCAAGGAAGTAAGGAAGATGCTCCGGGACAGGAACCTATTTGCCAGGCGTTTCGCCAATGCCTATCCTGATGTTATCTACCGGACGGAAAAGGTAAAGGCCCGCCTTGAGCGAATCAAGGCAGAGACCGAGCGCCTCAGAAAACAGGCGGAACAGCGTATAGACACGATACTCAAAAAGAAATGAAAAACAGGAAACTGCTCGGCAATATTCTTCTCCTCATCACCACTGCAATCTGGGGCACTGCATTCGCATTCCAGCGCATGGGAATGGACAGCATAGAACCTGCCACCTTCAGTGCGGTAAGGATGCTCCTTGCTTCCGTTGCGGTCACTCCGCTGGTGTTTCTTGGTAAGCAAAAAGAGATTACAGACAAAAGAGCCTACAGGAAGAATACCATCGTCGGAGGCATCCTGTGCGGTCTGTGCCTGGGGACTGCCACCATCTTCCAGCAGGTGGGGATAGTTCAGACCACCGCCGGAAAAGCAGGCTTCATCACGGCCATGTATATGCTTCTGGTTCCGGTGATCAATCTGATTCTGTTCAGGAAGAAAAGCCCGGTAGTCGTCTGGATTGCGGTTCTCATCGGCATTCTGGGGATGTATCTGCTCTGCATCAACGAAGAATTCAGCCTTTCCAGAGGGGATGCCCTGGTCAGCGTCTGCGCCTTGGTCTTCAGTTTCCATATCATCTGCACCGATCATTTCGTGCAGAATGCCAACCCGATCGGCATGTCCGTAATCCAGCTCTATGTGACTGCATTGCTCTCGGCTGCGGTTGCTGCCTTCACCGAAAGCCCGTCCATCAATGATGTGAAGGCTGCGATAATCCCGATTCTTTATTGCGGCCTCGGTTCTGGTGCAATCGGCTATACGCTCCAGATTGTCGCCCAAAAGTTCACCGAGCCTGCAGTGGCATCGCTTCTGATGAGCCTTGAGGCGGTTTTCGCCGTCCTCGGAGGCACGCTGATACTCGGAGAGAAGATGACCGGACGCGAGGCAATAGGATGCCTCGTGATGTTCATCGCCGTAATACTGGCGCAGATACCGTCGAGGAAAAAATAGAATTACTTTCCGAGAATCTCGCGGGCTACGAAGACTCCGCTGGCAGAGGCGTGTGAGAGCGAATGAGTTACTCCGCTTCCGTCTCCGATCATGTAGAGGCCTTTGTACTTGGTCTCCAGATGCTCGTCTACCTTGACTTCCATGTTGTAGAACTTGACCTCGACGCCGTAAAGCAGGGTATCGTCATTTGCCGTACCCGGGGCGATGCGGTCGAGGGCGTAGATCATCTCGATGATGCCGTCAAGGATACGCTTGGGAAGAACCAGCGAAAGGTCTCCGGGTTCGGCCTGAAGCGTGGGGCGCACGAATGATTCCTCGATTCTCTTGTGGTTGCTTCTGCGGCCGCGGATGAGGTCACCGAAGCGCTGGACGATGACTCCGCCGCCGAGCATGTTGGAAAGCCTTGCGATGCCTTCGCCGTAGCCGTTGGAATCCTTGAAGGGTTCCGTGAAGTGCTTTGAGACCAGAAGGGCGAAGTTTGTGTTCTCCGTTCTCTGGCTGGGATCCTCGAAGCTGTGTCCGTTGACCGTGACAATGCCGTTAGTGTTCTCGTTGACCACTATACCGTAGGGGTTCATGCAGAAGGTCCTGACATTGTCCTCGAACTTCTCGGTGCGATAGACGATCTTGCTTTCATAGAGGCTATCTGTAAGCGATGCAAAGATCTGTGCAGGAATCTCGACGCGAACTCCGATGTCCACGCGGTTGGAAAGTGTCTCTATTCCGAGCTCCCTGCAGACTTCCTCGACCCACTTGCTTCCGCTGCGTCCGACGGAGACGATGCACTTGGAGCATTCGTAGTTCTGCTTTCCGGTGATGATCCTGTATCCGTCCTCGAGGACCTCGATATGCTTTACGGGTTCAAGGAAATGGAAATCGATATGATCCTTCATTTCCTTGTAGAGATTCTCAAGCACCACGAAGTTGATGTCTGTTCCGAGATGGCGCACGGATGCATCCAGAAGCTTGAGCTTGTTCTGCATGCACAGTCTCTTGATGTCTGAACCTGCGGTGGTGTAGAGCTTTGTGCCTTCGCCGCCATGGGTGACGTTGATATGGTCAACATACTCCATGAGTTCGGTGGCCTTCTGCTTTCCGATGTACTCGTAAAGTGTTCCTCCGAAATCATTTGTAATGTTGTACTTGCCGTCGGAGAATGCACCTGCGCCGCCGAAACCGGACATGATCGAGCAGGGCTTGCAACCTATGCAGCTCTTGATCTTGTCTCCGTCTATCGGGCACTTGCGCTGCTCAAGCGTCTTGCCCATGTCGAAGACTGCGACCTTGAGGTTCTTGTTGTTCTTCATCAGCTCATAGGCCGAGAATATTCCGCCGGGGCCTGCCCCGATTATAATGACATCGTATTTACTGTTTTCCATGTACGTCCAATGTACTATATTTTTCGCGTTATTATCAATTGCCTACAAGTCTCTTTGGTGCTATCATGCGCTCATGAGGATTTCGGAATATTTATGCACAAACAAGTATCCGGGACGGATCATAGCTGCAGGGGTGACACCCTCCGGAAAGATCATCTATGCCTATGCCATCATGGGCCGCAGCCCGAACAGCCGAAACAGGGTATTTGATGTTTCCGGCGGTGAGGTCGAGACAAGACCCTTCGATGCTTCCAAGGTCCAGGATCCGTCGCTGATCATCTATCCTGCGATCCTCAAGACCGGCGACTGCACGATCGTTGCAAACGGGGATCAGAGCCTTCTGATCCGCAAGGCAGTTGAAAGCGGCAGAACCCTTGAAAACGCCCTGTCAGAATGCACTTTTGAGCCCGATGCGCCCAATTATACCCCGAGAATATCCCTTGTCATCACGCCCGATACCTTCGAGTTCGGCATCAACCGCCGACGTTCGGACGGCAGCTGCGAGCGCTGTGTATGGAGCTATCCGAAGGTGGTAGGGAAACTGCGGATTCTCCACACATACGAAGGGGACGGAAATCCGCTTGTTTCATTTATCGGAGAGCCCAGGGCTCTTGAGTCCGAAGATGACTGCGCACAGGGAATCTGGGAAAGCCTCGACCATGATAACCGCATATCTCTCTATGTGATGGAAGGAAACATGGAAACGGTTTTCAATGCAAGGGAGAGTGAATAAATATGAAAATCGAACTAAAGTACGGATGCAATCCGAATCAGAAAAACGCATACCTTGAAAGCCCGCTCTGCATGCCTGTGGAAGTGCTCAACGGAAGACCCGGCTACATCAATCTGATGGATGCCCTCAACGGTTGGCAACTTGTCAGCGAACTCAAGGCTGCAACGGGTATGAGCGCAGCAACGTCCTTCAAGCATGTATCGCCTGCAGGCGCTGCAGTATCGGTACCTCTCTCGGAGACGGAAAGGAAGATGTACTTCATCCCGGCATCCAAGAATCTGAGCCCTCTTGCAACTGCATATATCCGGGCCAGAGGGGCAGACCGAATGGCCAGTTTCGGGGATTTTGTCAGCCTTTCCGATGAATGTGACGCGTGTACCGCCTCGATAATATCAAAGGAAGTATCCGACGGAGTCATAGCCCCGTCCTACGAGCCTGAGGCTCTTGAGATACTGAAATCAAAGAAGGGCGGAAGCTATCTTGTACTTAAGATCGATCCTTCATTCAAGCCGTCGGGAAAGGAAGTCCATACCGTTTTCGGGCTGGACCTGGTGCAGGACCATAACAGTTGGATGCCCGATGCGGATACCTTCTCCGACATAAAGTCAGTTGCTAAGGATATCCCCGAGAGTGCAAGACTGGATATGATTGTTGCGCTTCTTGCGCTCAAGTACACCCAGTCGAATTCCGTATGCTATGCCCAGAACGGTCAGACCATTGGAGTGGGTTCCGGGCAGCAGTCCCGCCTTGCATGTACCCGTCTTGCGGGGGCAAAGGCAGACCTGTGGCAGCTCAGGAAATCTGATAAAGTACTGAGTCTACCATTCCTAAAAGGGAAAACTAGAAACGAAAAAGATAACATAATCGAGCAATATCTGGCTGATGACCCGGAAATCGATGTAATCGGCAACTGGCAGGAATACTTCTCCGAAAAGCCTCAGCCATTTGATTCAGAAGAGAAAAAAGTCTACCTGAAAAAGGTTAGTGGAGTGAGTCTTGCTTCCGACGGATTCTTCCCGTTCAGGGACAATATTGACCGCTCTGCCAAGTCGGGAGTCAGCTATGTTGCCGAACCTGGCGGCTCAACGAGAGACGAGGAGATAATAACTGCTGCAGATGAGCACGGCATGGTTCTTGTGTTCACCCATGCCAGGCTGTTTCATCACTGATTGAATCAGTCCCCGATAAGCGTCTTTGCCATCCTGAAGATGCGTGTGGCATTGATCTGAAGCTGCTCTCTTGATAGGCTTCCGTCCGAAAGACCTTCCAGCATGTTCTCGTAATCCTTCTTGCAGCCTGGCATGAAGAGATCGCTTCCTGCAGCCGCAGTCAGCTTGGGCCTGACGGCAGGGTAGATGTCGGTCTTGCTGTTCATTATGCCGTTTGCAACCACCCAGTCCGTCATCACAATGCCTTGGAAACCGAACTCGCGCCTTAGAACATTCTCGATCAGATCCCTGCTTTCGGCGGTATGCTTTCCGTTAAGGAGATTGTAGGATGTCATCACTGCCTTGGGCTGGGATTCACGCACGGCAATTCCGAAACCCCTGAGGTAAATCTCCCGAAGGGCACGTTCTGAGACATTGCTGCTGTTTCCGTAGCGGTTGGTTTCCTGGTTGTTGGTGGCATAATGCTTGATTGTTGTTCCGCAGCCCGGATGAGACTGGACTCCGTTCGTGATGGCAGCTGCCATCTTTCCGCTGATAAGCGGGTCTTCGGAATAGTATTCGAAGTTTCGGCCGCAGAGAATGCTTCTGTGGATGTTAAGCGCCGGGGCAAGCCAGAGCTTGATACCAAACATTTCCATCTCCGTTCCCACGATATCGCCGCAGAGCCTTGCGAAATCCGTGTTCCAGCTCTGGGCTATTGCTGTGCCGATGGGGATTGCGGTACACCACTGGGTCCGGACTTCGGCTCCCTTGGGGGCCTTCTTTCCGGAAGAGTGCTTCATCATCCATTTGACTATGCCAGGCAAAAATTCCATCAGGCTTTCAGAAAGGCCGTTGCCGCCCAGTCCGTGGGCACCTTTGGCATCACGGTAGTAGAGTGGGGTGAGCCTCAATCCGGCAGGACCGTCTGCCATGACTATCGGCTTCAGGCCTGCATCCCTGAGTCTGGGAGTGCTCTCGCCGGCTGCGCCTGCTACGGTGGAACTGGCGTTTCCAATTATATCCAGGATTCCGCTTTTCTCCTTGAACGCCCCTCCGACGCTTGCAAGTGCCAGCTGCTGGTCCGAGAGCTTTCTGACATTGTCATCGATCGGGTAGCTGAAGTCATAATCGACAGTCTGAGTTTCAACCGCTGAAGCTTCAAGCCTTAGAACCGGGATATAAGGCGGAATCTCCTCGGTCTGCGTCTGCTGAGGCTTCCAGTCTTCGAAGGATGGTTTTCCGCAGACATTGCGTACTTTTCTGACAACGGCATCCTGATCGAGTTCAATAACTGCAATAGGCATGGTGTGGGTACTGGAGTTTCCGACCCTGACTATGTAGGCCCCCTTTTCCAGAACATAGGAAGAGTTTTCCTCATTGTAGGATGCAAGATCTCTGAAATCGAATCCTATGCACACAGAATCGGAGCTGCCTCCCTTGATGACATCTGTCTTGGCAAAACCCGCCAGATCCTGATAGCTCTTTCCCAGTTTGCCCTGCGGACAGCTTACATAGACCTGTACGACTTCCTTTCCGGGAAGTTTGCCGAGGTTGGTCACATCTGCCTTAATACTTACGTTTGTACCGTCCAGTTCAACAGGCTGGGGATCAATCTTGAAGCCGGAGTAGGAGAGACCGAAACCGAATGGGAACAGGGCTTTCTTTCCGACGGAATCGAAGTACCTGTAGCCTACGTAGATTCTCTCTCTGTAGTCCGAGTCATCATGGCTTCCGAAAGAGCCTTCCTTGGAGTAGTCGTCCCATGCGCTCCAGGTCGTGGCAAGCTTTCCGGATGGGTTGAGCTTGCCCAGAAGGATGTCTGCAAGGGCAGTACCGGTCTGTACTCCGAGCTGGGAAAGCACAAGGATATTCTTTACTTCATCCAAACCACTGAGGTCAACAGGACCGCCTGTATTGAGAACAAGCATGAATTTTTCATAGGTTTCATTAAGTTTTAGGATATCACGTCGTTCGGAGTCGGTAAGAAGCACATCGCCCTTGATTGCCTTGCGGTCGTTGCCTTCACCGGAGTCTCTGGCAAGTACGAACACAGCGGTATCGGTCTTCTGATCATTGTCCGTCGACAGCGGGATATCGTATTCGGGTTCGGCCATCGTCATGCCCATGGCATAGAAGGCGGTCATTTGGTGATGGGCTCTCGCTTCGGATTTGACCTTGACGACGAACTGCTTTCTGGCAGCGTCCTTGGCTTCGTCATAGCTTTTGAGCCAGGACTTCGTGATCACTTGGAAACCTGCCTGCTCCAGGCCGTCCTCGATATTGGTGAAGAAGCGGGAGTTGACTTCTCCGGAACCCTTGCCGCCCTTGATTGTCCTTCTGACTCCGTTTCCGAAGGCTGCTATGGGGCAGGGCTTTGAGAGCGGGAAGCAGTTGTCCTTTTTCAATAGAACAGTGCATTCGGCCAGAAACGGTCTGAGTACATC
>CAKJZO010000077.1 GCA_918298275.1 Spirochaetota bacterium | reverse complement strand
CCTCTGCCTTGTCCGCAAGTCCGACCAGTTCCAGAAGCTCCGCTACTCGTGCCTTGATCCTGTCTTTGGGGTATCGGCATATTTCCATAGGATATGCAATGTTCTCTCCGGCATTGCGCGAGGAGAAGAGGTTGAAGTTCTGGAATATCATTCCGATGTGGCGCCTTCTGAGGATGATCTCCTTTTCCGGAAGATCGTCGACCCGCTTGTCGTCGTACCAGACCTCGCCGCTGTCGGGTTTCTCAAGCAGGCTGATCAGTCTGACCAGGGTGCTCTTTCCCGCGCCGGAGAGGCCTATTATCCCGAATATGCGGTTCGAAGGTATGGACAGACTCACGTCCTGCACCGCATGGACGTTCTCGTATGTCCGGACCAGATTCTTGAGCGTAATATGCATAAGTGCTCCTATGGCATCCCGAGCCTAATGGAAATCGCCATATATTAACAAGTTCCGGCATCAGAAACAAGAGCACCGGGTAGTCTGAGGGGAGTGCAGCAAGAATATAATTTCAGATTTTTATAGGAAAATATTGCATAAAAATACCAAACGGTTGTATTATTTGTGCAAAACTACACTCTAAATACATTAAAGGGAGAGAAACTATGAAGAAAGCATTACTTTTTGTTTTGGTTCTTGCTCTGATGGCCATCCCCGTATTCGCAGGCGGATCCAGTGAGGGTGCATCATCAGGCGCAGCATCCGAGACCATCACCATAGCATTCATCGGAAACACAACCGGTGACTACGCCATGTACGGTGTTCCCGTTCGCAATTCCGTTGCAATGTTCTTCGAACAGCTGAATGCTGCCGGCGGTATCAACGGCAAGCAGGTCAAGCTCCTCGAGTACGATGACAAGGCAGACGGAACGGAGTCCATCAATGCCTACAACCTGGCAAAGGCCAACGGAGCCACCGCAATCATCGGTTCCGTCCTTTCCGGCGCTTCGATTGCTCTCTCCGATGTCACATACGACGACAACATGCCGCAGATCTCCGCATCTGCAACCAACCCGAAGCTCACCGTCATGGATCCGGATGATCCGAAGTCAGAAGTCAAGACAAACGTCTTCCGCTCCTGCTTCCTCGATCCGTTCCAGGGCGAGAAGATGGCCCAGTACGCAGCACAGAAGTACGGCGCAAAGACAATCGCCATCTTCTATGAGAACGGTTCAGACTATTCCGAAGCCATCGTCCAGGGTATCGAGAGCCAGCTTGATGCATGCGGCCTGAAGGTCGTTGCCAAGGAAGCCTTCGCAACAGGCGATGTCGACTACAAGGCACAGATGACCAACATCGCTGCCGCCAACCCCGATGTCGTGCTCATGCCGATCTACTACGGTGAGGCAGGAAGGGCAATCACTGCTCTCAGGGCAGCAGGCTGCAACGCAAAAATCATCGGCGGAGACGGTTTCGGTTCAGTCAAGAACTATGCAAGCGCAGCAGACCTCGAGGGAACAATCTACATGTCCGGTTATGCACCCGGAACCCCGTCCGTTGCAAAGTACGAGGCGGACTACCAGGCAAAGTTCAACGAGGAAGTCCCGAACATGTTCGCTCCTCTTGCATGGGATGCTTCACTGATCATGGCTGAAGGTCTGAAGGCTGCAGAGGCCAAGGGACTGAAGGCCGGTTCCGCAGAGTACAAGCAGGCCGTCATCGATGCCATCAAGGGCATGAATGCCTTCGAGGGTATCACCGGAAGCTATACCTTCAACGAGACAAACGACCCGATCAAGAGTGTTGCCATCATCAAGATCTCCGGCGGTGCAGAGCTGTTCGACGAGTTCTTCTGATAACAAAACACCTTGAAAACGTAAAAAAGGACGCAGGGTTACTTGCGTCCTTTTGCATATATAATTATAAATTGTTGTAAGTTATTCTATTGGAGATTATTCAGGCATGACTTTTTCTTTGTTGATAGCCCAGCTGATAAACGGTCTTCAGACCGGTTCCGTCTACGCCCTCGTGGCACTCGGATACAGCATGGTCTACGGAATCATTAAGCTTTTGAATTTCGCCCATGGAGACATCATCATGGTCGGGGCATACATGGTCTACTACGCCATTGCCTCGTTTGCACTGCCGCCTGTAGTGGCCATTATCCTTGCAATAGGGGTGAGCACGCTTCTGGGCGTGACGGTGGAGAAGGTCGCATACACGCCGCTTAGAAGCGCTCCAAGACTCTCGCTGCTGATTACGGCCATCGGTGTATCGTTCCTGCTCGAGAACGGTGCCCAGCTCGTGTTCGGAGCTGACCAGAAGAGCATGGACCCGCTGATCACCGGAAGCGTCATGTTCGGCAGGGTCAACGTGAGCTACACCGCCATCGTGACCATAGTGGTTTCCCTGATCATCATGGTCCTGCTCTGGTTCGTGGTCAACAAGACCAAGGCAGGAAAGGCCATGAGAGCCGTCTCCGAAGACATGGGCGCCGCCCAACTGATGGGAATCTCGCTGAACAGAACGATCAGCATGACATTCGCAATCGGAAGCGCATTGGCCGGAATAGGGTCGGTGCTCTACCTTGCAGCCTACACACAGGCAAGCCCCACGATGGGTTCCATGCTGGGTATCAAGGCCTTCGTCGCCGCCGTTCTCGGCGGAATAGGCTCCATACCCGGCGCCATGATCGGAGGCTTCACAATCGGAGTACTCGAGGCCCTGGTTGCCGCTGCCGGATTCTCCATGTGGAAGGATGCGGCGGTGTTTCTGGTCCTGATAATCGTACTGCTTTTCAAGCCCACGGGATTCCTGGGCAAGAAGATGCAGGAAAAGGTCTGACGGAGGGCAGTGCATGAAGAAAACAAAGCTATCCACTCCTGTCAGGTATACGATCAATACCGTTCTGACAATTATCCTCTGGGCGCTTCTGACCCTGTTCGTGAGCTCTTCTGGCCTGAAAGGGGAGTACTACAGGGGAATCCTGATAACAATAGGAATCAACATAATCCTAGCCACCAGCCTCAACGTTGTCTGCGGATATCTGGGACAGCTTCCGCTGGGACATGCGGGCTTCATGGCAGTCGGCGCCTATGCCGGTGCCATCTTCATGAAGAGCACGCCGGCTGCGACACTGCTCAGAGCAGGCAACCACGCTGCAGTGATTCCCTACATCATCATAGCCGTCCTTGTTTCGGCCGTAGTTGCCGGAATATTCGGACTGCTGATAGGAATCCCGGCCCTGAGGCTCAAGGGCGATTACCTTGCAATAATCACTCTGGGATTCGGTGAAATCATCAGGGTAGTTCTGACCAACATAGACTCGGTTCTGGGCTTCAAGTTCACATACGGAGCCTCCGGTCTTGCAAGAATACCCAAATTCACCAGCCTGAACGTGATCTTCGTGTTCACCGTAATCTGTCTTTTCCTGATCCATGTGTTCATGAAGAGCCGCCACGGCAGGGCAGTGCTTTCAATCAGGGACAACGAGATTGCAGCCGAGAGCGTCGGAATCAACACCACGTTCTACAAGACTGCGGCCTTCGTGTTCTCCGCAATGCTTGCAGGCGTTGCCGGCTGTCTCTATGCCGGCTACATCGGAAGCCTCTATCCGTCGACATTCAAGTTCATGAAGTCGATCGAGATCCTTGTCATGGTCGTTCTCGGAGGCATGGGTTCGATGCTCGGCTCGGTGATCTCCGCAATCGTGCTTACGGCTCTGCCTGAGCTTCTGAGGTCCTTCAGCGACTACCGAATGGTGGTCTATTCGCTTGCACTGGTCCTGATGATGCTCTTCAGGCCCAAGGGACTGATGGGAACATACGACTTCTCGATGGGCAACACGATCGAGAAGATCATCAACCGCATCAGGGGAGGCCGCAGCAAGGCCGATACCGCCGAGACCGGCAAGGAGGTGAAGGGATGAGCAACGTACTCAAATGCGAACACCTCCGCGTGGTATTCGGAGGACTGGCTGCGGTAAGCGACTTCAATATCGAGGTCAACGAGAACGAGATCGTAGGACTGATCGGCCCCAACGGAGCCGGAAAGACCACGGTCTTCAACCTCCTGACCGGTGTCTACACTCCGACCAGCGGAGTCATCACCCTCTGTGAAAAGGACCTTGCCGGAATGAGCACGGTAGCACGCAACCACGAGGGAATTGCAAGGACATTCCAGAACATCAGACTCTTCAAGGACATGAGCGTTCTGGACAATGTAATGAACAGCTTCAACACCAGGATGCACTACTCGATAGCCGAATCCCTGCTCAGGCTTCCGAGGTACTGGAAAGAAGAGAAAGCTGCAAAAAAGAGAGCATTTGATTTGCTTCAGGTATTCAATATGCAGGATATGGCCGATGAGATTGCGGGCAATCTTCCCTATGGATCACAGCGAAGGCTCGAGATAATCAGAGCCCTTGCAACCAACCCGAAGCTCCTGCTTCTGGACGAGCCTGCAGCCGGTATGAACCCTGCCGAGACCGAGAACCTGATGGAGACAATCGGCAAGATCCGCGACTCCTTCCACATTGCGATTCTTCTGATCGAGCACGACATGAGCCTGGTCATGGGAATCTGCGAGAAGATCACGGTCCTGAACTTCGGCGAGGTCATCGCCCAGGGAACACCCGAAGAGATACAGAAGAACCCGGTGGTCATCGAGGCCTACCTTGGAAAGAGGAGGGACTGACATGTCAAGAATACTCGATGTCAATGAAATCAACGTCTTCTATGGTGCCATCCATGCGATCAAGGACATATCGTTCTATGTCGACGAAGGGGAGATAGTGACCCTCATCGGAGCAAACGGTGCGGGAAAGTCCACTACGCTGAACACCATCTCGGGTCTTCTGAGATCCAAGACCGGCGACATCAAGTTCCTGGATTCTTCCATAGCAAAGACTTCTCCGAACAAGATCGTCTCCCAGGGCCTTGTAATGGTTCCCGAGGGAAGAAGGATATTCCTCGGACTCACCGTCGAGGAGAATCTGGAGATGGGGGCCTACACCAGACCCAAGTCGGAGATCAGATCCAGCATGGAGCAGGTCTATGAACTCTTTCCCCGTCTGAAGGAAAGAAGGACCCAGATAGGCGGAACCCTCTCGGGAGGAGAGCAGCAGATGCTGGCCATGGGACGGGCCCTGATGGCAAAGCCCAAGCTGATGATGCTGGACGAGCCGTCGATGGGACTTGCTCCGCTTCTGGTTGACCTGATCTTCGAGATCATCGCGGACCTGCACAAGGCAGGCTCCACGATTCTTCTGGTGGAGCAGAATGCTCAGGCGGCTCTGTCGATCGCCGACAGGGCCTATGTGCTTGAGACAGGTAAGATAGTAAAGACAGGAAGGGGTTCGGACCTTATCTCGGATCCCGACATCAAGAAGGCATATCTGGGTGCCTGATTAAATTAAATATAGTTGGAGGAACAAAATGATCATAGCAGACAGAATGAGGAAGAATCCCATTACAGCAACTCCGGACATGAGTATCTCCGAGGCTTCGGCAAAGATGAAGTCCGAGAAAATCCACAGAATGCCAGTTCTGGATGACGACAAGCACCTTGTAGGTGTCATCTCTGAAAAGGATATCCTGCTTGCAGCTCCGTCGCCTGCATCTACTCTCAGTGCCTATGAGATCAACTACCTTCTGTCCAGACTCAAGGTCAAGAACATCATGAGCCGCAATCCTCTGACAATCTCCAAGGATACTACCATCGAGGAAGCCGTAAAGCTCATGGCCGAGAACGACCTCTCATGCCTTCCCGTGATGGAGGACGGATTCCTTGTGGGAATAGTATCCAAGAGCAATCTGCTCAAGATTCTTCTTGAGATGCTGGGAGACAAGTATCCCGGAATCAGAGTCGAGGCCCTGGTAGAGGACAAGGTCGGTGTTGTTTCGAGCCTTTCCGACCAGTTCGCCACCGCGGGAATCAACATCATCTCGCTGGGCACTCTGGAAGGACCGTCTCCGAACCTCAGGGTCCTGACTTTCAAGCTCGGCAACGCAACGGAAGAACAGGTGCGCAAGATCATGGAACCCGTTTCCAAGAGCCTCGACATAAGAACCGTATAAAAAGGATAACAGCATGAGAAAGATCTCGGTAGTCGACTGTACCCTCAGAAAGCTTTCGGAAAACGGATCCAGAGGGCTTCTTTTCAGGGAAAAACTGGCCATTGCCATCGGTATCGACCGCTATGGGGCGGATGTGATAGAGCTTCCTGCCCTCAAGAGTCCCAAGGAGGACGG
>CAKJZO010000076.1 GCA_918298275.1 Spirochaetota bacterium | reverse complement strand
GCTCGGCTGTCGGATTCGGAATTGTTGCACAGTCTGCGAAGATAAGTGTTCCGTCGACGCCGTACTGCTTCTTGTCGGTTGCCATGACAAAGCAGGAAGATGCGCTCTTGATGCCGGGTCTGCACTTGATGATCTGGAAAGAAGCTCTGAGAACATCACCGGTGGTGTTCTTTGCACCTGCAACCATTGCATCGGCATCGCCCATGTGGGTCATCATTGCGCCCCATCTGAGCTCGTTGACGATGAGGTTGTTGGCCTCTTCGGGTGTCATTCCCTTGGCCTTGCGAAGCTCGTAATACTCGTTGGCATACTCTGCCCTCTTCTCGCTTGCAAGAGGATCGACGATATTGATTCCGGTGAGGTCAACGCCAATCTTGGCAGCGTTTGCCCTGACCTCGTCGACGTTTCCGATGAGTGTCACTGAAGATGCGATCTTCTGGTCGAGAATCATTCTGGCGGCCTTAACGGTTCTGGGCTCCAGACCCTCCGGAAGGACAAGAGACTTCTGGGCCGCAATGGCCTGAGCTTTCATCTTTTCTGCAAATGTCATTTCATTTATCTCCTGTAAATGGATAATCAGTTGGATTCGACAACAGTTCCCGTTGCAGCTGCCTCCGCTGCCATGGCTTCTTCGAACTGCTTCTCATAATTGGCCAGGGTCTCCTGGATGATGTCATAGCAAATCTGGAAACCGGGGGTCTTGCCGTTCTTGGCTGCGTAGATTGCAAGCTGCAGCGCACATCTTCTGAAGGTATTGTAGGCATTTGCCCTGCCGATACCTCTGGGGAACATCGGGGCAACGTCGGCAACTTCCTCGAAAAGAATGCTGAAGACATACGGAACATTCGGGTCGAAATGGTAATCGACGGATTCGGCATAGGCCTCGACGTCACAGCTGTACTCGAAGTTCACATAGCCTGCATACTCGGGCTCGATGAAGGCCTGGTAGATGATGAAGTTTTCTTCAATCTGCTCGTCGGTGTATTCAGCGGCAGCAAGATAGAAATCCACCGGATTCTCCGGATCAAGGTAGGCCTGGATGAACTGGAGAACATCGATGGCATAGATTGTCGGGTTGAACCAAAGAGCCTCATCGAGGGTATACTCTTCCTTCACCTCGAGCGGCAGGTAGACATTCGAGCGGGTGGTATCGTAGGCGAACGCACTCTGGGCAACGAGGATGCAGAGCACAACGGCGATAATCATTACGATGGATTTCTTATTCATTGGAAACTCCTTACTGTTCTATTTAGACTAATACTTAGAGTACTATTTTTCAAGGCTTAATAACCCTCAGCACATAGGCTTTGAGGTACTCGCTCTCGGGAAACGACAACCTGACGGGATGATCCTGAGCCTGTCCCAGGGTCTCGAGGATCTGCACTTCCACGCCGGCATCCTTTGCGCTCCATGCAAGGACGGTCCGGAAGTCCTCCCTGCTAAGGGCTCCGGAGCAGGAACATGTCAGGATAATGCCGCCGTTCTTGATCTTCTCCATGGCCATGCGGTTCAGATCCTTGTAAGCCTTCTTTGCATTGTCAAGGCTCTTGATGGTCTGTGCAAGCTTAGGCGGGTCAAGAATCATCACATCGTACTTATCCTGGGGTATCGTTCTCAGTATTTCGAATATGTCACCCTTCTGGGCCTCGACCTTATCCCGGCTGTCCGGAGGCAGGGTTCCGAGCTCAACGTTCAGATTGACGTTGGACAGAAGCCTGTGGATAGCATCGGAGCTGCTGTCGACTGCGCGCACGCTCAGGGCTCCCGCTTTAAGCGCATGCAGGGTAAAGCCTCCGGTATAGCTGCAGCCGTCCAGGACTGTTGCGCCCCGGACATACTTCTCAAGGGCTATCCTGTTTTCCCTCTGGTCGCAGTAGAAGCCGCTCTTCTGCCCGGAACCCGGGACAAGTCCGTAGTAGAGCCCGCTTTCACGGATGCGGATTTCCTCGAGCTTCTCGGCCGGAGTGAACTTCTGCCCTTCCCTGTAATACTCTGTAACCTCATGCAGGTGTTCTATGGCGCAGAAGGACGAATCCGTATTCAGGATTATCATCTGCGGATGAAGCAGGGATTCGATGGCATCGATCACCACGCTTCTCATGACCCATGCAACCCTCGCGCTGATAATGATCCTGACTATCTTTCCGTATACATCGGCCGCGATTCCGGGAAGCATGTCTGCTTCGCCGTGGATGATCCTGAACGCAGTTGTTCCGCTCTGCTTGTCTTCGAAGAAAGACCTGCGCCTGAGTATGGAAGACCTGACGGTATCGCTCCACCAGGCCTCGTCGGGACAGGCGGTCTCTTCCCAGGAAAGCAAACGGAGCTGAATGTGGCTTTCCCTGTCATAATATCCCCAGGCGATGAATCTGCCGTCGACGGTCACCACTTTATGAACCCCGGCAACCTGAGGAACCGAACTCTCTTCTATGGCTCCGGAGAAGACCCAAGGATGGTGCTTGAGCAGGTTCTTCTCCTTTCCGTCCTTAATTCTGATCATAGATGCCTCACTTTCCGGAACCCAGGTTCATGAAACCCGAAACCCCCTGGGTAAAAAGGATTCCTATGCCGGGCTCATCAAGACACTCGAGCGAAGAGATGGCATTCACTATGGCGTCGGTCTTTTCGGACTCACACAGGATCATGATCATCTCCTTCTCGGGAACCAGGGGCACTCCGAGGAATCTGACGTCCTCCGGGGAAGCGGTTCCGCGGGCGTGGGTTATTGTACCGCCGCCGGCTCCCGCCCTGCGAGCGGCATCCATTATGTCATCGGCATAACCGACATTTACGATTATGGTTATCATCTTCCATTTCGTTGCCATACCATCCTCCCCTTTGGATCCAAGAAGGGCTACAACCCCCTGGATACGGCCGTCTGCGCGAACATCATCGACAATTGCGTGTGCATGCTCATCATCGGAAACCATGATGACCATATCTTTGGACTTATCGCCCAGACCGAGCACCCTCAGCAGAGTGTTCGAGGCCGTTCCCTTTGCGGGAATCACACTGCCGCCGGTTGATCCGGCATCTTTTGCGATCTTCATGAACCGTCCTGCTTGGCCGTGTCCTACAATCGCAATCAAAAGCAGGTGTTGTTTATCAAGAAGAAGCATGCCTTGCCTCCTTTCTTGCCCTGCCTTCCTTGATTCTGAACAAAATGCCCAGAATCTGGATGGCTATCAATGGCGAGATTGCAATCAGTCCCACCAGTCCGAATCCCATATCCGCAGAACCGGAAACCCCTAATGCGAACGACAGAAGGAACGTCGTGCTCATGGGTCCGCTCGCCACACCCCCTGAGTCGAATGCAAGACCGGCAAACAAGGCCGGAGTGAAGAACGTCATTATCAGAGCCAAACCAACACCTATGAAAACGAACCACAGGTAATTGATCCTGAGATAGATCCTGACCATTGCAAGGGCAACCGCAACCGCAACGCCGAGGCAGATGAAGGTCATCACCATACGCTTCCTGATTCTTCCCGCAGTGACGTTCTCGACCTGGTTCGTAAGGACCCAGACCGCAGGCTCGGCAATCACGACGATGCCTCCGAAAACGAGCGCCAATGCTATAACCAGGGCAGGACTGTAATTCTGTGATATCGTCTGCCCGAGATATCTTCCCACGTCCACAAAACCGAAATCCACTCCCGTAAGGAAGATGACGATCCCGATGAAGCTGTAAACGATGCCCAAGGCAACCTTCCTAAGCTTTATCTTCGGGAAACGGAGCAGCGCGAACTGAAGTACGAATATTATCAGGGCAAGCGGGCCGAACCCGATTGTAGTGGACTTGAGCGTATGGATGAATGAATTCCCGAAATTCGCAACGGCCTCTGCTTCCGGCACAATGCTTTCGGCTTCGGCAGGTGAAGAAGACGCCATCATAGCAAGAGTCGCGACGGCGAGAATCGGCCCGACCGAAGCAATTCCCGTAAGACCGAAACTGCTGTCCTTATCATGGCTTGTAGAGGCTGAAACGCCGAGACCCAGAGCCAGAATGAACGGAACTGCAAGAGGACCGGTCGTAGCACCGCTTGCATCGAAGCTTATTGATGCCATGCTCTGCCCGATGAATGAAATCAGGACAAATACCAAAAGGTAAGAAGCCAGCAGAACCCACTTGAGATGAAAGCCCAAAACCGTCCTGAGAAGACCGAGGCAAAGGAAGAAACCCAGCCCGATGGCAATCATCAGAATCAGAAAGGTTTTAGATATCGCAGGATTAAGGCTATGCACCTGTCCGGCCAGGACGGTCACATCGGGTTCGGCAAGGGTAACCACCAGTCCGATGACGAATCCTATGACCAGCATGAAACCCACGCTTCGCTTGTGGGCAAGCACGGAACCCAGCTTCTCACCCACCGGAGCCATGCCGATATCCGTTCCGGCAAGGAACAGGGAAAGGCCGACGACAAGCATCAATGCCCCGACCAGAAACGGCCAGAGCATTGAACCCAGAGGTGCTATGGTGAAGTTGAGCAGAAGGACAATACCCACTATCGGAAGAACCGACATGAGTGTTTCCTTGAGCTTCGCCAGAAAATCCATTTACCGGAAAACCTTACTTTTTATAGATTTTCTCGATATCGGCAAGCATATCCGAAGTCTTCTTCTGCGCATCACCGACAGGTCTTATGTTCTGCTTGGGTTTTTCAGTCCCGACGCCTACTGTAGAAGCCATCGAACTATTGAAAGCTCCGGAAGCGCCGGCAGCAAATGCAAGAACCGGTTCGCGAGTACCATAAGATACCTCTTTCCTTCTCTTGAGCTCCTTGAGGTGCAGCTGCCTATAGGAACCGCGTCCCTCTTCGTACAGAGACTTGTGACCATAGCCGAAGCCGTACTTGCCGTATCCCTTCTTTCCGTAGGATCCGTAGGAACCGTAGTAACCATAGTAACCGTAGGAACTCTGGTTCTTGGCGACAACACCGTAGTAGATGAATCCGAGAAGCGGGGCCTGAATGAACTCGAGGTCAGAAATGAAGCTGGCTACTGCCCTCTTGGAGGCAACACCGGCTCTGATGTTCAGGACAAAACCGTCTAGGTGCTTGGCAAGATGGGTGAACTCAGAACCATATGAGAGCGGTGGGCAGTCGATGATGACATAGTCATAGACTGCCTTGAGTTTTTCGATTATCTGGCTGAAACGCTCTGAGTTGTAGAGAGCGTTCGGGTTTCTGGTTCCCATTCCTGGCGGCAGGATGTGCAGGTTGGGAATCTTCTCTGTAGGTCTGACGATACACTTCTCCAACGGAATATTGTTGATTGCGGAATCGACAAGTCCGATCTTGGATCTCTTGAGCTTGAAGAAGGCCTCGATTGCGGGCTTTCTGAAGTCTCCGTCTATCAGGATGACCTTCTTTCCTGCCATGGCATAGGCTGCAGCGATGTTACAGATGACCGTGGTCTTTCCTTCACTCATATCAGTTGAGTTGATAGACAGAACCTGGATCTTCTTGGGCAACGAATAAGCGATGTTGTTTGCGATCGACCTGAAACGCTCGGATACCGAGGCATCCGGGTCATTCAGCACAAACAGGGCCGGGAAATCCCTCTGTATCTTATCGACATCCTTGATGTAAGGCGTCCATCCGAGTGAAGGCGTATCCCTTCCGAGGATAGATTTGATGGTGTCTTCGCTTCTGATGGTATCGTCCGTGAACTCAAGCAGGAAACCGAACAGCACACCGAGAGCCACACCGCCGACGACTGCGATGGCAAGAATCATCATCTTCCTGGGGCTTACGGGCGATTCCGGTACTACTGCGCTGTCGATGACGTTGACGTTGCCGACGACTGCGGCCTCGACCATCTTGGTTTCCTCGAGGAGTTCTCTCAGAGAAAGAATAAGCTGTTCATAGATCTGGACATCTCTCTGCAGCTCAAGATACTTGCGCTCCATGATCGGGTAGTCGGCAAGATCCGCGTTGTAGACCTCTATGACGTTCTCGATTGCCTCGATTGTGGCACTCACGCAGATGTAGTCGGAAACAGCCTTGGCATAGCTGGCATTCTGCTGGCCGACCTTCTGGGCAACAACATTGTAGATATCCTTTTCCTTGGAGGAAATTGCATTCTGGAGAACGAAGATTCTGGATGTCTCAGCAGACGAATCCACGTTCTGGTACATTATCAGCTCCTTGCTGTTGGCCTTGTATTCATCAAGCAGTCTCTGCAGCGCGGCATCAGTCTTGACCTGTTCGGCGGTCGGGAGTTTCGATGACGGATTGAAGCCGGCCATGAGGCTCTCTGCCTCGATGAGCTGGAGCTTCAGAGGCTCTATCATGAGCTGGAAGGATGCGATCTTAGTGGTAAGAAGAGTGTTCTTCTGGGTCATCTGGCTGATTCCGCTCTGCTCCTTGTACTCCGAAAGGGCGATGCTTGCTTCAGAGAGAAGAGCCTCGGTTGCCGGAATCTGGGACTCCAGGAATTCCCTCTGGGCGCTCTTGGAGTTCTTTGCAATCGTGGTCAGCATCTCTGTGTATGCTGCCAGGATTGCGTTGGCCATGTCTGCACAGAACTGCGGATTGCCGTCCTCTACGGTCAGCTCGATGATCTTGGTGCTGCTGACAGTCTTGACCGATACCTTCTTGGTGAAGTTTGCGCCCCTGAGGTTCTTTTCGGAATACGGAATCCCGTCAGGGTCGAGATACTTGGACAAATCCAGCCTCTCAAGGGCGTTCTGAAGGTTCGTGGTAGAAGTAATCAGCTGAACCTCGGTATCGATCTTCGAGGAACTGGTACTGGTTGTAAGCAGGCTCTCGATGCTTGTGGCATTGGAAATCGGCTCGACCAGTGCAGTTGCTTTGGCCTCATAGGTGGGGTTGGTGACCCTGAGATAGAAGATTGCCAGGGCAAGTGCCAGGGCAAAGAAGATGTATATCCACACCCTTCTCTGCTTGACAATTCCCAAAAGCTGGGAGATGGAAATCTCCTGTTCCTCTCTGGGTTCGTTGTATTGGATATTGTTCTTTCTGGTTTCTTCAGTGTTTTCCATCTAGCCCAACCTCCATCAGAAATATCCGAGGACAGTATGTCCGTAGGTAATCATAAGCAGAACGCTTGAAACAAGGCTCACGATCGTTGCGCTGAGTGCAAGACCGGTGGCCAGGTTGTTGTTCTTTGCATAAACCGTTGCTCCGGAGGGAACGTTATCGGCGCTTACCTTGCTTCCGGATGCATTTGTGACCTTCACCCTACCGCTGGAAGTGGCAGAGAAGCCGCCTGCAAGAGCGATGTAGTAGTCGGAAGTCATGTCGGGAACATAGGCAAACGTGCCGGGATTGTTGACATAACCCGTAACCGTGACTGTCTGGCGTGAGAACGGGATGATGATGTTGTCACCGGCCTTGAGGGTATTGCTGAGCGCGATTCTCTTGCCGTCACGAAGAATATAGGCCGATGCCACATCGCCCGTAGAGCGGATCATCGGAGCGATGGAGGAAAGCAGATGCTCTGCAGTCTCTCCCTCCGTGAAGATGTAATCGATGCTGTTTGCCATCGAAAGGCTGTTGCCGTTTTCGGGAGCATTGATGGCACCCGTGATGGAGACATGGGCCTTCTTCTCTGCGCTGTAGACAGCATTCACGATATCTCCGTTGACGGGAATATAGGACTTTGCCTCGCTGAGAGTCATGTATCTGGCAGCATAAGAGCCGTCCACATAGTTGGAAACCATGATGCTCTGGGCATCTGCGGAATTCAGAAGACCGCCGCCGTAGTTCTGGATAAGGTCATACAGGGTCTCGCCCTTGAGGGTCTGGTAGACACCTGCCCTCTTGACTGCTCCGTCCAGACTGACGATCGAATCGGCCTTCACGAAGCGAACAACACACCCCGGAGCCAGGAGAGGATTATCCTTTTCCGATCCGTTGCGCAGTGCATCGAAGAGATCGTAAGTCTTACTGCTTCCGTCACGGAAGGTGACCTCAACTTCTCTGGTTGAAGCATAGCTGCTGGCATAGGGGGCAAGGTCCGAGAGCCTTGAAAGGCCCCAGACGGTCACGTTCTGGGAATAGATGACCTCTCCGGTGACTCTCACGGAGAATACTCCGCAGCTTGTGAGGGTCAGCTGAGGTGAGGAATAGGTGTAGTACTTGGAGATGGTGTCTTCGACTTTACCCTTGAATTCCTTGAACGTCATGCCGTATGCATCGATGACTTCGATGGCCGGGATTGCGACCCTGCAGTCATTGTCTGCCTGGAGAACCAATGTGACGAGGTTCTTTCCGTCCGAATAAGTCAGGGAAAAGGTGTCTCCGGGAGTAACGGGATACTCAGAATCACCGATTGCACGCAAGACTGAATCCATCGGAATTACAGTAGATGTCTCGAATAATCCGAGCTGAGTGCTGTAGGAATAATCGACTGTCTGCGGATTGGAAGACTGCACGAACAGGCCGTCGGCATAGGCGAACGGCAGAATCAGCACAATCAGAACCACAGAAATGAGAATTGCTCTTCTCTTCAACATAGCGAAAAATACCTCGCAGAGTGTTGTTACAAGGGCATCAAAGCCCAAATACATCATAAAGTGAAAAAAAACTATTGTCCATATAATAGGAAAAATTTGATTTTACTAAAGCTTATATACTACAAAAGCCTTAGTTTTACCCATATCGGCAGATGATCCGATATTCCCTTCAACAGCCTCCGGTCCCACGCAAACGGTTTTCCGTCAGATGTCCTCTGAAAAGTCCCGAACAGGACCCCGGCCTCCGAAAAGTCCCAACCTGTCCCATCTTTTCCCGCCAACGAAACCAGGATATTGTCATAGCAACGCCAGCTTCCGTCATACCAATAGGAGCCTCCAGGCCAGACCGATACCCCTAAGTCCCGCCAAAAGCAGTACCACCGCCCTCTTGAAAACTCTCCGCTGCAGGGCAACGGACCGTCTTCGGAAAGTGCCTCTCCATTCCAGCATTCCTCGTTCAGATCCCCGCACAGAAGAACTAGGGCGCCCGGATTCTCCGCCTCAAGGTTTTTTGCAATCTGGGCTGCTACCGAGGCGGCCAGAATCCTGTACTGCTCCGTTTCCGATACTCCGCCCACATTGCTTTTGAAATGACATGCAAGCACAAAGACCTTGCCTCCTGCAGTATCGAAGCCTACTTCAAGTATCGGTCTCAAGCCCTCTCCGACTGAATGTACATGGGCCGCTTCAATGGGCAGGGAACTTGCAACTGCAATCTGAACGGGCAAGTCAGGTTCCCTGGTACAGGCATAATAATAAAGTCCCAATTTCAGAAGATCATTTGATTTTATCAAATCATCAACAACATTCGGACCCTCGATTTCATTCAAGACCAGAATATAATCTCCGCTCTGCACAAGGGATGCAAGGACTTTTCTGGCATTGGAGAGCCTGTTCTCATAGAGGCTTTGACTCCATCCCGAAGACGGCCCATACTCCTCATATTCATTGCCGTTTTCTTCTGCATCGAAGAGGTTCTGCATGTTCCAGGTCGCCACACAAAGGCTCTTTTCCTGCTCCGGGGAACCTTGGGCATTGCAGGACGAGAGGAGCAACAAGGCAGCACATAAAAGAATGAATAGTTTCCTCATATCTCCAATAACGGAAAAACTGCATTTTTCATTAGAAATTCCGAGACGTTTTCGGGAACTTTTTCAACTTTTTTTAAAGAGAATGCAAGGTTGTAATTATGGCCGTTTGTTGTTATTTTAGAACCATGAGAAACGAAGAAAACAACGCAAAAAACGACCAGACAAATCCCGGCCTGTACGAGAAGATACTCAAGACCAGATCCATTCTCCTTTCCGGAGAGATCAATAAGGACAGCGCAGACAAGTTCATCAAGGACCTTCTGGTGCTCGAAGCCGAGAGCAATGACCCGGTCAAGGTCTTCATCAACTCACCCGGCGGCGATGTGGATGCAGGTTTTGCAATCTACGACATGGTCCGCTTCGTGTCCTGCCCGGTCATCATGGTCGGCATGGGACTTATCGCCAGTGCCGCGAGCCTGATTCTTCTTGCAGTTCCTGCAGAACGCAGGGTCGGACTTCCCAATTCTTCCTATCTTATCCATCAGCCTCTGAGCGAGATGAAGGGCAATGCCACTGACATCGAGATCCATGCAATGCAGCTCGAGAAGATCAAGGCAAAACTCAACAGGATTATCTCGGACGCCACGGGAACAGACCTCGAGACAGTTGCTTCCGATACTGACAGGGACCATTGGCTTGATGCAGATCAGGCAGTTGCATACGGCCTCATCAGCAGGATAGTCCCATCCAGGGACGAGCTGTAAAGCAGAATATGAAATGCGCATCAGTTGCCATAATCGGCAGACCCTCATCAGGAAAATCGACACTGCTCAACACGATCTGTGAAAGCAAGGTCTCAATCACCTCGCCCACCCCGCATACCACACGCAATGCAATCCGCGGAATCTATACAGACAGCCGCGGCCAGCTGATATTCACGGACACCCCGGGCTTCCACATCTCCGAGAAGAAGTTCCAAAAGCGCATGCAGGACATTGCAACATCCTCCCTTGAGGAAACCGATGCCGTCCTGTACCTTCTTGATGCCACAAGAAAACCCGGCAGCGAGGAGGATGCAATCACCTACATGCTCAGCGGTCTTTCAGTTCCGGTGGTCTGCTGCATCAACAAGAAGGACATTCTATCCGACAGCCAGATTCAGGATGCCGAGCAGTACCTGAAAAAGAGCATGCCGGGCCGCGTGATCCTTGTTGCATCGGCAAAGGCGGATGACGGCGTGGACGAGATTCTCATCGAGCTTTTCAAGCACGCTCCGGAAGGTGAACTTCTCTATGATCAGGACACATGGACAGACCAGAACCTCGAGTTCCGCATCTCCGAGATCATCCGCGAGAAGGCCATGAATTCGGTTACCGAAGAGATTCCCTATGCCATCATGGTTGAGGTCGCCGACCTCGAGTACAACGCCGAAGAAGGCAAGGTCTGGGTACGTGCATTCATTACGGTCGAGCGTGAGAGCCAGAAAGGAATAATGGTCGGAAAAGGCGGAGAGAACATAAAAAAGATTCGAATAGCCTCGTTTAAGGACATCAAGAAGATATTCCCTGGTTCCAAGCTGGAACTTGATCTGCGCGTTCGCGTGAATCCCAAATGGAAGAGCAATGACATGATTCTGTCGAAGGTTTTCAAGGACACCCAGAACTGAGATGAAGAAGTTCTTCCTTTTCTTGGCATTGCTATTATCCCTGATCCTTGTCTCCTGTTCCCAGGATGACAGGATATCCGGGGGAACCTATGACGCCATGTATGAGCATCTTGCACAGATGTGGGCGCAAAGCCTTGCACATGCCGATGCCGAAACTGCATTCTTCGGGGATTCAAGGGTCGCGGGTGCCGACTGGTACTCGGCCTATCCGGATGAAAAGGTCATCAATCTCGGAGTCGGCGGAGACAAGATCGGAAATCTGATTACAAGATTGGGTCAGGTGAAAACCTTGGCCGGAAGCGGAAGCCTGAAGTGTTGTTTTGTTGCTATCGGCGGCAACGACTGTCTGAGTTCAAAGTTCAATGCAGACAAATTCAAAGAAGAATATGACAGCCTGCTTGCAAAACTGTCGGAGCTTGGAATCACGGTCTATGTGAACACCATTGCAGGAGTCACTTCAGAAGACACATCCGTGTCAGCAAATGATGCAAAGAAGGCCAATTCAAAGATAGAGCAGGCCAATGCCATAATCAGGACACTGGCGCAGGAACACAATGTGGCATGTATAGAAATAGCCGCCCTCATGGATAACGGGGACGGCTCACTCAAAAGGGAATATGCAAGTGCGGACGGAGTCCACTTCTCTGAAGAGGGAAACCAGATCTGGTTCGATACCCTCCGTCCGTTTGTCGAATGATCAGTATCTTGAAAGGATCTCCACTACCCTGTCCTTGCCCAGAGTGTTCATGAAACCTGCAAGCTTGGGACCCTTCTCCTTGCCGATGAGGGCAAGGTAGGTAGCCGTAAACAGAACTGTGTTCTCCACTCCCGCCTCGGCGGCTGCATCATAGATCAGCTGCGAGAGCTCCTTCTCGTCTTCGCCGTTCCAGGAAGCGACCTTGGCGCAGAGAGCGCGAACGGCCTTAAGCGAAGCCTCGTCAAGGCTGACCTTGGGGGTATCGGCCTTGGCTACCGAGAAGCGGAAGTCCTCCGGTGAGAAGGTGGTGATCCATGTCCATGCGCAGCGGCAGCGGGTCCTGAGGCGCTCGACCTGGTCCTCGAGGACATCGGGAAGCGATGCGATGACGGCGTCGATGTCTCCGCTGTAGACCTGAAGCAGATTGCACAGATGTCTGAACGGAATCTGATAGCCCGGAGTCTTGGGGACGTCGCCGACCTGTGAGAGCTCGTAGACGCGCTTTTCCATGGCAAGCTTCTTCTCGTTGCACGGAAGAAGTCCGAAGTAGCGGCGCTCGCAGTTGTCGTAGTCCTCGTAGAGCTTGAGGACGTCGAGGTCGAACGAGATTGCGAACTCGGTGTTGGGCCTTGTGGAGGCGAACAGGAACCTTGTGAGTTCGGGGGTGTAGACCTCAAGAACATCGCCCAGGGAAACGACCTCTCCGCTTGAGGAAGAGATCTTTCCGCCGCGGCCCTTGATGGAGATGAAGTCGTACTGGAAGGATACCGGGGCATGACCGCCGAAGAACTCGACTATCTGCTTTGAAGTATCGAAGCTTCCGCCCTTGGAGTGGTGGTCCTTGCCTGCAGGCTCGAAGTCCACGCCTTCCTGAACCCAGCGCATGGGCCAGTCGACTCTCCAGTGGAGTTTGGCATAGGGTGTGGTCCTGAGGTCTATGGT
>CAKJZO010000075.1 GCA_918298275.1 Spirochaetota bacterium | reverse complement strand
GCGAAATGCTGAGCATGATGCATCCTCCTTGTTTTAACCTGAGGCAAATATACTACATTGTTTGACTAATGCCAATGTCAGTCTATTTCCGGGATGTTGAGGTACTCGAGCTTGGTCTGATACTCGCGTTCGTAGATTTCGCGCCAGATGTCGCTGTTGCGCTGCTTGAGGTCCTCGATGCGTTCGCGGTAGGGCAGGTTGTGGTCCGGATAGATGGGCTCTGGGATGTGGATGGTGTATTCCTGCACCGGGAAGCCGTTCTCGTCCAGTACCTCGGAGTCCTTCATGGTGATGAAGCAGGGGAGAACCGGGACATCGGTCTTGCATGCGAAGACGAAGGCGCCTCTCTTGAGCGGCTTTGGCTTGCGGTAGTTCCACCACATGCTCTGCTCCGGATATACCAGGACGAAGTTTCCGTCCTTGAGCAGCTTGTTGGTTGCATCGAAGAACTTCTTCATGGTCTCGAGATTCGATGAGAGCGGCAGAGTGTTGCAGTGACGCATCAGAAATCCGTAGAAGCCCGGGAAGTTGGTGTAGTTGCCTTCGCGGATTACGCGGTAGAAAGTCCTGTCGTTCTGGTCTGCTGCCTCGTAGGCAAGCTGGATTGCGAAGCTGTCGAAGGCGTTGAAGTGGTTGCATGTGATCAGGGCACCTGAATTGAGGTTCCTGAAGTTTTCGATTCCGCGGATTTCCTTTATGATCAGCTTCTTGTCCCTGATGAGGTTGTCGACAAGCCTGTGGGCAAGCTTGAAGGCCACCTTTGTCTTTGCCTTTTCGGTTATGCTGTGCTTGAGATAATTGATGTCATCAGGCATGAGCACGGGAGCGGGGGGATCGTTCTCGACATCCTCGTCGAAGCGTCCGGCTCTCTCGTATTCCTTTATCTTCTGGAGAATTGCGATGCGGTCTGCACTGTAGCGCTTCTCTATGACCTTGCGATAGTTGTCTTCCTTGTTGGTTTCCTTGACTGCAAGGTTCAGAAGGTTGCGGTAGCCGTCGGTATCACGCTGTTTTTGCTCGTCGCTGTAGTTCTCAAGTTCCTTGAGGATCTCGGGGTAGACTCTGGTCTGTCTGGCATAGCGGTAGAAGATATCTGCATGCGGGCAGGTGTCGTAGTGCCAGGGCTTGTTGAACATGATGTAGTGAAGGACCTTTGCTTCCTCGATCGGATAGGCAATGACCCCGAAGATCTCGGTATTCCATCTCTGGTCCAGGAAAAGCACGTGGTCCTTGCAGAGCAGGTTCAGATAGTCCTCGTCCTGGGTGACGACACAGTCGTAGACCTGGAGGATCTGGATGAAGCGCTCCAGGACATTGCGCTCGCGGAAGGCCTTGCAGTTGATCAGCAGCACTCCTGCATTGAAGTAGAGGTTCCTGTCCAGTCCGAGGCACTTCTCGACATATCTGCCGTATTCGTCAACCTGAACCATGGCCTGCTCATGGCATGCTCCGAGCACGTAATTGGAGATGTCGGTATCGAAGAGCTCGGCCATATCGCCCTGGACGATCGTGTCGCTGTCGATATAGATGGCCTTATCATACTCGGGGTGCATGTCGGCTATGAAGAGCCTGAAGTAGGTGGTCTTGGAGTAGTAGTCCCTGAGCGGGAACTTGTGGGCTATGGACTCGAGGTAATCCGAAACATCTTCGAAGTAGATCTCAAGACCCTCACGCTCGAGCTGTTTTGTCTGGATCTTGCTCTCTGCGGTCACGTCGGTGTGCAGGAAGTAGACTCTGTATGTGCAGTCCTGTCTCTTTGCATTCTGGCTCAGCGAGTACAGGGAGATTATTCCGTATTTGAGGAAACGCTCATCGAGAGCGTAGAAGATCGGGATTATCTTATCGGTCATTTCTTGACTCCTTTGATGGTTTCGTTTTCAAACTGCTGTTTGAGGACAAGGTACTCGTTCAGGATGTCATCGAACTGATGGTATCCGAATACCTTGTGGATGCGCTCCACCTGCCACTGCTTGATGTTCTCCGTATGGGGATAGGGCAGGTAGAACAGACGCTTGGAGAAGTGGCGGACCACAGTATGCTTGTGCAGGAACTTCTGGTCGTTGAACTTCTGGGGCAGAAGCTTCTTTCTTGTAGTGCTGCGGATCAGGGCGCTCTGGTCGGCAAAGACGAGCTTTTTGGTTTTGATCCAGGTGCGGGCTTTATCGAACAATCCGGTACGTCTGGCTTCCTTCATGTTGAAGAGGATTACTCCGGCATTGATGTAGTGAGGATTGATCAGGTACTTGCCGTAATGATCGCGGGCGGCTGCGTATTCGTAGCCCTCGATGTCGATGTCATAGAGCAGATGGAAATCATGCTGGAACATGATGTCGGCATCAAGATACAGAAGCTTGTCGGAAATCTCCGTGAACAGGTCTGCAAACAGCCTGATGAGGGTGTAGGGAGAGCAATAGGCTCCTTCGTTGGGACAGCCGGAGAAGTGCTCCATGTAAAGATCCGTGACATCGAACAGCCGTGCCTGGTTTTCCGGATTGTAGGTCTTGATGACTTTCTCGAAGAACGTTCTCTGCTCCTCTGTGATAGGAACATAGTTGTCCTTCAGATGAGATACATTCATTGTGAAAAGGTTGAAGCGGATGGGTTCCGGGTTTTTGGTCCGCTTCATGATAGAGAGGGCTGCCGTGAGCATTCCGTCGAATACTCCTACGTTGCCGCAGAACAGAATATCAACCATTTTCTTCCTCTTTCCTCTTATATTCTATCATTTCGAAGTTCGAATTCTCTGCAAGTTTTGACATGCACTGATAGACTTCATCCCTAAGTTTTTTACGCTGTTGCTTGGGATTCAGGCTATCGTCTGCAAAGAACGGTCCCTGAATATAAGTTACCATACGGAACTTCTTGCCCGTCTTCTGATATGTGTTGACGAAGCAGAAGACAGGAGCCTTGAGCTGGACCGGGTAGGCAAAGGAGGTGTCTGCAAACGGACGGATCTTCGTGTACCACGGCCAGATATGGGCCTCGGGGTAGATGACCACGGGGTGTCCCTGTTCTATCTTGTGCTGGATTGCATTCTTGAAATTCCTGAAAGCACCCATCGTATCCGGAAGAGGCAGGGCGCCGAGGGCCGGAGTGAATCTTCCAATGAACGGAACCTTCAGGTTGTTCGGATGAACGATCACATAGTTGAGCCTAGGCCAGGTGAGACATGCCTGCATAAGTGCGTCTCCGGTCGGCTGGGTATGGTTTCCGTAGAGGAAGATACCCTGCTTTCTGTAGGGCCTGAGAAGTTTCTTTCCGACTATCTTCCTTCGGAAAGCGAATTTGGAATAGAGAAATGCAACAGGGTAGGTGAATATCCTGTAGACCACGAACCTTTCCAGCCGCTTGCCGAACGAGGTGCGTTCATAGTCGTAGTCGTCACCTATGACAGGAGGAGTGGTGGTGAATGTGGAAAACTCGTCCTTGAGTTCGTCGGTGTAGTAGATTACCTTTCTCTGTTCCATATCCGAATGGGTATATAACATTTTTACGGATTTTTTTGAATAGGATGTTCAATCCATCCCGTCCGGTGGTTAGGATTAACTATGACAATACCAGCGTTTACCATAGGCTTTCCGACAACAAAAAAACCGCTGGAGCGACCAGCGGTTTAAGATTGCCCGAAGAAGACTTACTTCTTCTTATGTCTCATCATTCTGAGCTTTTTCTTTCTCTTATGTGTAGCAATCTTATGCTTCTTTCTCTTTCTTCCACAAGGCACTGCAGAACTCCTTATTGTCCCCGAAAGCAGGGGAGATTTGTAATTACGGCGTTCATTATTGTGAGTTTGGGCAAGACGGTCAAGTGCCCGCATGAAGGATTATGAAAAAAAGTTGTTCAAAAAGGGACAATACGGGGGTGTTTGTCAATTGACTACTTTTATATTAGGTGATAGTTTTATAGAGCCTCTTTATCCATCGTTGATGGATCAAATTAAAAGTCCGTAAGGAGGAACCCATGAGAAATTATGAGTTCACTGTCATCTTCGACGCTAACGAAGAGAAGACAGCAAAGGGCATGGAATTCGTGTCCGCAGCATTGCAGAGCGCTGGCGCAACAATCGCCAAGCAGGAAGACATGGGCGTAAAGAATCTCGCCTACATGATCAAGAAACAAGACAAGGGTCATTACTTCTACTTCGAGATCGAAGCCGATCCGCAGAGCATCAATGCCATGGCAGCAGAGTTCCTGCTCCAGGGTGAGATACTCAAGCACCTGTTTGTACTGAAGTAAGGAATAGTCGAATCACGGACCACATTTTACAGGAGCAAAATATGGCAGTAGACATCAACGTTGTCGTTTTGGTAGGACGTCTCACAAGGGATTGTGAACTCAAATCAACACCTCAGGGAACTTCGGTTTGCCGTTTCTCCATCGCAGTCAACAGAAGAAAGAGGACTGGAGACAGATGGGAGGATGAGGTCAGCTACTTTGATGTTGTCCTTTGGGGCAAATCCGCCGATACACTCAAGCCGTACCTCCAGAAGGGCCGCCAGGTCTCCATCGAGGGAGAACTCAGGCAGAACCGCTGGGAGCAGGACGGCAAGACCAACTCCAAGGTTGAGGTCGTGGCCAACAATGTCCAGCTTCTGGGTGGTGGAAACCAGGGCGCACCTGCACCGATGCAGGGCGGACGTCCTGACGGAAGGGACGCTTCGTCACAGTCCTACAGCCCCGCACCGGGACCGGAGGCATTTGACGACAACGACATCCCGTTTTAATTGATATTTAGGAGATTTACAAATGCCGATGCATGAAGAAAAAGAGAACATGAACGTTGAAGCCGGTAGCTTCAGAGACAAGAAGATGGGCGGAAAGCGCACAACCTTCAAGAAGAAGGTCTGCAAGTTCTGCGCACAGAAGATCGAGCCCGATTACAAGAACCCTGAGATGCTCAGACGCTGCACCACAGAGCGCGGAAA
Organism: Spirochaetota bacterium; assembly: GCA_918298275.1. Taxonomy (GTDB): domain Bacteria; phylum Spirochaetota; class Spirochaetia; order Sphaerochaetales; family Sphaerochaetaceae; genus UBA9732. The sequence continues at coordinate 715 of CAKJZO010000075.1, read as the reverse complement.
GATTCTGCCTGCTCGCATTACCGGTACCTGCGCAAAGCACCAGAGAGCTCTTACACAGGAGATCAAGAGAGCCAGAGTCCTTGCTTATCTGCCTTACGACAAGCAGTAAGGAAGGCCCTCGGTGGAGCAGAATGACAGGACTTCGGTAAGGAACCTGATTCTCGCGACGCTTCTCGGTGTGATTCTTTCAAGATTCAGTATCGGGTCGCTTGTGATGACGGTTCCCGTTCTGTTGGTGTGTCCTAAAATCAAACGCACCGGTCTGAAAGTCCTGTCCTATGCCGCCATGCTTCTGGGAGTGATAATCTGGACGGTTATCCAGCAGAGGATTCTGATCGGAACAGAGTACTGGCCTACCATTCCGGTGAGCCTGTACCTGCCGGTATCGACCATAATAGGTTGTGCCGTGTGGACCATGGGATCGTCGTACAGCAGATCGTCCATGCGCAAGTTCTTCTGGGCGGGTATTCCCGTCTTCGTGATGGGTATGGCTGTGGCGCTTTATTTTGCGTCGGAGAAGTCCCTGCCTGTGAGAAATGCACTTGCGGACGGAATTCTGATGATGTTCCCGGCTGATACGCTGAGTGTAAATCTGAGCTCGGTGATTCGGACCGTTGTGGACATGATGGCCCTGTTCTTTGCCCCGATGGGTGTCCTGATGCTGGCCCTGCCGATTGTCATAGCAGATGTCAATGTAAACAGGTTCGATGAAGAC
>CAKJZO010000074.1 GCA_918298275.1 Spirochaetota bacterium | reverse complement strand
CATCTTCTCAGGGCATCGATTCGGGACAACAACCCGGTTCTGTTCTTCGAGCACAAGCTTCTCTACCCCATGGACGGAGAGATTTCTCCGGAGCCGGTACAGCTCGGGAAGGCCAAGGTTATCGGAAGCGGTCTGGATGTGACCATCATCGCCTACTCTCACGCGGTATCCACTGCCCTTGAGACGGCAGAGCTTCTGCACAACATGGGAATCAATGCCACGGTTGTGGACCTCAGGACTCTTAATCCCTTGGATAAGGACACAATCTTCGAGCAGGTCCGAAAGACCGGCCGTGCCGTCCTGATCCAGGATCCGAACGGAATCGGCGGCATAGAGGCCCAGGTCTGCGCATCAATCTGTCAGGACAGGGAGACCTTCTCCTCGCTCAAGTGCCAGGTCCTGCAGTTCAGCGGAAAGGATACACCCATTCCCTTCTCCAAGGACCTTGAAAGGCTAACCATCCCTCAGGCCGACAAGATTGCTATAGAGATAGGCAAGCTGTTCTGAAATCTTTCTTGAATTGCCCGATTGCCTCTTTGTCCGTACAGGCGGCCATGCCCTGGAAAACGGGGTTTCTGCCGCCGCCTTTGGCGTTTATCTTTGCCAAAAGCGGACGTACTGCCGTATTGAAATCCAGCTTCTCATATCTGCCCTTGAGGGCAATCAGCCATTTGGGCCTCTGATTATCCGATATATCCATGGCAAAGAGAGCCAGATCATCAAAGCGCTCTGAAGCCTTCGCATAACCCTGAAGATCCCCGTCTTCGGTCTCCAGTATGCAGATGCCCTCTTTATCCATATTATCTTTTATAGCGTGATAGGCAAGATTCCTGCAGGCATGCTCATAGCGACTCTTAGCAACGGAGATATCCCCCTGAAGAGAAGACACCTTGCCAGCCAGTTCGTCGCTCCTGCAGCTGAGTTCCCGGCTCATCGTCTGGATGATCCGGTTGTTCTCAAGGCTCTCGAGCAGCGCCTGCTGCCCGCACTTGAAGTAAAGACGCACATGGCCGCGGATAAGCTCCTGCCCTATGCAATAGACAAGTGAGATCTCTCCCGTTCGTGAGACATGCACTCCGCCGCAGGCGATGCGGTCAACGCCTTCTATTTCCACTATGCGAACGTCGCCTTCGACCTTGATGCTTCTCCTTAGGCCCAGGGCCTCTGCATCGGAGTGGCTCATTTCGTGGTACAATATTGCATGATTATCACGGATTTTGACGTTGGCTTCCAGAATCAGACCATCAATCTTCTCCTGGTCAATCTCAGCCTGATTGGTCTCGATCGTAAGGTATTCGTCTCCCTGATGGACGGCCACGGTTCCGATCGAATACATAGTGAACAACAGGCCCGAGAGCATGTGCTGGGCAGTGTGCATGACCATGAACTTGTATCTGTGTTCCCAGTCCAGCTTCATGGTAAGCTTCTCACCCTCTTGCACGGGGCAGTTTTTTGCAAGAATCAGTACAGAATCCCCGTCAGATGCTTTCTGAGTATCAAGAACATCGAACGGTCCCAGCTTTCCCCTGTCGCCCGGCTGTCCGCCGCTTTCGGGATAGAAGATGGTCCTGTCCGTAAGGACCTCGGTGGCCTTATCGGTACGATTGACCTGCACGACGGTGCAGTCCAGTTCCCTGAGGTATGTGTCTCTGTAGTAAAGCTTGTCCATATTCACAGATTATATTATCTTTCATTTGCAGGAGAAACAACATGGCAAGAATCAAATCGGCATGGGAAATCGCTCTTGAGAAGACCCAGGATATTGAGATAGACGAGACAAAATACAGAACAGACAAACTCACCAAGGAAGGCATGGCCCTTGCAGGGGGATATCTGAACAACACGGACCAGAAACTGGATGAAGTGGCGGCAAAGTTCGCAGCCTACAGCCAGGAGGACCGCACACTTGTACGCTCGGGAATGGTCAGCACGATTCTCTCGAACGTCAGCCTGCCCTCAGACGACATCTACCAGATGCGTTTCGACCGCACCTGCGATCTTGTTAATCTTGTTACTTCGGGTGACCCGCAAGCCGATGGCCTCATGCACCAGATCGGAGACTTCCTGAAGCAGTATCTTGATGCCAAGAGCGCATTCGTGGACCGCATGAAAGCACAGATCCAGCAGGCCATGGAGAACAATCCCGAGGGCGTCAACACCGCACAGTACTCCCAGATCATCAGCCAGAATCTGAAGAAGATGGACGGCCAGTACTCGGAAGCCCTGGAAAACACAAAAGAGTCGCTTAAAGAACTGTTGGGAGCCTGATCAGGACACCACCGGGATGGCGGTGGCGTAGGCAACGGTGGGTTTGCCGTCCTTGTCCTTTTCCACGGTATATCTGACTCTGAAAGGCAGCTTTTCGCTTGTAAGCAGCATTATTTCATCGATGTCCTGACCGGAATCGACCTTTCTCATGACCTCACGGTATCGGTCTCCTTCCGGGAAGACACACATCTCGATGGCGGATTCGGGGTAATTGTTCAGCCTTTCGGGCAGGCCCAGGACCATCTGGCAGCGGAAGCACGGATAGATTGTCTTGGCAGCGATATCATATTTCCAGAAGAACATGTTCACCTGCTCGGCTGCATGCATGAAGATGTCTTCGCGCTCCTCTATGGCTCTCAGAAGCTGTCTGTTGTTCTCCATCAGCCGGGTCTTCTCGGTAATGTCCTCTATGCTCAGGTAGAAAAGCTGGCACTCGCGCTGGCGGGCCAGGAAACGGACCCTGCAAGAACACCAGAACTCTCTTCCCGAACCGTCGATATCCTTGGAACAGGTTGTGCAGGAAGCCTCTTCTCCGCTTCTGGCCGCTCTGTCCAGTGCTTCGATAAAAGCCGTCGCTGAAGATTCCGTCATCCCCGATGTGATATCGTATTGCCGCTTTGAATACTTTTCCCTGTCGATACCTGCTATTTCGAAGAACTTGTCGTTGATCCGGATGGCGGAAACCTTCCCGTTAGAACCTCGGCTGAGGATGGCGGCTCCTCCGACATAGCTGTTGAAGACAAGCGTGGACTGGGAATCTATGTCGAAGAAATCAATGACATCGGGAACTTCCCTCTCCTCTTCCGAACTCCTGTCCGGCTTCTCGCCCTCTTTTTTCAGAAGGGCCCCGAAACTATCTGCATCCATCGGCCGGGCGAAATAATAGCCCTGCAGTTTCAGGCATCCCACGGATTTGAGAAAATCAGCCTGGCTTTTGGTCTCCACGCCCTCTGCTATGACCTGCAGGTCTATGGCATGGGCCATCTGGATGATTGACGTGATAATCCTTCCGCCCCTGTGGGAACGGTCTGTCGAAGAAAGGAAGCCCGAATCCATCTTCAGGATTTCCACCGGCAGGTCCTTCAGGGAACAAAGGGAAGAATAGCCGCTTCCGAAATCATCCATCTCGATTGTGAAACCTTCGGATCTGAGAATCTCAAGGACCTGGACCAGCTGCTGCGGATTCTCCGAAAAGGCTGTCTCCGTTATCTCCAGATGCAGGCTGTTTCTCTCAAGACCATACTTTTGAAGCACGTCCTTAAGATAATCGACCATATCGTCATGATACAGGTCCACCCGTGATACGTTCACCGAGATACATCTGATCGGATAACCGTCTTTAATCCATCCGGAAAGATGCCTGCAGGCCTCGTTCCAGATATGTTTGTCCATTTCATAGATGAATCCGCTTTGCTCGAAAGCAGGGATGAACGCCGACGGACCTTCTATGCTGCCATCCGATTTCAAATGCCTGGCAAGTACCTCAGCACCGATCAGCTTCCCGGTCTCATAGTTGAACTGAGGCTGGAAATAAGGAACAAAACAACGAAGATCGTAACCAGGCGCCAAGGAGGGATTCGTCTTTTTCATCTGGGTGCCTCCAATTGCATCATTTTACGGATTATCTCAGATAAGAACAACGGCAATTAAAATGGTTTAATGCATTTATATTTATATATTGCAAGTGATTATTTGTCAAATGCTTTTTTTGCATCATCAGCCTATAAAAATACAGTTTTGAGGGAAAGCTCAATTCAGTATTTGGAAAAACTGATGCATCCGCAACTCCTTTTAGCTGTTACAAATATCATGCTTTTGTACTGAATTCCGAGGATTCTTTACGCATAACGGACTTGAAAACCTAGTAAATCACAGGTTATTATTCCGGTAGGATAGAAGGAGGCGTTCATATGAAAATTTCTACAAAAGGCCGTTATGCTCTCTGTGTTATGGTGGATCTTGCCGAGCACAGGCAGGAAGGCTATATCGCCCTCAAGGACATCGCCTCGCGCCAGAACATCTCAAAGAAATACCTCGAGCAGATCGTGGCCCTTCTGAACAGGCCCGAAATCCTGAAGACAATTCGCGGAGCCCAGGGCGGCTACATGCTTGCAAGGGCCCCGGAAGCCTATACCGTAGCGGAAATCCTCAAGATAGCAGAAGGCAGCCTGGCACCCATTCCGAATCTGGACGATCCCTCCGAGGCTGCCGCGGCTGCCGATGCTCAGCTTCTGCCCATCTGGCAGGGCCTGTACTCCGTTGTCAACGATTACCTTGAAGGAATCACCCTTCAGGATATCCTTGACCGCCAGATGGAAAGCTACGACTACAGTATCTGAATTCAGTCAGTGAAAAGCGGGGTTGAAAGATAGCGGTCGCCTGTGTCGGGCAGAAGAACCACTATCGTCTTTCCCTTGTTCTCGGGTCTCTTGGCAAGCTGTGTTGCCGCAAACAGGGCAGCTCCGGAGGAGATGCCGACCAGAACTCCGTCGCGTCTTGCGACTTCCTTGCCTGTTGCAAAGGCATCCTCATTGGAAACCGGAATTATCTCATCGTAGATGGAGGTGTTCAGCGTGTCGGGAACAAAGCCTGCACCTATTCCCTGGATCTTGTGCGGTCCCGCAACACCCTTTGAAAGAACAGGCGATGTCTCGGGCTCCACGGCAACGACCTTGACCGATGCCTTCTGGGACTTCAGGAACTCTCCGACTCCGGAAAGCGTTCCGCCGGTACCTACTCCTGCCACGAAGAAATCGACGTTTCCGTCGGTATCGTTCCAGATCTCAGGACCTGTGGTTGCCCTGTGTGCCGCCGGGTTTGCCGGGTTGACGAACTGGCCGGGGATGAAGCTGTTGGGAATCTCCTTTGCAAGCTCATCGGCCTTTGCGATGGCCCCTTTCATGCCCTTTGCCCCTTCCGTGAGCACGATCTCTGCACCATAGGCCTTCAGAAGGTTCCTTCTTTCAACGCTCATGGTCTCGGGCATTGTCAGGATTGCCCTATATCCCTTGGATGCCGCTATCGCAGCAAGTCCAATTCCGGTGTTGCCGCTGGTGGGCTCTATGATAACCGAACCTTCCTTCAGAAGACCCCTCTTCTCCGCATCTTCGATCATTGCCTTGGCAATTCTGTCCTTCACGCTGCCTGCAGGATTCAGGTACTCGAGCTTCACAAGGACAGTTGCCTCAAGGCCGTGTGCCTTCGAGTAGTTGCTGACCTTGACCAAAGGTGTTCCGCCTACCAGTTCCGTGATATTCTCATAAATTCTAGCCATGTAAAACCTCCTTGGCCAATCGAATCTCTATTAAACCTACTGGTTTACTTGGTTATATCATACAGCAAAGCCCTTTCCTTTGTCAAGCAGAACTCAAAAAAAGAATCTTCTGTATTTTCTGGAGTTATTAACAACAGCCTTATTCCCAGCCAAATCCGCTGAAGACGGGCTTTCCGGAATAGGCAAAGGCTTTTTCCTTGCCTTCCAGAACGTCCATCACTGCGGAAGCAAGTTCTTCCTGCTCTACTTCTCCCGGATATACTTCGACGGGAGCGATCCAAGAACAGTGCTTTCTTATAGTCTGCGGGATGTCTTCAAAGCGCACAAGTCCGCCCGTAAGGATTATTGTATCTACCTTGCCTTCCAGGACGGCTGCCATAGCACCGATGGACTTGCAGATCTGATAGACCATTGCCCCCCAGATTGTCCGGGCTTTAGGATCCCCCTTTTCGACCAGTGCGTGAATTGCATTGGAATCAGAAGTACCGAAATGGCTTACCAGCCCGCCGGAGCGAGAACACATCGTCCTTAGCTCATCCGGGCTATGACTGTCCACATAGTTGGCCAGTTCCATCACGGGAATGCTGCCGAGCCTTGTGGGAGAGAACGGACCGTCTCCGCCTGCTCCTTCCGTACTGTCTATCATTTTCCCGTATTTGTGTGCCGTAATGGTTATGCCTCCATCGATATGGCATACTATGAAGGAACAATCCTTATAATCCTTGCCGAGCTTCGCTGCATGGATTTTCGCTATGGCTTTCTGGTTCAGGACATGGGTCTGGGCCCTTCTGTAGACTCCTGCAATGCCTGTTATCCTGGCATAGTCGCATAGCTCGTCAACATTGGTGGGATTCATGGTGTACATTTTCCCGCCGTACCTGCTGCAGAAATCATATGCAAGCATGACTCCGAGCTTTGCCGGGTGATCCGACCCACCTTTATCCTTGGCAGTATCCTTCACGAGGGCCTGATCAATCTCCATGACACCGGATCTCTGTGAATATGCGCATCCTCCGCGGCCTACCCAGACGTTGATGGATTTCACGTCTATGCCGTGCCGGTCGAGTATATCCAAAATGACCTTCGTTCTGTATGGCATCTGGTCGTTCGTTGTGGGGAACTGAAGAAGGACAGGAGCATCATGGAATACACTCTCAGTGAAGAGGCACTCTCTGTCATCGAATACGCTTATTTTCGTGGATGTAGAACCCGGGTTAATTATCAGAAGTCTGTTTTCAGCCATTTGCACCGATGATACCACAAATAGATAAACTGTGAAACAGTTTCTCCACTTAGGTCTTGCAACCATGCCAGCGAATTGGTAAAATTTCTCCTTGGGCGGACGCCCGTTTAATATGATATTTAGGAGGACCTAGAATGGAAGCTGGCAGTAGTACTAGATTATTCGCAGATTCCGACCCTGTGCCTGAATCAAAGTCCTCCGTATTCTTACGCTGACTTCGGTCTCACACAGAATCAATCTGCAATCTACTCGTCAACTCTGAAAAGTTCAGGGAGATATTGTTATGGCACAGCATAACGTCAGTGTTGAAGACACATTGAAGGTATTGGTTGAAAACAAGAAATACTCAACCGTCAAGGATGTTCTGATCACCATGAACCCGTCGGATATCGCATCGATTTTCGACGAGCTTCCGGAAGATCAGCTTCCCATCATGTTCCGTCTGCTTCCGAAGGCATTGGCAGCGGATACTTTCGTCGAGATGGAGCCCGACAATCAGGAGATCCTGATCCGCGGCTTCTCCGATACGGAGCTCAAGCAGGTCCTCGATGAACTCTATATAGATGATGCTGCAGATATCGTCGAGGAAATGCCTGCAAACGTAGTTTCCAGAATCCTCAGACATGTCACGCCCGACAGAAGGCGCGAGATCAACGAGATCCTGCAGTTCCCCGAGAACTCGGCCGGTTCTATCATGACCACCGAGTATGTATCGCTCTCCGCCGACATGACGGTAAGCGATGCCTTCCAGAAGATCCGCGATACAGGCGTGGACAAGGAAACAATCTACACCTGCTACGTACTCTCTCGCTTCAACCGCATCCTCGGTCTGGTATCGGCAAAGGACCTGATGCTGGCCAAGGACCAGAGCGTCACGGTAGAAACCCTGATGACCACCAACGTTATCACGGTGAGCACCCTGATGGACCAGGAAGAGGTTGCCAAGCAGCTCTCCAAATACAACTTCCTGGCCTTGCCCGTCGTGGACAGGGACAACCGAATGGTCGGTATCATCACATTCGACGATGCCATGGACGTCATGGAAGAAGAGGCAACCGAAGATATCACGATCATGTCCGCTCAGACTCCTTACGAGAAGTCCTACCTGCGCACATCCCCGTGGGAGCTCTTCAAGCACAGAGTCCCCTGGCTCATGCTTCTGATGATATCCGCAACCTTCACCGGCCTGATAATCACGAGCTTCGAGAACTCCCTGGCCCAGCTGGTCATCCTCACCGCCTTCATCCCGATGCTGATGGATACCGGCGGAAACTCCGGTTCCCAGTCATCCGTCACGGTAATCCGTGCAATATCACTGGGAGAACTTGAAGTCAAGGATCTGGGAAAGGTTCTTCTCAAGGAATTCTCAACGGCCCTCATGTGCGGCCTCGCCCTCGGCGCAGTCTGTTTCGGAAAGGTGATGCTCATCGACGGACTTCTGTTCGGCAATCTGGCGGAAGCGACCACCTACTCCTTCCCGCTGGTAGCCCTGGTAGTCAGCCTTACCATGTCGCTTACCATCGTCATGGCAAAGCTCATCGGATGTACCATGCCTCTTGTGGCAAAGAAGCTCGGATTCGACCCGGCCGTGATGGCAAGCCCGTTCATCACAACCATCGTCGATGCCCTCTCACTTCTGGTTTATCTGAAAATCGCGACCGCAGTTTTGTTCTGAGGACACCGTTTTGAAAACAGACAGGCAGAAGAAAGTATTCTATTCAGAGCTGGCATATGTCTTCGGCATAGTATTCGTGGCCTTCGGAGTCGCCTTCATGGAGATGGTCGACTTCGGAGTCTCCATGGTTGTCGCCCCGGCCTACATCCTGCATCTGAAGCTCGTCCAGACCTGGAGCTTCTTCTCCTTCGGAATGGCCGAATACACATTGCAGGCGGTACTGCTTGTTGTGATGATGCTTGTGCTGCGCAGATTCAAGATCAGCTACCTGTTCTCATTCGTCACAGCCTTCATCTACGGCATAGTGCTCGACCTCTGCATGGCAGCGGTCGCCGGGATTCCCAGAGAGAGCATGGTCTCCCGAATCCTGTACTACGCCCTGGGAATGTTCCTGTGCGCCATCGGAATCTCGCTGTTCTTCCACACCTACATCGCGCCGGAGGTCTACGAGCTCTTCGTGAAAGAAGTCTCGGCAAAGTTCAACGTGGAGATCCACAGATTCAAGACAGGTTACGATATCTGTAGCTGCCTGGTCGGCGTGATCCTTTCTTTCTGTTTCTTCGGGCTCTGGGTCTTCAAGGGAGTCAAGGTCGGCACCATCGTCTGCGCCCTGATCAACGGAGCCATCATAGGCCTGTGCTCCAGGTTCTTCGACCGTTTCTTCGAGTTCAGGGATGCCCTGAAGCTCAGAAAGTACTTCTAGAGGTTTACGATGACTGATTACACTGAAATAAATGCCATGCTCGCCTCCATCATCGAAGGCATCCCCTACACGATGACCAATCTGGCCAATGCCTCTGCGCTGCTGAACGAGAAACTTGAGAACATCAACTGGGTGGGATTCTATACCGTCAAGGACGGAAAACTCGTGCTCGGTCCGTTCCAGGGCAAGGTCGCATGCACGATCATCCCCATGGGCAAGGGCGTCTGCGGAACAGCGGCCGCAACGGACAGCACACAGCTTGTGCCTGACGTCCACAAGTTTGCAGGACACATCGCCTGCGACAGTGCAAGCAACTCGGAGATAGTCATTCCCCTTCACAGAAACAATGCGGTATTCGGCGTGCTGGACATAGACAGTCCGATCTTTGACAGATTCTCACAAAAGGACAAGGAAGGACTGGAGAAGTTCGCACGGATTCTCGAGAAATCCTTCGAGCATTGAGCTACCTGCTCTCGGACATCATCTTCCCGTAATACTCATAAAGCCTGCGCCTTGCCTCTTTTGCATTTCTGGTCCAGAAAAGGAAGTCGAATGCATGGAAATTGCCGTGAAAGACATCCACATGTGAAGGAACGCCGGCATCGTTCAGGTTCTTTATGTAGGTCATGGTCTCGTCGTAGAAGGCCTCGCCGTCTGTAATGAAGGTGTATGCGGGAGGAAGATTGCTGTAATCGGTCTCCCTTGAAGGGGAAGCATACTGCGGGATATCGGGCTTTCCGTACAGGGGCCCAAGGTAGTGGCTCCAGCCCCAGTGATTGCGCCTTGTATCCCAGAACAGTCCGTGGTTGTCGGACGACGACGGAGTGTCATAGCAGTCCAGCATGGGATAGAGCGGAATCTGCATGAAAACCTTTATGTCGGACTTGTCGCGGGCATACATGCAGAGCGCTGCCGCAAGCCCTCCGCCGGCACTCTCCCCGCCTACGATTATGCGGGTCCTGTCTATTCCAAGCTCTTCGGCATTGTCATACATATATCTGAGAGCTGCAAAGCAGTCGTTCAGGGCTGCAGGATAAGGAACTTTTTTTGCCAGACGGTATTCCGGGGAGACCACGACCGCCCCATAGCGCTTGGCCAGAGACTTGCCCTCGGTGACATGGACCATCGCCGCCATACCCGTCATATAGCCGCCTCCGTGAATCCAGAGTATTCCGGGCAGTTTTCCGTTCTGGGCCCTGGGCTTCAGGACGATGGCTTTTATTCCACCCTCTTCGGTTTCGATTCTGATTCTCCGGCTTTTCAGTTTCACGATAAAAGTCTCCTTGTCCATTCTATATGAATTTGCCTGTCCTTGTGGACTGTGTTATCATATTTTTTCGGAGGCGATCATGATAGAAATCGGAACAAAGGCCCCGGACTTCGAACTTCAGGACCAGGACGGAAAGACCCACAGACTCTCGGATTATCTCGGCAAGAAGGTGATTCTCTATTTCTACCCCAAGGACAACACCCCGGGATGCACAAAGCAGGCCTGCGGCTTCAGCGAAAGAGGCCCCCAGTTCAGGGAGAAAGGAGCAGTCGTGCTGGGAATCAGCAAGGACAGCGTCGCCTCGCACAAGAAATTCGAGCAGAACTACAGCCTGGGCTTCACCATTCTCTCTGACCCGGAGCTCAACGTCATAAAGGCATACGGCGTCTGGCAGGAGAAGAAAAACTACGGCAAGGTCAGCATGGGCGTGGTGCGAACCACATACCTGATTGATGAGAACGGAATCGTAATAAAGGCTCTGGGAGCGGTAAAGGCTGCGGACAACCCGCAGCAGATGCTGAATCTGCTTTAATCCGCTATATCCACATCGGGAACAATCAGGATCTCGTAATCAGGATAGAGGGCGCTGATTTCTCCATAGAGAATAGTCAGCGCTTCCTTGCGCTCCACATCGAAACTCAGGACCACATCGAAACGCAGAGTCTTCTTCTCGGTATCGGCATAGAATCCGTGCATCTGGAGGGCCCAGTCGTGGGTCAGCACAGTCTTCTGGATTGCATTGCGCATCCTGGCCGCCTCATCGTCCGAGGTGTTGTATGAGTAGACACCGATACCTGTAAGGACGATGCCTGTCCTTCGGAACACATTCACCTGGATCCTTCTTGTGATCTTGTCCACATCGTCAACGCTCAGATTGTCCGGCAGCTCGATATGGACCGAGGCATAGTTCTTGTTGGGTCCGTAGTTGAATATTGTCACATCGTATGCCCCGAGAACCGCTTCCTCTTCGCAGATTATCCTCTTGAGTTCCTGGCTTGTTTCGGCATCCTCTCTCTTTCCGATGATGTCGTTAAGAGTCTCGATCATCATCTCAACACCGGCCTTGACGATGAAACAGGCTATTATCACTCCGACATAGGCTTCAAGGGAGATTCCCCAGATGAGGAAGATGACGGCGGAAACCAGAACCGAGGATGAAAGGATCGCATCGAAAAAGCGCATCGGAACCCGAGGCAACCAGAGCCCCGGAATTTACGCGTTTGCCCTGCTTCTTCACATACATGCCCAATATGAGCTTCACGACTATGGCTACCGCAATGATGATGATTGAAACCGCACCGTATTCGGCTGCCTCGGGGTGGATTATCTTCTTTACGGATTCAACGCATGAAGTAAGGCCTGCATAGAGGACGATGGCGGCTACTATCATCGAGCTGAGGTACTCGATCCTGCCGTACCCCAGCGGATGCTTCTTGTCCGGCTGCCTGGAACCGAGCTTGGCTCCGATGATTGTAATCACCGAAGAAAGGGCATCGGAAAGGTTGTTCACGGCATCCAGGATGACGGCGATCGAATTGGAAAGGAATCCCACGAACGCCTTGAATCCGACCAGAAACAGATTGGTGATTATCCCGACGATACTGGTCTTTACTATGGTTTTTTCCCTGTTTTCCGCCAAAACAGCGATATCCTTATCGTTTTCCTTCATTTGCTTTCCCGAGTATACATCATAGCATAGAAATCATCGCTTATCCGAGAGCAACGTCCAAAGCCATCATCAGGCTGAATCCGATGGCAAAGGAGATGACTCCGATGTTGGAGTGCTCGCCTGCCGACATCTCCGGAATAAGCTCCTCGACTACCACGTAGAGCATTGCGCCTGCGGCAAAGGACAGCAGGTACGGCATTGCGGGAACGACAAGACCGGCAATCAGCACAGTCAGAGCCCCGAATACGGGTTCAACCGCACCGGAAAGAACCCCGAGCCAGAACGATTTAGGTTTGCTTTTGCCTTCTGCGTACATGGGCATGGATATGATTGCCCCTTCGGGGAAGTTCTGGATGGCGATTCCCAAAGCCAAGGCCAGAGCGCCTCCTGCCGTTATGTTTGCCGAGCCCGAAATCAGCCCTGCATACACTACTCCCACGGCCATTCCCTCGGGAATGTTGTGCAGTGTCACCGCAAGAACCATCATCAATGTCCTGCTTGCCTTGCTCTTGGGACCTTCTGTCTGGTTTATTCCGACATGCAGGTGCGGGATAACTTCGTCCAGCAGAAGCAGGAACAGGACTCCGAGCCAGAAACCTATGAAGGCAGGAAGAAAGGCCAGACGTCCCTTGGGTTCGCTCTGCTCGATGGCAGGAACGATGAGACTCCAGATGGATGCTGCGACCATCACTCCTGCGGCAAAGCCCGTCAGAGCTCTCTGGACCGATATTTTGAGATCCTTCTTCAGGAAGAACACGCAGGCTGCCCCTGCGGCAGTTCCGACAAAAGGAATAAGAAGACCTATTATTACCGTACTCATTTCACCACCCCCATGTAAAAAAAGGAGGGTCCGCAGGGAACCCTCCACAATTAATAGGAAAATTCTTCCAAAAGGAGACTGTTTAATAGTTAGAGTTCTCTAACTAACTGCAGTCTACACATTCTCAGACATTATGTCAACACCGATTAAAGAGAAAAAAGATATTCCGCGATATCGTGTGAAAGCTTCAAGGCCTGATCCCTCATTCCGGGAACGGGCGGAAGGCCTCCGGCAAAATGCTGGATCTCGAGAGTGAAATAGCCCTTGTAGTCGATTTCCTTGAGCTTTGCTATGATCGGTGGCCAATCCATACGTCCGAAGAACGGAGCCAGATGCTCGTCGATCGTACCGGCATTGTCATGCACATGGGTGGCTATCAGGCGCTCTCCGATCTTCTCCAGCGACTCGCACTGATTCTGGCCGGAGATGTTCGCATGGCCGAAATCCCAGCAGATTCCTACCCTGTCGCTTCCGATCGTATCGACCAGATCTATCAGCTCGTCTGCACAGGAGCAGTATCTGTTGGCTTTCTGCGGTGTTGCAGGAAGGAACAGATTCTCGATTGCCAGCTTCAGTCCGGGGATCTTCTCGACTTCCTTAAGATAACCGGCGATATACTTCAGATTCTCTTTTTTGCTTTTGATGAAATCATAGGGTTTGTTGATGTCATCGTCTATGAAGAAGTTCCTCGGGTGCAGGACCAGAACCTTCACCCCCATTATGCCGCATCCGACTATCGAGCGTCTGATGCGCTCCTCGTAGGTATCGTTATGCTGGTCGAAGTTCCCGTCTTTCGGATAGATGAACGCATGGCCCTGGTACCAGTCGACCCCGAGGCTGTCGGCGTATGAACGGATCTCTTTGAGCCAGTCCTGCCAGTTGTCCTCGGAAATGGGCTGGCCGTCACGGGCATAGTTGTGGAACGAGAAATCCAGCGTCCTGAAGCCGGATTTGACGCAGTTTGCGATAGCTGTCTTAGCATCAACGACTATGGGTCTCTTGTGGTAGCAGATCGAGTCTGCGCATATTGAGGTCGATATTCCTTTCATGTCAGCCTTTCCTTGATTCGTAGACTTCCGAGCCGCCGATGAAGTACTTGCTCAGAGCGAAGAATGCAATCAGCATGGGCAGTGATGCCAGAAGGGCAACAGCCATCAGGGCACCTTCGTCTGCATGCTTTTCTTCGCTGAACGATGTTATGTAGAGCGGAACCGTCTTGAGTTTTGCATTCTGAGTGACAAGCAGAGGCCACAGAAGGTTATCCCACTGGCTTCTGAAAGTGGTTATGGCCAATGTCGCAAGAACCGGAGCCGAGTTCGGCATTACCAGCTTGAAGAAGATGCCCAGCTCCCCCATTCCGTCGACTCTTGCGGCATCGAGGAACTCCCCGGGGAAAGTCAGAAGATACTGGCGCATCTGGAATATTCCGAAGGCAGAAACCAGATAAGGGATGATCAGACCTCTGTAGCTGTTCATCAGATTCAGCTTCTGGGCAATCATGTACATGGGAATCATGATGGCTTCGAACGGGATCATCATCGTGCTCATGATAGTGATGAACACGAAGTTCTTTCCCTTGAATCTGAACTTGGACAAACCGTAGCCGGACATTCCTGCAAGAAGAAGCGTGGTAAGCGTAACGGTTCCCGAGACGATGAAGCTGTTGAGCATGTTTCTGGGGAATGTCCAGGTATGAAGCGTGCCCGCAACTGCGTTGTAGAAGTTCTTGAACTGGAACGGCTTCGGAATCCATGAGAACGGAATGGCCAGTATCTGCTTGCTGGTCATGAATGAGGCGCAGAGCATGAACACCAGCGGTGTTACGGTAAGCAGAACCAGCAGGACCAGAAGTATTGTGATGAGAAACTTGTAGATTTTGTAGACCGGACTCTTTATTTCACTGCTCATCTTTCACCTCAATAATCGATGTCATCGGCATTGATCAGCTTCAGCTGCGCAATGGAGAGGATAATCATGGCAGCGAACAGGATGATGGACATGGCACAAGCGCGTCCGATCCTCTGGTTCGTGATTCCGGTCGTATAGATGCTGAGCGAAATGACGTTGATGGGTTTCAGCGGAGCTCCGCTCTGGTAGAACATGTACTGGGTGCTGAATGTCTTCAGACAGTGTATGAGACACAGGACGCTGACAAGCGAGAT
Organism: Spirochaetota bacterium; assembly: GCA_918298275.1. Classification (GTDB taxonomy): domain Bacteria; phylum Spirochaetota; class Spirochaetia; order Sphaerochaetales; family Sphaerochaetaceae; genus UBA9732. The sequence goes on along the minus strand of CAKJZO010000074.1, from coordinate 4,740 downwards.
GGTCGGCTTCAGCAGAGGAAGCGTTATCCGTCTGAAGCACTGCATCCTCGAGGCTCCGTCGATTCTGGCAGCCTCATAGAGGGTTCCCGGAATGGTACCGAGACCCGTTATGAAGAGAACGATGTAATAGCCTATGTATTTCCAGAAATAGACCATGATGGTGACGAACCTGAGCATTGAGGGATTTGATGTCCATCTGTGGTCGACTCCGGGAGTATTCAGAATGAAATTCACAACCTGGTTTCCAAGACCTCTCGGGTCGAAGATCAGCATCCAGATTGTAGTTGCGACAACCGACGAGATGACTGCCGGCGTATACCAGAGTATCTCGAACTTACGCTGGGTCGATGCCTTGTAGTTGTTGTACACGAGCACGGAGAACAGCAGCGAGAAGATAACAAGCGGGAAAAACGCTCCGAACGAGAATATGGCGGACGACTTCAGCGAATCCAGAAAGCCGATTCCCTTGTTCGTGAAAATATCTATGTAGTTCTTGAGACCTACGAAGTTTGGAGCCTTCAGGGAAAGGACTCTCTTGTCATAGAGACTTGTGTATATGGCGTAGAAGATCGGTGCAAAGCTGAAAACCGCAAAGAAAACCAGTGACGGAATGTTGAATCCCCAGCCCCACAAAGCAAGTTTGCGCTCTATTCCCCTATACTTTTTCTGTCTCATATCGAATAACCCCCTGAACCTCAGAACAAAAATGCGGAACCGGCCCTTATTGACCGGTTCCGACACTGATCATAAATCAAAGCTCGTCAATGACAGCCTGAGCACCTTCCTTGAGAGTCTTGTAAGCCTCCTCCGGCGATACTCCTACGTCCATGACATCGGTAAGAGCTGCAAGGAACAGAGCCTCGATCTCCTTGGCTCCACCTTCACAGTAGCTTGCCTTGCTCTCTGCAAGACCATCGAGAACGACATTCGAATACGGCAGTGTGTCAAGAACAGCACTCTCGAGAACAGACTTTCTCGGCTGGATGACGGAACCGCCTCTTCCGAGATACTCCTCCGGCTTGCTCTGACAGAATGCGAGGAACTCCCATGCGGCCTTCTGTGCTGCCGGCGAGGACTGTGCATTCACATAGTAGTACTGTGACAGGTAGCAGCTTCTCGGATCGCTTTCCTTGGCCTCGGCCATCTTCGGGAACGGAACGATCATCCAGTCTCCGCTGTTGTAGAACTCCGGATTATCCTTGAGGATTCTCGGAACCTGATACAGGCCGATGAATGCCATTGCGATGTCTCCGTTTGCAGCATTGAACAGTTTTCTTGCATAGGTGTAGCTCGGTGAAGCATAGTTCTTTCCGGCAGGTCCGAACTCATGCATCATTCTGAAGAACCTCAGCCATGCTTCTTCTCCGACAATGGCTTCCTTGCCGTCGTCGCTGAGAATCTTTCCGCCCATCTGCTCGATGAGTGACTGGAACTGGACGAAACAGTGGTCGTAGTTGAAGTCAACTGCTCTGACGGTGAGAATCTGTCCATCGTACTTACAGATCTTCTCGCTGAGTGTGAGCAGGTCTTCCCATGTCTTCGGATAATCCTTGTCTGCATCCAGACCGGCATCGCGGAAGACTCTCTTGTTGACATAGAGACCGTAGTTGGTGATCTCAAGAGGGACACCATAGATATCTCCTTCTACAGTTGCAGGCGACATCGTGGTTCCGAGATACTGTCCGGCAAGGTCCTTGGCATCCTTGGCTCCGAAGACAGCATAGTCAACGGGAGTGACTCTGCCGTCGAGAATGTACTGGTATGCATCCTCGATAGGCATCGTGAAGATATCCGGTCCGTTGTTTGCAGCAAAAGCTGTCTGGATCAGCTCGGCTCTCTTCTTTGTAGGAACAACAGTGTGCTCGATGGTTACATTAGGATGAGTCTTCTGGAACTCTGCGATGAGCTCATCCTCGAAGGCCTGTCTATTGGCATCCTCATGGGTCCAATATCTGAGTGTGATGGGCTCGTCAGCCTTAGGTGCGGCTTCAGGAGCTCCAGCAGCGGACACGATAGCCGCAGCAACAACAAGAACCAGCAGAACAGCAAACAATCTCTTCATAGGTTCCTCCTCCTTTGCTTTTTTGTGATGTGTTAATTATAACTTGGCTTACTAAAAAATGGTAAAAAATATTGAGAAACAGACTAAAGGTATATATGGAGAGAAATCGTCACATAATCTCGATTATCAATTCCGGAAAAACTTTGTGGAATCATATGATTCTGTGTCCATCGGCGAAAACCGCCTTCAGGACACATCCGCTGTCCGTTTTCTCGAACACTATGAACTCTGCCTTCTTCCCTTCCTCGATTCTGGCACGTGAGCTGTCAAGCCCGTACATGCGTATCGGGTTGACGGTGGCCAGTCTGAAGGCAGATGTGAAGTCCGTTTTTGTGAAACGCGAATAGTTCCATACGTCCCTCAGCAGCTGCGACCCCGCACCTGCAAGATACGGAGTTCCTGCCAACCTGACAGAGCCATCCTCTACTATATCCACGGGGATGTTTCCCCACATGCGTCTTCCGACGGGAAGTCCCGCGCACTGCGAGAGGTCCGTCACCAGGATGATGTGGTCCGGATCCTTGCACCGAGAGAATATCCAGAGCAAGTCCGGATCAACGTGACAGCCGTCGGCTATGATGCCTGCTGTCAGTCCCTGGTTTCTCATCTGCGGCCAAAGCGGATTGTTGAACCTGTCCAAGGCCGAGAATGTTCCGTTTCCCAAATGTGTGCATGCCGATGCTCCGGCCTCTACGGCCTCATCTATCTGTTGTGCCGTAGCTCCAGTATGCCCGAGCGATACCACCACGCCCTTTTTGACTGCATGCCTGATCAGAGGAATAACATCCTCGGCCTCGGCTCCGACTGTGATGTATTTCAGAAGTCCTTTCGAATGGTCATACCATTGATCGAACTCCTCAATGCTGGCTTTTCTTACAAAAAGCGGGTCATGTGCCCCTCTCGGGCCATCAAGATGTGAAATGAAGTTGCCTTCGACATGGATTCCCGTAAGGCTTCTTCGTACCGATTCGTACTCTTCCACGGCCTTTACGATAAGGTCGATGTTCCTTACTATCCTCTCCTGCGGGCTTGTAACTATCGTAGCGAAGTGCTGCAGTGTCCCGGCCTTCTCCAGGGCTTCTGAGATTATCAGGGCATGTTCGCTTTCAAAGGCTTTCTCGGAATAGTCGTAGCCCAGATACCCGTTCACCTGGGTATCGACCAGGCCACCGGGACATATGAACAGATTGTCATCGACGCTGTCTTCGGAATCTATCCTTTTTACGATACCGTCCTCGACAACGATGGAACGTCTCCTGTTCTCAAGAACGTTCAGACCTTTGAATCTCATAATCCCTAACTCCTTTCCCTGCTATTGCCAGTTTAGAACCATTCTCTTGAAGCAAGCAATTGAAAAACCCAATCTTTAAATCCTATGCATGTTACCACATAATGGATAAACACTGTAGAACTATTCCGAACGCAATCTGATTCGGTTCTTTTCTCTTAGCGAGTTTCTTTTTCGCAGGTATGAGTTTTTTGAAAAATACTAAACATATGTATAGCATATATTCTCTTGAGGTGCTATAATGAAAGTATGGATAAACAAACCGCAGTTTCTATGAATATCAACTCTGACGACATCCGGAAAAGAATCTACGCCATTCGTGGCGTACAGGTCATGCTGGATGCAGATCTTGCAGAATTGTATCAGGTCAACACAAAAGCATTAAATCAATCCGTAAAAAGAAATAATAACAGATTCCCTCCCAACTTCTGTTTTCAGTTGACCCTGGAAGAAAAGGAGGAACTGGTCACAAATTGTGACCGGTTGGCAAGGCTCAAACACTCAAGTGTATGTCCAAATGCCTTTACGGAGTCCGGAGTAGCAATGCTGTCTGCGATACTCCGTTCTGATATAGCTGTAAAAACAAGCATCGCAATAATGAATGCTTTTATTTCTCTGCGTCACTACTTGGCTGATAACGCCGTTGTATTTCAACGGCTTGATCGAATTGAGATTAAACAGCTTGAAACAGATGAGAAAATCAACCGTCTCTTCAAACATTTGGAAATACATAAATCAAATAAGGCCGTCATTTTCTTCAAAGGTCAGATGTGGGATGCCACAAGCTGTATTGAGGAAATAATCGGTAAAGCCGAGAAATCGCTAATCCTTATTGACAGCTATGTGGACAAGGGCACTCTTGATATGTTGTCCAGGAAAAAGCCTGCCGTTGCTCTTGAAATCCATACCTCTCAGAAGAACTGCAGACTGAATGAGAAAGAAATCAACGCCTTCCAGGGCCAGTATGGGAAACTGGAGATCAATTATACAGATGAATTCCATGACAGGTTCCTGATTCTTGACAAGAAGATGCTCTACCACATCGGAGCCTCGATCAAGGATGCAGGCAAGAAAGCCTTTGAAATCAGCCTGAATGAGGATGAGAAGATGTTGCAATCTCTTCTTTCCCGGATATGATTCGGTAACGTTTTTGGTAACATTTTAAGACAAAACACCAATAAAAAGGCTCTCGCAATATTTTGGTGGGATTTTTTAAGGGCTCTCGCAATATTTTGGTGGGATTTTTTAAGGCTCTCGCAATATTTTGGTGGGATTTTTTAAAATAAAAAAGTGGTTTTTCCTTTATAATTTTTGTCACCACAACAAAATCCTAAAGGAGAGAAACCACTTCCATGGATCAGTATATCAGAACCCCACTTTATTTGCCACA
>CAKJZO010000073.1 GCA_918298275.1 Spirochaetota bacterium | reverse complement strand
GACCGCTTCCTGGCCCAGATACTTCTGGGCAGCCTGGGTGACGCTCTTGGGAAGCCTCATTCTCCTGGCGGTATCGATTGCATGGCTTTCTCCGGGAAGACCTTCAATGACACGGAACGTCGGCTCAAGAGTCTTCTCGTCGAACTCCATGGAAGCATTGAGAACAATTGCAGATCCGTATGCATACTGCTTCAGAACGCCATGGTGGCTGGTCGTAAGTGTAAGGGAAGCTTTTTTCGTACAGAATTCCAGCACGGATCTTGCCAGTGCCGCTCCTTCCTGAGGATCCGTTCCACTTCCGAGCTCATCGAGGATCACAAGGGAGTCCTTCGTCATCGTCCTAAGTATGAAACCGATGCTCTTCATATGACCGCTGAACGTGGAAAGATGGTTCTCGATGCTCTGGTCATCACCGATATCCGTAAAGACTCTGTCAAATAATGCAAGGCTGCTTCCGTCAGATGCGGGAATATATCCGCAGATCTGGTTCAGCAGGGAGAAAAGTCCAACTGTCTTCATCGTAACGGTCTTACCGCCGGCATTCGGTCCGGTAAGAACAACCGCCTTGATTCCGGCAGGAACAGACAGGTCTATGGGAACGCACTTCCCCCCGAGGAGAGGATGTCTTGCATGTATGAGATTGCAGCTGTAATCTCCGTCGACAGAGGGCTCGCCTATCTGGGTTCTGCAACAGTCATTGCTCTTGGCCCATGAGGCAAAAGCATAGAGGAAATCGGCCTGCGTCACCTGGGAAGAAAGAATCCTGAGATTTTCCTCAGATTCACGAACCATGTCCGAAAGCTGACCTATAAGCCTTGCAATCTCAAGTATTATCTCTTCCTGGGCCATTATTACGGCATTGTTCATATCAACCAGCCTGAACGGTTCCATAAATACGGTTCCGCCGCTCTGGGAAGAACTCTGGACATATCCGTCAAGCAAGCCCTTGGATTCGTTCTTCACGGGAAGAAGAATTCTGCCGTCGCGCATGACGGCGGCATCGGACTGCATTATGGAGGCGTTGTGGCGCATGAAATCGTTGGCAAGGCGGCTTCGCTCCCGGCGTCTGGCATCGGCTTTATCCCGCAGTGCCTTGACCGTCGGATAGTTCTCCTTCACGCGACCGGGTGATTCAAGGATACGGAATATCTCCTGCTCCAGATACAGAAGGTTCTCCGGGATATCACCGATGACATTGTCTACTCCCCGATCGCGGTCCTTGCAGTCCAGCCTTGTTGAAAGACCCAGAACAGTCTTGAGGAGGCGTGCACTTCGGATGAACAAACCTACATTGAAGACCTGCTCGCCTTCAAGGGATGCCGTCGGACTCTTGAGAATGCAGTCAAAGACATCCGAGATATCGGGGAAACTCTCCACGCGAATGTTGTTCTCTGCGCTTGCAGCCGCAATGGCATAGATGACCGCTCCGACCTTGCCCTGGCGGTCGAGATAGGAATCCCTGTCGAATGTGGTATTCGCATTGAGCACTGCCTTGGCGCCCTGCGGACTCAGGGCATGGCTGGATACTGACTGGAGCACCAGATCCAGTCCGAGATCTATAGCTGTTCGTCTGAACATAATTCATCACTCCGATTTCTGCTGTATGTGTTCTTCTGAGAAGTGGGAGAACTTGCACGACTAGATGTCCTGCCCCAAACCGGAAGCCTTTCTTCCATGGAGGCGATCATGCGCACATAGCTCTCATACCTATCTGCATTGATCTTGCCTTTTTCCAGCAACCTTCTGACTTCACAGCCAGGTTCAGCAATATGAAGGCATCCGTCATACTCGCATTTGGGTGCCGCCTTGGCAAACTCCGGGAAAGCCTTCGCAACAAGATGAGGGTCATCATGCGGAACGGATATTTCCCTGAAACCCGGAGTATCGATCAATGTAAAGCCAGGACCGTCCAGCATGATTGCATGGTTGGTGGTATGGTTGCCTCTGTTGTACTTGGCATTCAGTTCCCCGACTCTCTGGCTGGTTCCGAGAATTCTGTTTATCAGCGAGCTCTTGCCCACTCCGCTTTGGCCTACGAAAGCAGCAACGTGTCCTTCGAGAAGCTTTACAAACGCATCGACGTTCTCTCCGGTCTCAGCTGAAACACTTACAGTCTGATAGCCTAGCTTCTTATATAAGCTATATCTTTCAAGCTCATCTTCAGTAAGTAGAATATCGCACTTGTTGAGGACTATCATTACCTGAACGCCCCTGCAACAGGCAATCACCCTATCGACAAAGCGTGGCCTGAACGGTGGGCTCTCTACGCTGCACACACAGACAAGAAGATCCATGTTGGCGCAGATTGTCTGATTCATATCCCTCTTGTCGTTCCAACGTGAGAAGGCACTGACCCTGTCTCGGCGCGTGATAACAAGGGCTTCAGGCTTGTCCTCGGTTCCGCCCGATGGTGTGATTTCAACTTTATCACCGACAACTATGGGATTGTACTCTCCCTTGGACAGAGACAGCTGCTTGCCTTTGATGCGGCAGCTATAGACCTTTCCGTCATCGGTCCTGACCGAGTAGATGTTGTTTATGGACCTGAGTACCGTCCCTTCCATTCAAGCCTCTCGCAGTTTCTTTTCGAGGTCTGCGAACCTCTGTGGAAGCGGAGCTTCGAACTTCATGAGCTCTCCGGTCGTCGGATGCGCAATCTGCAGCGATGCGCTGTGCAGCATCAGTGATTCTCCGGGGAATCTCGAAAGCCTGTTGTTGTACATCACATCCCCGATTACCGGATGACCGATGTATTTCATATGAACTCTGATCTGATGAGTCCTTCCCGTGAATATCTGAACCTTCACCAAAGCGGCCTGGGGAAGCTGTCTGACCACTTCATAATGGCTTTTGCTCCATTTGCCGCCTCCGAAATCCTTCTGTGCCCCACCGATCCTGTACTTGGGATCCTTGTAGACCTCATCGAGGATTTCCTGGGTTCTCTTGGAAGAAAGACCGCCCTGAATGATGTATTCCTTGGGCTGTCTCAGGGGAGCAAAGAGCTTTCGGTCACTCCTGTCTCGCACGAGATAACATTCGATATCATCCTCATGCTTCTGGAATATTCCATCGCAGAATGCATAGTAAATCTTTTCTATATCATGACTTTGGAACTGTTCGCTCAATGCGGCATGAGCACGGGCATTCAGTGCGATCACCATGACTCCGCTGGTATCCTTGTCCAAACGGTGCACGATGCCCGGTCTGGAAACATCGCATTCGTCCGCCATCTCCTTTATGAAGTCCTCGCCGTATCTGTAAGCCAGAGCATTGACTATCGTTCCGTCCACATTACCGGCTCCGGGATGCACAACCATTCCCTGGGCCTTGTCTATGACAAGCATGTCCGAATCTTCATAGAGAACAGATAACGGGATATCCTGAGGCTCGACCTTTTCAAATACATCGGTTGCATAGACAAGGTTGACGCTGTCTCCAATCACGACCTTATCGCTCTTCTTGGCTGGCTTTCCGTTGATTGCAATCGAACAACCTGACCCGGCCAGGGCGGAACGCGAAAGCTCGGTGACCTTCGATGCCACGAAGCTGTCAACTCGCAGCTTCTGACCTTCCTGCAGATCCTCAGGCCCGACAATCAGATCGAACGTTCGCTCAATCCTCATTTATGACCCCCAGGACATAGTCGACGATGGCAATAACAGCCGTCACAGAGCACGCAATTCCCAAAGTCTTGAGGAAGTTCGTATCCTGCTTGAAAAGACTGAATGTAAGAGCAGTCAGAGGGAATGCAATCGGTATTCCACCGAAGAAAATACACTCTGCACGCCTGAGGTCCAGCGCCCACTTGGGAAACTCGTCCTTGCCATATGGTTCATAGTTATCCAGACTCAAGGCAAATACCGGACTGCAAACGAGAAAACTGAAACAAATCATTATGATAATTATAATTGTCTTTTTCATTTCTGCCCGTAATCCCTCGGTCCGAAGATAGCAGTCCCGATTCTGACCTCGGTAGAACCGTTCTTCACACCAATCATATAATCACCGCTCATTCCCATCGAAAGTACCGAAAAATCCATATCAGGGAATCTCTTCCGGCATTCCTCTCTGAGAGCAACAAGCTCCTTGAATGATGCATCCGTCAATTCATCCTTCTTATCAGGTTCGCAGTCAACCGGGCCGACTGTCATCAGGCCGCGGATTCTGACATTACCCATCAAGGCCGATGCCTTCAGGCATGCGAACACATCTTCCCTGCTCTCGAAACCGCTCTTGGCTGCTTCCCCGGAGGTATTCACCTCAAGAAGAACATCCATGGTTTTCGAACATCTTGCAGCAGCTGCGTTGATCTTCTCAAGCAATGAAACGGAATCAACGCTCTCTATCATATCCACCAGCGGCACGACCTTGCCGACCTTGTTGGATTGCAGGTGCCCTATCATGTGAAGTTCCAGATCCGAAGGCTTGCTCTGGAATTTGGCCACAATCTCCTGGACATGGTTCTCCCCGAACAGTCTGCACCCTGCCTCATAGACAGCCATGATCTCCTCTACGGATCTCGTCTTGCTGACCGCCATGAGCCTTGCATTACCAATGCGGCTTTCTATATCTGAAATGATTTTCCTATAATCGTGCGTTTCCATAACAAAGCCATTCTATCTTAAAATAACAAAATTATAAATTGCTATCACTAAGTATTTACTTAAAATACAAAAAACCGACCTCAAGGGTCGGTTTCCGTGTTTGACCGCGGTTGGGATTGAACCAACGACAACCAGTGTGTAAGACTGGGGCTCTCCCGCTGAGCTACACGGCCATGCGGATTAAAAACTATCATTATTGCCCAACTGTGTCAATTGGATAAAAAAAGGCTGTGGGATAATCCACAGCCTGTGAACCGATAGTTTTCCTTACTTGATTATTGTGATTCTTCCCTTCGGCTGTGCATACTGCTCGTCGATTACTCCTCCGAGGCCATCGGTGATGTAGCTCTGTACGACTTCATTGATCAGGAAACCGGTATCGAAGCGATCCGCCGCACTACCCAGAACATAGTAGGTATCTCCGCCCAGCGAACAGAAGTCATTCGTCACAACGGCATAGACGGCATCCATATCGAAAGGCTGCCCGTTCACGTCATTGATCGTCACCCTCTTCAGCGAGGCAGGACCATGGTATGAGGATCCCTTGTAGGGCTCGGGAATTGCATCGTACTGAACGGTCGTATTGATCGTGATGTTCATGCCGGCAATCTGAGGGAAGCCTCCGATCGTGTCGGGGGTACAGAAGGTCGAAGCCTCAAGGGCCTCCAGAAGATCGTGTCCGCTGACGTAGACTACGGTAAGGGTATTGATGAACGGGAGTACGGTCTCCACATCCAGCTTGGTGATGTCCCCGGCAGCAATGCTTGCACGGATTCCGCCGCCGTTCTCTATGGCAACGATCCTTTCCTTGGGAACCTTGATTGCCGATGTATCATTGAGGATTTCCCATAGCATTGCATCCGCAACAAGGTCGCCGAGATTGGTTTCACCGCTCCTGTTCGGAACCCTTTCTCCGTTCAATTCAACCTGAGATCGTGCAAACGGCTCCGAGAGAACGGTATCGGCTTCTGCTTCAATCTCCTTGGCTGCCGCAAGAACAGTCTCGTCATAGGCAATTTCTTTGCAGTCAGCAAGATAATAGTCCTCGATTGTCCCGGTTGCATTGTCAATGATTATGACTCCGATGTAGGCAAAGCGTGTTCCTGTCTGCTGAATCGGGAGGCCTTCATATCCGGAAAACACCGAATGGGAATGGCCGTCAATCAGAAAATCGATTCCATCGACATTTCTCATGAGGTTATAAGAGGTGTTGGGGAATGAGCTGGAATCTATTCCGAGATGACCAACACAGATGACCAGATCCGAGCCTTCATCCTTTCTGAGATGCTCGACTGACTTTCTGGCAAGAGCAAACAGTTCCTCCTCTGCAGGAATGACTATTTCCGCTACCAGCGAAGGCTTGGTTTTTGTCTTGGTCTCGGGGGTATCGAGAGCGAAGAATCCGATAGTGACTTCATCCGAGATATCGATTGTCTTGTATCCCTCGAACATCGGGCTTCCGTCTTCCAGGAACAGATTGGTGTTGAGGACAGAGAACTCTGCATCATCGAATTCTGTCCTGAGGCTGTCTACTCCGAAGTCGAACTCATGGTTTCCGATGCATATGATATCATAGCCGGCAAGGTTCATCATCTTGACGGCATTGCGGCCTTCCGAGGAATTGACATAAAGCGTCCCCTGACTGAAATCGCCGTTGTCAACAACGATTACATTTGCCCCTTCATTCATGAAATCGATGCGAAGCTGTGCCATCTGGGCATAGCCTTCTATGGCACCGTGGACATCGTTGGAATGAAGGATAATTGTCTTTCCGACGTATTTTCCCGTCGACTTCTCGACGATGGACTGAGAAAAGACACAACAGACAGAGACCAGAAGCACAACGGCTATGGTCAGGACATTTCTGAAAAACCTAGTCATAGGACCTCCCTGTCAGGAAATGAAACTCAGTGAAGGAACGTTGCATCCCCGTAGCTGAAGAAATGATATTTCTGCTCAACTGCATGCTTGTATGCATTGAGAATATGCTCGCGTCCGGCAAATGCGGACACAAGAACAAGTAAAGTACTTTCAGGGGTATGGAAATTGGTAAGCATCTGGTCCACTATCGCAAATTCGAAACCGGGTTTAATGAACAGATTGGTAGAGGAACTCTTGGCTTCAAGAAGTCCTGTAGTCCTGTTCACGGCACTCTCGAGTGTTCTGACGCTTGTTGTACCGATTGCAACTATCTTCCGGCCCTCTTTCTTTGCCCTGTTGATCTTATCAGCCACTTCCTCGGAAACATGATAGCTTTCGGTGTGCATCACATGGTCTTCAAGGTTCTCCGTCCTCACCGGAAGGAATGTCCCCATTCCGACATGCAGCGTTATATGAAGGACCTCAACGCCCTTCTCTGCAAGTTTCGCGACCATCTCGGGCGTGAAGTGAAGACCTGCAGTAGGGCTTGCCATACTGCCGCACTCATTGGCAAAGATGGTCTGATAGCGCTTCTCGTCATTGAAGTCATCTTCCCTTTTGATGTAGGGAGGAAGAGGAACATGGCCGCATTTCTGGAAGAAATCCTCATCGATGGGTCTGTCGAATTTTATGACTTTCAGAGAGGAACCGCTGTCATGATCATCGACATCAGTATCAATTATTGCCTTGCAGTAAAGCTGTCCTTCAGGGGTGAAAAAGTCATACCCCTTACCCGGTCTTTGCTTTCTGCTCTTTGATACCATTGCCTGCCATCTGTCAGGCCCGATTGCACCGGTAAAAAGGAATTCGACCTTGCCTCCGGTCTCTGAAATACCGAAAACCCTAGCTTTTCTGACCTTTGTGTCATTGACAATAACGATAGAACCAGGCTCAACCAAACTTGGAAAATCCTGCATCATCATGTCAGAATAGGCACCTGTTTTCCTATCGATCACTAGAAGTCTGTCTTCTCCGCGACGCTCTGCAGGAGTCTGTGCAATCAGCTCCTGCGGCAAGTCGAATGTAAACTCACTGATTTTCATTTTCCGCCTCAGAACAGATCCAGCGTTCCCTGGCTGTCAGCCGTACCGCCGAATCCGGGAAGGAAGTTGCTTCCGTTGGTATTCATCTGTGCTTCCATCAGGTTCTCGAGTCCGAGAAGCTCATAGGCCTTGGCCGTGACCATCCTTCCGCGCGGAGTGCGCTTGAGGTAACCCTTCTGGATCAGATAGGGTTCATAGAAATCCTCGAGGGATTCGATTGCCTCTCCCACGGATATGGAAAGAGTCTCGGCTCCGACAGGACCTCCGCCGTAGAACTCGATGATGGTCCTGAGGATGTTGCGGTCCTGGTCTTCCAGTCCGTTGAGGTCTATTCCCAGATTCTTGATGCTCTTGTTCACCACATCGGTCGTGATCGTGCCGTCACCGATGACCTCGGCGAAATCGCGGAATCTCCTGAGCAGCCTGTTGGCAATTCTTGGTGTACCGCGAGAACACTTTGCAAGAAGGAGAATGGCTTCATCGTCAATCGGGACATTTATCAGGGATGCGCTTCTCTTGATGATCTGGCCGAGCTCCTGCTCGTTGTAGAACTCTATGCGGCAGTTGATGCCGAATCTGGTCTGAAGCGGAGAGCTGACCATGCCGGCCTTGGTCGTGGCGCCTATTAGCGTGAAGTGAGGAATAGGTATTCTCATCGTCCTTGCGCTCGGCCCCTGTCCTATGACCCAGTCGATCTCGAAATCCTCCATCGCTATGTAGAGCATCTCTTCCAGTGCAGGCTTCAAACGATGGATTTCATCAATGAAGAAAACAGAATTCTCAGTGACATTGGTCAGGATTCCCGCAAGATCCTTGGGCTTATCCAGTGCAGGGGCACTGGTCATGCGGATTTCCGAGCCCATTTCGTTGGCAACAATTGCAGCCAGAGTGGTCTTTCCGAGTCCCGGAGGACCGATCAGAAACACATGATCCAGAGCCTCTCCCCTGTCTCGGGCGGCCTTGATGAATACCCCGAGATTGTCCTTGATCTTCTTCTGACCCTGGAAATCCTTGAGATACTTGGGTCTGAGGATATTCTCCTGGGCATCGGCCTCCTGTGCGGAGGTTGACATGATTGATGTGCTCTGAAGGAAATCTACATCGTCCATAGGTTCCTCCTCAGCTCAGACCCACGACAGCACTGCGGAAGAGCCACTCCTCCACGGCGCTCTGGCTGTGTGAGGAAACATACTGCTCATTGTCCTTCAGCAGGTTTGCAACGGTCTCGAGAACCTTCTTCTTGTCATAGCCCATCTCAACGAGGGCATCGATTATATCCTGATATTTCTTGGAATTACCTGTTGCCACATTCTGAGGCTTGGAAGCTTCCTTCGTAAAGACAAGCGTATCCCTGAGGGCCAGGATGATCTTCTGTGAAGTCTTGGCTCCCAGTCCGGGAATCTTCGAGAGGAAATTTACATCGCTTTGGTCAAGAGCATAGATGAAATCCTTTACCCGTACTCCGGAAAGGATCTTCATCGCCTGCTTGGGCCCGATTCCGTTGACCTTGATAAGTTCAAGGAAAAGCCTTCTCTCATCCTCGTCGGAGAATCCGAAGAGTGTCATCCCGTCCTCACGGTGCTGAAGCCAGGCCAAAAGCCTGACGTTGCTGCGCTCCGAGCCCTGAAGGTTTGAAAGCTTCGTAGCCGTCTGAGACGAGATAATAAGTTCATATTCCACGCTTCCGCCGAGAAGAATTGCAGTCTGGGCATTTACGCAGACAAGCTGACCGATGATTGCATTGATCATTTTATGAAGCCTAGCCTCCCCGTTGTTGCGCTTGTATTGCAGAAACACACGGCAGCGGCAAGCGCGTCAGCTGCGTGATCCGGTCTTGGAATCTTTTCAAGCTTAAGCAGAATCCGGCACATTTCCTGAACCTGCTTTTTCTCTGCTTTTCCGAAGCCTGTAATTGCCATCTTGATCTGCATCGGTGTGAACATCGATACCTCAAGACCTATCTTGTAGGCAGCGTAGTTAATGGCACCGATGACTTTGGCAACTCCGATGGCGGAAACTTCGTTCTTCGCAAAGAAAATGTCCTCCATCGAAATATGGCCAACCTGATACTTCTCGGCAATCTGCGCAACACTTTCGGCTATGACGGCGATTCTATGCTCAAGTTTGTCTTTCGTATCGGTGTTGATCACACCATAGCAAACAGGCCGGAACTTCTGGCCGACAAAGTCGACTACGCCCCAGCCTGTATTTGCAATTCCCGGATCGATTCCAAGAACCAGCATTTCAATTATTCTTCGTCGAAGTCGTCCGGAAGCTCAAGGTTTGTAGCTACGGACTGAACGTCATCCAGATCCTCAAGTCTCTCGACGATGTTCATGACCTTCTGAGCCTTCTCCTTGTCCAGGGTGACTGTCTGGTCAGCGATTCTGCTGACATCAGCGCTGTCCTGCTCGAAACCGGCGGCCTGCATTGCCTCAAGAACCGTACCGAAGTCTGCAGGAGATGTGGTGACCTCGATCACTCCGTCTTCTGTGGAAACATCCTCTGCGCCGTTCTCGAGAGCTGCGTTGAAGATCTCATCCTCGGAATACTTGGAAGCATCATAGGTGATGACTCCCTTGGTCTGGAACATATAGGAGACACAACCAGAGGATCCGAGTGATCCGCCGAGCTTGGTCAGAGTGCTTCTGACGTCTGCTGCTGTTCTGTTCTTGTTATCGGTCAGTGTGTCAACGATGATGGCGACTCCGCCAGGGGCATATCCTTCATACACGAGCTCCATGAACACTGCATTGCCCATTTCTCCGGAACCTTTCTTGATGGCTCTCTCGATGTTGTCCTTGGGCATGTTCTCAGCTCTTGCCTTGAGAATGGCAGTTCTGAGTGCTGCGTTCATATCAGGATCTGCTCCGCCCATTCTTGCGGCGACGCTGATCTCCTTGATGAGTTTTGTGAACTTCTGACCTCTCTTCTGGTCAGCAATTCCTTTCTTGTGCTTGATGGTTGCCCATTTACTGTGACCTGACATATAAACCTCTTATAGTTATTAAGACTACCTTATAAAATTAGCATGGCAGTATTTTTGATGTCAATATAGCTTGCCCAATATGGCAGAGGCCGCGGCATCGGCTGTCATAAATCCTTCATCATCAGGAATCAGATGATTGTCGATTATCTGAAATCCGCTTATACCTTCGAATATCGACATATCAATCGTTTTCTGGACCATTGTTTCCAATCTTGCAAGATCAAGTCCGCCTTTGTACCTAAGGCCCATCAGAACGAGTTCTTCAACCGATTCGTTACGATTCAGGTCTTCTTTATCATATCCGCCGAAAAGCCCGGAAGAGACATAGGAACCGACATCTGGTCTGAACTGATATCTGTGAACCGACCCGTCTTCCGAGAATGCAGTTGAGGCTGCACCGGGTCCCAGTCCCAGATACTGTCCGTATGCCCAGTACCTGCAGTTATGAGCACAGCGCTTTCCGGGTCTTGCGAAGTTGGACACTTCATAATGCTCGAAACCGATGGTCTTGAGATAATCCCATACGCGACTGAGAATTTCATACTGCTCGTCTTCCGAAGGAAGAGCCGGCTTTCTTTCAAACAGAGGAGTTCCCTCTTCAAGAGTCAGGGCATAGACACTCAGATGATCTGACGGATAGTTCCCGGTAAGTTCTCTGACATCCTTCAACTCGTCATGCCAGGATCCCAGACAGGTTATCAGGTCATAGCTCAGGTCACATCCCGTCTGCTCCCTGAGCTTCTGTGACAACCCAAGCCCCTTCCTTGTATTCAGAAGATCGGCGTTCCTGCCGAGAAAGCCCAGCGCTTTTTCATCCAGGCTCTGCACTCCCATCGAAAGACGTGTGAAACAGTCGGAAAACAAAGGGAAGAATGATTCATCAAGCGATTCCGGATTCATTTCCACGGAAAACTCCGAAGGTCTGCCGCATTTGCAGACGGCCTGCGCTATCCTTTCAAGTCGCCGCGGTCCGAGGCATCCCGGATTTCCTCCCCCGATGAAGGCGGTATCGAATCTTCGTCCTGCCATAATCCCGTTGACCTGATCCAATTCTTCCAGGAGCCTTTCAAGATAGGCATCCATCAAGGAATCGGAACAACCCGAGCGGGAATAGAATGCACAGTAGGAGCATTTTGAGATGCAGAAAGGCACATGGATATAGAGGGAGAGACCTTTGTTGATGTCGAAGCTTTCGAGAAAACTCACTTGTTCACAAGACCGCCGATGCGTCCGAGCGGCCAGATGCGGAACACGACACGGCCGTTTATGTCATCTGCGCTGACAGGTCCGAAATAGCGTCCGTCCTGGGAATTGTCCCTGTTGTCTCCCAGCGGCAGCACATGACCTTCGGGAACATAAACGCCTATGTCATACTTTGCCCAGGTGCTTCTGTTTTCCATGTCGGTAGGATCGGCCATCATATGCCCGATGGAGATCTGCTTGTTGAATCCGTAGAGGTCGGTGAATGTGGCTGAATTGTCCAAAGCCTGATAGTCGGTGACAAGGTGTCTGGGAAGGTTGCTTGAGGAAACGCCTCCTTCAGTCAGACCGTTGAGCCTTCCCATTGCGTTGTACCACACGTGGGTTCCTTCCTCGATGGTTCTATGGGGAGCGGTGGCAAGACCGTTCTGCTCCCTGAACAGGGATTCGTCCACATATTCGCCAGTTCCGGAAAGCTTGATGAAGGCATCGCCGTCACGGAAAGTAACGGTATCGCCTGCAGCTGCGGCAGAACGCTTTACAAGCAGTTTCTCACGCATGTTCCCCTGCTCGTCAACGTCGATGTTGACCAAAGAGAAGGTAACCATATAGAGCAATGTGCTGATGACATTGAAGAACGGTCCCTTGCTCTCGTACTGGGGATTGTAGAACGTGATTATGTCATCCCTGTCCGGAATCCTGGAATCCAGGATCTTCGGCCCCTGTGGGAAGGTCTCTATTCCATATGTAAGCTTCGAGACCATGACCCTGTCCTTGACCAGAAGAGTATCCAGCATGGACGGGGACGGAATGATGAAGAACTGGAAAAGGAACTGGTTGACAAGGAAGATCACTACGACTGCAAAAAGAATGGCATCGAGCCAGCCCAGAGCCTCGCTCAGGAAAGTCCTGTTCATCTTCTCGGCTTTCTTCTTCGCCTTTCTCCTAGTGAGATAGTTCTCGGTGCGCTCCTGCACCTTGTCAAAGAAACGTTCCATATCCATAGACTCAGATTATAGTGACGTTGACAACAACCGTCAATAAAGTTAACTTTACGGCATGATGAAGAAAAAGAAAGAGCTACCGAAGGTAGACCCGGTAAAGATAAAACCTCTGTTCGGCCTAAAGCCAGGCCTTTGGCTTTCGATAGTCTATCTAATTGCCATAGTTCTCATTTTTTTCATGGTAGCCATTCTTCCGGATATCATTGACGGACACAAACGTGTTACATTCAACAGCTTTGCCTACAATGCAGCCGTCTATGTAGATGATGTCTATCAGGGCGGAACTCCCTTCACACGCAAGATTCCCAGCGGAACCCACACAGTAACCTATAAAGTCAACGGTCATGAGATCGACAGCTTCACGGTCAAGGTCGGCCATCCGGTTCTGTTCAACTGGCTGTTCCCGAGAACACAGGCGGTAAGCAGTTCCGCAACACTGACAAAGGAAGCTTTCGATTCTCTGTCGGCAGAGCTTCTTGAAGATGCCAATGCCTACGGCGCCGTGCTTGAGTACGATGAAGTGCACCGCTACAGCCCCATCTTCACGAATTACGCAAAGAGCGTGGAAACAAGTTCTTTCGCAAAAGATTCTTCCGCTCTCAAGGCCGCCCTTCTCTTCGTCGATTCGCCCCAGATGTATGAGGATGCCCAAAATGCTCTCGCAATTCTTGATCTGAAGCTAGATATCCCCTATTCGGTACTTGACGAGAGCAAGACGACGGGAATAACCGACGAACAGATTCCCGAGATAAAGGCCAAGTCGACAAGCCTGAAGACCGATTTCTTCACGCTGGAAGGATTCGCCATTCCCGAGGCTCAGTTCTCCAACGGCAAGACCGTGGAGGCCACCTATCCTTCAGTCATCAAGGCAGGCAGAACAGTAAGCACTCAGGCATTCAACATCGGAGCCTACTGCATAACCGAATACCAGTTCGCCCAGTTCCTCTCCCAGAATCCCAAGTGGAACCTCGAGAACAAGGAGCAACTGATTTCAGAGGGACTAGTGGACGAGTACTACCTCGATGGCGTGAGCACATCGCTCGCGGCGGTGACGAACAAACCGGTCAGAAACATCAGCTGGCACGCCGCACAGGCATTCTGCACCTGGCTTTCCGCAGTCAGCGGCAGGCAGGTTTATCTGCCGTCCGAGGACCAGTGGATTGCAGCAAACTTCACTGACAGCGAAGGCGGATTCCAGAGATCACTGATGCCCTCGGCTGCAGAGAAAGCACCGGCAGCAATGCTCGGAAGCGTTTGGGAAATGACAGGTACCAGATTCATTCCGATGGCCCGAATTGCAGATGAAGAAGCCCTTTCACAGGCACTTGAAACTCTTGAGGCCTTTAGCAGCAACACGGATATGGTCATTAAGGGCGGATCCTATGTCAGCGACATGAGCAGCATTGACCGCTACAGCACAGGAGTTACCTACCGAAGCCTTTGCAGCGACTACATGGGCTTCAGAGTCGCATGGAACTGAAAAATGGAAAACAAGAAGCAGGAGATAAAGACACTACAGACCAACAGGAAGGCCTACTTCAACTACGAGGTTCTCGAGGACCTCGAGGCAGGCATGTCCCTTGCAGGCACTGAGGTCAAATCTATCAGAGCCGGAAAGTTTTCCTTCACGGACTCCTACGTCAAGATAGACAACGGAGAGATGATGCTCATCGGATTCACGATCCAGCCGTATGACAAAGGCTCTATCTTCAATCATGTCGCCGACAGAAACCGCCGCCTTCTGGTTCACAAGCAGGAAATCAAACGTCTCAGGCGCAAGGTTGAAGAAAAAGGCCTTACTCTTGTTCCTACAAAGGTTTATCTGAAAGGCAATCTGGTAAAGATGCAGGTATCGCTCTGCAGAGGAAAAGCCCTGCACGACAAGAAGGAAACCATCAAGGAACGCGATCTCTCGCGCCAGGCACAGAGAGAAGCCCGCGACTACAGGTTCTGAGGACTATCTTTCCTTTCCGAATTTGCGCAGTCTCTTGAACAGCTTCGTATTGTTCTTCTCGATATGGCGATACACCTCGTCATACATCTGCATGTAGATATTGTGATTCTCCATATTGGGCATGAACACATCCTTGTCATGGACCATGCTCTTGGCGGCGTCATAGTAGGAAGAGAACTCGCCCATGGACACGAACGCAGCCATCGACGACCCTATTCCCGAGGCCTCATGGGTCTGGATCCGCTTCACCGGAAGTCCGAAAACATCGCAGCAAATCTGCACCACGCTGTCACTGACCGATCCTCCGCCGGCAATGTATATCTCACGGATATGCTGGCCCGAACGCTTCTGCATCCTCACCATGGCATGATAAAGCTCAAGATCGATACCTTCTATGATGGCCCTGTAGAGGTAGGACTTGTCATGGAAATCGCTCAATCCCATGATTACGCCCTTGGCAAAGGGATTGTTGTTTCCGGGCGACAGATGAGGCGTCATCACAAGACCTCCGCTTCCTGCAGGAACGGAAGTCAGGGTCTTGTCCAGGATACTCTCGACTGAAACACCCTCCTCGGCTGCCTGTCTGATCTCAGCGTCGCAGAAGTTGCGGATGAACCAGGTAAGTATCCAGTAGCCCCTGTAGAGCTGGTATTCGCCGTTGTAGAATCCCGGCATGACTGCCGGATACGAAGGAAGGAACGGACAAGGTTCGAAATAATGCGGGCTGCAGAACTGTATTGTCGATGCGGTTCCCAATGAAATCGCCGCCTTGTCCTCTGTCATGACGGAAAGTCCGAGGGCTTCGCAGGCCTTGTCCGTCGCAGTGGAAATCAGAGGAAGTCCTTCCGGAATTCCCGTACGCCCTGAGGTCTCAGAATTGATGTAGCCTACCACACCCGGAGAATCGACCAATTCCACCAGCTTCTCCACGGGGATGTCCGCAACACACTTGGAAAGGCCCTTCTTCATCCATTTTCGGTTGCGGTAATCGAACGGAATATGTCCCACCTGATTGGCAGCTCCGTCCTTGAGCTCTCCCGTAAGCCTGTAGTTCATGTAGGAGGAAAGCATTACGAACTTGTCGGTCTTTTCCCAGAGCTCGGGCTCCTCTTCCATGATCCAGTTGCAGAAGGCATTCTTGTACAGGAGCCTGATTGTCTCCGTCATGCCGACCGATGCAAAGAGGATTCTGTGGAGCATGGGAGGCTTGGGATCACCCTTCGCCCTTCTCTCATCCATCCATACGATGATGTTTCTCAATGGCTTGTGGTCTTTGTCCAGGATCAGAACGGTATCCCTGATGCAGGTGATAGTCACTGCAATTATGTCATTGAAACGATTCTGGGTATCTTTCTGCTTCAGAAGAACGGCGGCTTCGCATAGCCTGTCATAGTAGAAATCAGGCTCCTGCTCGGCTCTTCCCCTTATATCGGAGGGGATGCAGGTACTCTCGTATTTCACCTGCGCTGCGAGCACTGTATTGCCGGCCTTGTCTATCAGCAGGGCCCTCATGCTTTGGGTTCCCAGATCGAATGTCAGAATCAAAGGGTCTTTCATGGTTACGATTCTATCACATTTTAACATATTTCAATATAGAGAAAAGAATCATTGCCATCCGGACCCTTTTTATGTTATATTTGAGTCACAGTATGAAAGACACAAAAGCCGAGCAGACGAAAGTCTGTTCGGTTTTGTTTACGTCTTGATACAAGGAGCACATTATGACAGCTATTGAAGTCAGAGACCTGATTGACGATGAGCTTTGGCAGAGCACCAGCACATCAGCAGTCGGAATCGAGCAATTCCAGAAACTGGATGAAATTGCAGGCAAACTCACAGATGCAGATGAAAGACTTGATTTCAAGAAGATCTGCGAGCAGAGTCTGGAAGAAAAGGACAAGAATTCCATTGCCATCAGGTACCTGCTGACCATCACGGGAAAGCACCCGACAGACGACAGACACATCCTCCAGCTTCTGGAGCAGTACTATGAGGAATCCAAGATCGAACAGACCATTTTCCTGGCACAGAAGATTCTGAGCTTCAGGGAAAGTTCCTATGTCCTCAAGGTCCTTGCAGAGTGCTATTCGCTCTCCAACATGACCGAAGAGAAGATCCAGACATGGGAGCGCCTCGTCAAGGTCGATATGGAAGAGACTGAAGTCCTGTACAAGCTCGCCGACCACTATGAGAAGACCGGCGACAAGGCAGGTGCAATCTCATGCTACAGAAGCATCATCAGAAGGAATCTCAAGAATCCGGATCTCGGATCGCTCAGGATCGTCTGGGACAAGATCATGGATCTCAAGGCAGATGATACTGCCTACCTCATTTCTCTGGCCACCAAGATCGCCGAGACCATGGGCAGGGGCAAGGGAGCATTCGCTCTCAAGTCCGTTCTCGAGAAGGCAGACTGCGACCTGAATACCAAGATCGAGCTTCTCAAGAAGATCATCTACTACGATCCGACCCTCAGAAGCGCAAAGGACCTCGAGCGCAAGGAAGATGACCGTGACAGGCTCATCAAGTTCTGGCGCGAGAAGTACAAGGACAATCCGAGACTCGAGTACTGCCTCAATAACACCGGTATCCTCGGAGACTACATGGATATCAATGTAGCCATCCAGAACTTCGAGAACCAGATCGAGTTCGTCGAAGGTGCCTTTGTCTATCACGAGACCTGGAAACTCGGAAGAATCAACAAGATCGAGAAAGACGAGATGGTGATCCAGTTCGCCGGAAAAGGCATCCACAAGATGAGCACCAAGATGGCCTTCTCTTCTCTCAGAGTCCTTCCCAAGCGCCATATCTGGGTTCTCAAGGCCGCCGTACCCAAGGAAAAGCTTGCAGCCAAGTTCCTTGAAAAGGACAACGTGGAATGGGGTCTCAGGGTCATCATGGAGTCCTACAACAACCAGGCTTCCCTCAAGCAGATGAAGGCCGAGCTTGTTCCGTCCATCCTGGATGACAAGCAGTGGTCCGTCTGGCAGACAGCGGCAAAGAAGGAGCTTTCCACCAACGAATACTTCGGAATCAGCGAGAACGCCACCGATGTCTATGTCCTCAGGACAACGCCGATTACCTTCGAGGAGAAGGAGCTTGCACTGTTCAAGGGCACCAAGGACATCTATGAGAAGATCCGCATCATGAAGGACTTCCTCTCCCAGAAGGGCGAGGTCGACAGCGATGAGTTCGCCGCCATGACAAAGTACTTCGTATCAATGGCCCAGGTCATCAACCCGAACGGCCTGGTCAGCTTCCTGGTGCTGGACAACCTCATCAACCGCAAGGGTCTCTCCATCGAGGCAGGCAACCACAACTTCATCGAGTACTACAACGCACTTGACGACAAGGAGGCTTTCTTCAGGGGAATCCAGGACAACGAAATCAAGAGAAGCTTCATCGAGAACCTCAGGGACAACGTGGACAAGTGGCAGGACATCGTAATAAGTCTCTACCCCTACTACACTTGTCAGTTCATGGAAAGGACAATCGCCGACGGCCCGAAGAAGAACGCAATCTACAAGATCCTCGCAAAGTCCATCGATAACTACAAGGAAGATCCCGATTTCTTCCTCTATCTCGAGAAGAACTTCGACAAGAAGGAATGGGCAAGAGCCAAGGTCACCAGCGATGACCTTCTCAAGACCAAGATCAACCTCCTTGCCCATGTAAACAAGAGAATCGCGAACTCCGCAGATGTCGCTGACAACAAGAAGAGACAGAAGCAGCTTGTCGCATCCCTGTTCACCGAGGAGAAGCAGGTCTACAAGGCCATCGAGAATTCTGATCCGTCCGAAGCCCAGATGCTCTACTCCATGCTCAAGGGAATCCCCGACATCGAGAGCGAGAGACTTACTGTCAAGCACCAGATTGCCAACAGATTCCCCGAGAACTGGGAGGCAATCACCGGAGACAACCCCAACAAGGCCATCGACAAGAAGAAGATCATTCCCAAGGGACTGCTTTGCACCAAGGCAATGCTCGAGTCCAAGAGCCAGGAGCTCGAGAACATCATGAACGTCGAGATTCCCGCCAACTCCAAGGATATCGGAGCTGCCAGAGAGCTCGGCGATCTGCGCGAGAACTCCGAGTACCAGTATGCAAAGGACAAGCAGAAGTTCCTCAACAGAAGAATGAACGAGCTCACCGACGAGGTCTCCAGCGCCCAGGTCATCCTGCCTGAGAACGTTGATACGAATCTCGTTTCCTTCGGTACCATTGTAGTCTTCACCGACAACAAGTCCGGTTCGGAGATCACCTACACCATTCTCGGACCGTGGGAGAGCGATCCGAACAGGAACATCCTGAACTTCAAGAGCCCGCTCGGACAGGCCATCTACAACATGGAAAAGGATGAGAACCGCAAGTTCAGCATTAACGGCGTTGATTATGACTACACCGTGAAATCAATCAAGCTTGCTGATTTCTGAGAAGCTTTGAAAGACAACGCACCTCGGATCTTGTAAAAGGTCTGAGGTATTTTTTTATAGGCACATCATCAAGTCTGACCCACCGGATTTCAGAGAACTCATCCGGATGGAACGATGCCTCAAAAGATTGGACAACATAGAAAAAAGTACGCCAGCTGAAGAACGGAAGCCTCAGTCTCCAGCTGCCTATAGGCTTGGCATCAAGGGACAGGAAGTCCACTCCGGTCTCTTCCGAGAACTCCCTGATTGCAGTTGCAAGCTCACTTGAGTCACCCTTCTCCCTTCCGCCTCCGGGCACGGACCATCTGCCGTAGAACGGATGGTCGGACCTCTTTCCCAAAAGGATCTGACCGCCCATGACCAGGGCAATTCCGGCACCGTGGTACGGAAAGCGCATCAGGACCTCACACAGCGTCCGCCGTTGGCGTAGAAGCGCTCAAGGTATTCTTTCTTGAATGAAGCGAACCGATTTTCTTCGATGGCCTTTCGGGCCCTGAGAATCAGATTATGCAGGTATGTGAGGTTATGCTCGGTTGCCAGCATTCCGCCCAACATCTCGTTGCACTTGAACATGTGCCTCATGTATGCAAGCGAGTACTCGGTGCATGCACGGCAGGTGCATCCCTCCTGAATGGGACCGTGATCGAACTCGTTGAACGAGCGTGAAAGTGTCAGCATGCCGTCGTCCGTGAAGACGCTGCCGTTTCTGGCAGTGCGAGTTGCCAGGACGCAGTCAAACAGGTCTATGCCGTTCTCAATGGCCTCAAGGATGTAATCCGGCGTTCCTATGCCCATGACATATCTGGGCTTGGTCGTAGTGATATTCTCCGCAGTCAGGGCAAGGAACCTGCAGAAGTCCTCCTTGCTCTCGCCTACAGACAGACCTCCGATGGCTATTCCGGGGAAATCCATCGAGCTTATTGTCTGTGCGCTCTTGATTCTCAGGTCTTCGTAGAAGCCGCCCTGCACTATTCCGAACAGGTTTCCCCTGAATGCTCTTCCCGTCAGGTCAAGAAGGCTGTCACGCCTTACTATGGCCCTCTCGGCCCAAAGATGGGTGATATCCATTGCCTTGAGGGTTTCCTTCCAGGAGATTCCCGGCGCCGAGCACACATCAAGCATCATGGCTATGTCGGATCCGATTACCTGCTGGATATCGACGACCTTCTCGGGAGTGAAGATATGCCTGCTGCCGTCGATATGGCTCTGGAACTTCACGCCCTCTTCATGGATCCGCCTGAGCTGGCTAAGGGAGAAAACCTGGAACCCGCCGCTGTCTGTCAGGATGTTGCCGTTCCAGTGGCTGAAGTTGTGAAGACCGTCAAAAGTCTTCAGAACCTCGATTCCGGGTCTCAGATAGAGGTGATATGTGTTTCCGAGAATCAGGTTGTACCCTATTCTGGCAACATCGTCATGATGGATGCCCTTTACGGTCCCGTTGGTTCCCACAGGCATGAATGCAGGGGTCTGCACCACGCCGTGGGGAAGCTTTATCTCTCCGGTTCTTGCCTTGCAGGACGTATCCTGGTGCTTCAGTGTGAATATTCGCTTTTCCATAGCAACCTACTGTCTTCTCAGCAACAGACCCATTACGGTCGTGAGCGAGATTATTACGATAAACGGTATCAGTGTTCCCAGCTGGGGAGCTATCACTCCCTGGTCAGAGAGCATGACAGTCATCATCTGGACGACGAAATAGACGACGGCGATGCAGATCGAGCACACGAGCGAGAAGAACAGGATATTCTTCTTGAAACGGTAATTGATGCTGCATGCTATGAGGATCATGATCAGCGGAGTAAGACAGCTGAATATCCTCTTGTAGTATTCAGTGCCCATGCTTGCATACTGCTCGGGATTCAGGCCCTTCATCCTCTCCAGATAGGCCTTGGCAAGCTTCAGGGACATCGTAGAAATCTCGTTGCTCACATTGCGGAACAGCTGCGGTTCCAGCAGAAGCACGGTGTTCTCGAAATCCCCTACGTGTTCGACCTTCACCCCATCGGGACCCGGCGTGTAGACATATGCATCATAGAACGTCCAAAGCCCTGACTCCTGATCGTAGACCGCCCTATAGGCATCTGTGCGCCTTTTCAGGGCTCCGTTCTCATCGCTCTCGATGAGGGAGACGTCGAAGAGAGTCTGGTCGGAGTCCGAGTAGATTGCGGCATAGACCATATACCCGCTCTGCATGTCGCTGAGGGCCATGTCCTGATTATTGGTCGAATCGGTATCCTTGGTGATGTTCTCGCTCTGAAGGGCCTTTGCATTGGAGCTTGGGATTGCCACGTATTCGTTGAAGACAAAGTAGAAACCCGCAAGGATGACCGCCATGATTATTATGGGTCTGACTATTCTGGAAAGGCTCACACCTGAGTTCAGCACGCTCATTACCTCGTTATGGGCATGGAGCATCGACAGTTGATAGGTCACAGCAAACAGAAACGACGGTCCCAGTGCCAGGAGGAATGCCTCCGGGGCATAGAGAATCGTGACTGAAAACGCCTTGGCGAAACCTATGTTGTGGTTCATGTACAGATCCAGATTGGAGAAAAGATCCACACCCAGAAGCATGAAACAGGCCAATAGCGATGTTGCAATTCCCGTCTTGAGAATAGATGTTACTGTATAGCGGTCAAGCGTCCTCATGCTCATTTTCTGGTCCTCCAGAGCATGAGCAGGCCAGCTATAAAAACAACGGCGTCCGGCGCCCAAAGAAACACTGCGGGATGCAGGGGCGATGAAATGGCCTTTACATGCATGAAATAGATGAAGAACCAGTAGGCGCAGGCGACGAACATAGACAGCCCAAAACCTATCAGACGCCCGTTCTTGACCTTGAAGAACGATATCGGGAACGCGATGAAAACCAGGAACGTACATGCCAGAGAGAGCGCCATCTTCTTCTGAAGCTCGCTGCGGTAGTACTGGTAGTAGAAACTGAATCCCCTGGTGGACTTCATCTGAGAGAGGAACGAGGCCTCCTTAAGCACGCTTTTCATGCTGGGATTGTCATTTCTGTCAAGGAAGAACAGGGACTCACCCAGATCCTGAGCCGCATTGCTAATGCTGCTCTGCTTCTGTGCAAGGATCGATTCCTGCTCGGAGAGCCTCTCCTCCGCAGCCTCGCGCAGCTGGCTTATGGACATCTGTGACGGAGTTATGTTCACAAGGCCGCTTGCAGAGGAGCTCAGATCCAGATAAAGGGTCATGGATGATGCGGATGCAAGCGAGTATTCGTTGACCCTGGCAGAATCCGTAATCATTATCTGAGGATTCTCAAGGTCGATCTGATAGAGATACCTGTCGATATCCAGGACGGTAATGCGGCCTTCGGTTGCAGTTATCACCCTGCTCTGCCGGCTGTCCGCATCGTCGAATATCATCACGTCGTACAGGACGTTGCCATCCACCGCTCCGTTGGAAATCACACGCTTACCGAAGCGCGTGGAGCTGTAGCTCTTGAGCTCGAACGTAGGCATGCTCTGCAGAATCTCCGCATAGAGGTCCTTGTACAGGGCCGTGGTATACGGAATCATCCAGTCGGCTATCATGAGCGTGGCACCTGAAAGCACGATCGATACCACGAGGATGGGTCTGAAGATATGTTTTACATGCACACCGCTGGAACGCAGAGCCAATATCTCGTTCTGGGATGAGAGATTACCTATTACCATGCTTGCAGATGCCAAAGAGCTGAACGGCATGGTGTACATGAGAAACTGCGGAATTGAGAATACAACAAGAAGAAGGACATCCGCGATGCGTACGTTCTTCAGAAGTATCTTCTGGGCCAGAACCAGGATCTGGTTGACGAAGAAGATAAAGAAAAAGAAGAGGAACGCCACTATGAACGAAAACACATACTCCCGCCCCACATACCAGTAGAGCAATCCGTGTTTTTCTCTTCCTCTTCTTCCAAGCATATTGGAATTATATCATAAAGAATCATTAAAGCGAATTCATATACGCACAAGACAGGCAGCAACTATAAAGACTATCTTGTCAATCAAACTTGTACTTGCTTCTCAAAAAAATCCCTTATGGGCATTACTCGATAATCATATGTAGAATTACATGAAGAATGCGGAATTGAACTGTCTCTTCATCTCTCTTAAACTCCAATGAGAGTTATAGGCTTCTTTTTCGTAAAAGGCTCTCTCTTCAGGGTTATCTATTCCCATCAGAAAGAGATAATGCGACCAGCTGAGTAGTTCCTCAGAATTCGTCAACACTGTTGACGATTTTGAATATGTTTTGAAGAAGTATCTCATCCTAAACAGCTTCTGCACAATCGCTTATATTAAGCCTTTCCCGCGTTCTCCTGTCTGGAATTGCTTGGATGCTTGCTGTAATACACTTCCGCTGGAGTTTTGTAGCCTAGAGCACTATGGGGCCTTTCGAAATTGTAATATTTGATCCAATCAAAGGCGGCATCCTTTCGTTCTTCATTATCCCTGAATCTATAGTGAGACATCTGCTCCGCTGAAAGCGAACTAAAAAACGAGGAAACATACCTTGATACAGGTGGACTTATTTCAAGCCCTGCTTTCAGACAGGTTTTCTGTTTTAGCTTTTCGGAATTGGTTGATCCGAACTCATATTCCAGTATCATTCTGGATTCGTAATCCATCAGAGCACAGAGATAAAGCCTCGGTCCAATTTTGCCTGTTCCTATGTACAACTGACTCATACCACCCTCTTTTCGTAGTTTACGTGATTATCCAAAACAATTAAAGCCGTGATAGGAGTTTCAAATAGCTCTGATAATCGTGGCTTTCTCATCGTAGCACAAGTGGCGGGTTTTTCAGCATCATCAAAAGCTTTTTATCAAAGACTGATTTGATATCCGGATCAGTGAATTGCATCATTGTAGTCATCCGGTTTCCCGAATCCTTTGAAGAGGATCCGCAACTGAACAGTTTCTCATTCTCTGTTCCGTAATCGATAATGATGAACCTGTCATGTGATAATCGGTTGTTTCTAACAAACGTGATTTTGAAACCGAGCTTCTCCTTCTGACAGTCCTGATAATCGCTCATGTGAAGATTATTGCCTATATTATCGCTGATTATAGTAATTTCAATGTCCTGCTTGACATCGCTCAGCAGATGCAGTGTCTTCAGATTGATATAATCATCAATGATATGGATGCTCTTCGTTGCTTTGCCGTAAATCTCAATGTATGCCAAACTGGCTTTCATCGGCTGTCCGTCAAGAAACAGATATTCCCGCTTTTCTGATGGATTACCCATATCCAGGAGAAATGGAGCGATTTCGGACCTTTCCACGACATTACTGAGTTTATCCATCACCTGAGTCATCTGTGCTCCAAGGTTCGTAAGTTCAGAATGCAACAGGGAAGTCCTTGTTGTGTTTTCATTTATTTGAAGAGACAACTGCAGATACTCATGCTGACCGATCATTCCCTGATTCTCGATGATGAAGTTCTTTATTGCTCTGAATGTTCTGATCAGGGCTTTACTTTGCTTCACGGCTAATTCACCCTTGAGGACACTCATTAGCATATATATTCCCTGTTCAGTAAAAGCATATGGTAAGTATCTAGAACCTCCTCTACCACTGTTTGAGGTCAAAATTTTTGACCTCAAACACATAACTTCTTTCTGAGTAAGCAAAAACATGAAGTCATCATCAAACCTTTCAATGTTGTTCCGAACTTGTTGATTGAATGCTTTTGTCGTGTAACCATAGATTGAGGCAAGGTCATAATCCAGCATGACTTTAACGCCACGGATTACATGGATCTTTTCCCTGATTGAATATTCATCGATAATCTGGATCTCAGCTGGTTCTACGACATCATTTCTATTCTTTTCTTCCTGCATTTTACCCTCCTGAGGTATATAACAGGAAAACTGCAGATTCCATTAGAAATCTTAGAGGTTATGAACAACTTTTTTTGATTTATATTTTATTGGGGAATAGTCAGTTATTGAATAAAATAGGTCTGTTTCCATCATCTCGAAAACAGACCTGTTTTGTAGCACTTTTGCGCTTTCTGAGCGTTGTAACTTACACTCCCGTGGAACCGAATCCGCCGGAGCCGCGCTGTGTCTCATCCAGCGAGGAAACGACCTCGAATGAGGCGCTTTCATGCCTTGCGATGACCATCTGGGCAATCCTGTCGCCGTGATTGATTACAAAGCTCTCGTCAGAATGGTTGATCAGAATCACCTTCACCTCTCCCCTGTAGTCGGAATCGATTGTCCCGGGAGAATTGAGGCACGTGATGCCCTTCTTTGCGGCAAGACCGCTTCTGGGGCGCACCTGAGCCTCGAAGCCCACAGGAAGAGCGATACTGATGCCTGTAGGCACCATAGCCCACTTGTGCGGCTCGATTACCAGAGTATCATTGCCAAGACAGGCGCAGAGATCTGCGCCTGCCGCTTCTTTGGAGCCGTAGACCGGAAGTCTGGC
The DNA here is from genome assembly GCA_918298275.1 of Spirochaetota bacterium. Classification (GTDB taxonomy): domain Bacteria; phylum Spirochaetota; class Spirochaetia; order Sphaerochaetales; family Sphaerochaetaceae; genus UBA9732. The sequence continues at coordinate 1,337 of CAKJZO010000073.1, read as the reverse complement.
TCCATCAGAAATCAATTGTACTTTGACAACAACCTTATCCATCAGCTCTCGTCCGTGTGTCTGGGCTTTAACTCGCGCTTCTCACCCTTGTTGAAGGGCTTGGATGGCTTTCTTTCTCTGTCACTTCTGGGCTTGCGGTCTCTGTCGCCTGCGGGGCGTCTGGGAGTCTTGTCCTCTCCGTCCGGATCGATTGCATCGATGTAGGAAAGGCTGAGTCTTCCGCCCGTGCGGTCGATCTCGATCAGCTTGACGGGAATGACCTGTCCGACAGAGAGAACGTCTGAGACATTCTCGACTCTGGTTCTTGCCAGCTTGGAGATGTGGCAGAGGCCTTCCTTGCCGGGCAGGATCTCGACGAATGCGCCGAAGTCCATGAGTCTCTTGACCGTTCCCTGATAGACCTTACCTACCTCGGGCTCCTCGATGATGGCCTTGACCATTTCAAGAGCGGCCTGTGCGCAGGCAGTGTTCTTTCCGTAGATTGTCACTGTTCCGTCATCATCGATGTTGACCTCGGCGCCTGTTGCCTGGGCAATGCCCTTGATGGTCTTTCCGCCTGTTCCGATGACTGCGCCGATCTTGTCCTCATCGACCTTGGTGGTGAGGATCTTCGGTGCATACTGGTTGACCTCTGGTCTCGGACCGGCAAGAGTCTGCTCCATGATGCCCAGGATGTGGTAGCGGCCTTCCTTGGCCTGCTGCAGAGCCTGGCTCATGATCTCAGGAGTGACTCCGGCAATCTTGATATCCATCTGGAATGCCGTGATTCCGTCGCGTGTTCCGGCAACCTTGAAGTCCATGTCGCCGAGGTGGTCCTCTTCTCCGAGGATATCGGAAAGTATCTTGTAGCGGCTGTAGTCAGCGCCCTCGGTGATCAGGCCCATTGCAATACCTGCAACCGGCTTGGAGATGGGAACGCCTGCATCCATGAGTGAAAGGCATCCGCCGCAGACACTTGCCATTGATGAAGATCCGTTGGACTCCATGATTTCGGAAACGACTCTGACTGTGTACGGGAACTCGTCCTTGGCCGGTACGACAGCCTGGAGGGCTCTCTGTGCAAGGTGGCCGTGGCCGATTTCTCTTCTTCCGGTGGTCAGACGGCCTGTCTCACCGACTGAATACGGCGGGAAGTTGTAGTGCAGCATGAAGTTGCTGTAGTTCTTGTCCCTGTCGATATCGTCGAAGAGCTGCTCGTCCTGGACTGTTCCGAGAGTGGTTACCGCCAGGCTCTGGGTCTCGCCTCTGGTGAACAGGGCGCTTCCGTGCGTCCTTGCGAGAACGCCGACTTCACAGGTGATGGGTCTGATTTCGGTGACCTTTCTGCCGTCGACTCT